>NZ_WTKV01000001.1:0-337453 GCF_011378705.1 Pseudoalteromonas sp. SA25 | reverse complement strand
TAACTTGTACTAATTACCCGTGAGGCTTAACCATACAACGCCAAACGCGTTTTATGTGATAGTGAAACAAGCGAAGAAGTTAATATGACTAAAGTAGATATTACTTAAGAAAGACTTAAAAAATATTATCAGATATTTTCCAAATTCAGTTAGTGCGTAGCGATACGAATTAACGCCCAAATTTGCTTGGTGACAATAGCGTTTTGGACCCACCTGATTCCATGCCGAACTCAGTAGTGAAACGAAACAGCGCCGATGATAGTGTAGCATTTGCTATGTGAAAGTAGGACATTACCAGGCTTCAAATTGTAGAAAGCCCGAATCTAACGATTCGGGCTTTTTTACGTCTGCAGAAAAGTGAAATGCGCGCAATTAATGCACACTACATCAACACCCATCACGTAGGGCGGGCGAGCATAGCGACTCCCGACGCTGATATACTGCGTAGCGTACCGACTTTATATTGTAGAGCGTCTGAATCTAATGATTCGGGCTTTTTTACGTCTGCAAAAAAGTGATTCAGGGATTCCTCTAGAGCGAAGGACTTCTTAGTAAATAATTTATATCGATCAGCAATAATATTTAATCAATTTGAGGGATTAAATCTGACGCTAACTGCGTTAAAAACCTCATATATGAAACAACTGAATAACGAATTTTTGCCCTTCTTTTATCGACTCCGCTTTGTTATTGCTCTAATCTCAATTTATGATCTGTTCAATTATGTAGTTTATAAAATGTGACAGAGCTCGTTTAGATAAAAATAGAATAATAAGGGTTAAATAATGAGTGAAATTGATAATCATCCACATGGCATTTTTTGTTGGTCAGAACTTTGTACACACAATTGGAAAGAAGGTAAGACGTTTTATACATCATTATTTGATTGGGGGTATGACGATCAACCTATTGGGGAGGAAATATATTACACGATGCTACAAAAGCAAGGTGATGATATAGCCGCTATGTACGAAATGCCTGAGGAGCAAATTAATGCAAAGATACCAAGTCATTGGTTGGCTTACATTGCCGTCGATAATGTTGACGATTGTGCGCTAAAAGCTAAAGAACTAGGTGCTGAAGTTATTGCCGGTCCTCATGATGTTATGAATGCAGGGCGAATGTTGATGCTAAAAGATCCTGTAGGTGCCACTGTTGCACTATGGCAGGGGAATGAGCATAGAGGTTGTAAGCACTTAGGTGAATTAAACACGCCTTATTGGCATGAGTTAGCAACCAGAAATAGTAAAGTAAGTAGAGACTTTTACTGTGCTTTACTAGGCTGGGAAAGTGAAATAAAGCCAATGGAAGGTATGAACTACACTTTATTTTTGGTTGATGGACAGCCAATTGCCGGTATGCTTGAGATGACAAGCGACTGGCCTGAAGATATTCCTGCTCATTGGATGATTTATTTTGCAGTACAGAGCTGCGATACAGCAGTAAATAAAGCCGCTAGCCTAGGTGGACAAGTATGTGTTCCTGTAACAGATATCCCCGATGTTGGTCGTTTTAGTGTTATATGCGACCCTCAAGGTGCTGTATTTTCGGTGATCGAATCTGTTATAGATGACGTTTAAACAGTTACATTAGCTTTAGCGTTAATTTACTCGCTAGTTTGTTATAATACTCGCCAATTAAATCGTCAGAAAGTGCAGAGAACGCAATGGAATTTGAACAAGATAGCAATTTAACCCTTCCTTTATTTCTATTAGATGAATCATTAAGTGATAGAGATTTAGAGCAGCCTGATTTTGAAATATCAATTGGACTTGATGATGAGTTACTTGCTCAAATTTGCCAAAATCCAAGTGAAGATAGCAGTGTAGCTATTACCGTTAGCGGTTATGAGTTGCTTATAACTGATTCTCTGTATTTAAGTATATTAGAGCAAGAGCATGATGCGCAGATAACATTAACGCATGGGCCTCTTTTAAGTATTGTTTTGAATACTGAAGGTCAAAAAACATTCGTTTCTCCTCAAATGGATATGATGCCTACCTTCGATTTAGGTGACGAGGACGAATGAAAAAAATAATAATAAGTACATTTGTATTAATTATCCTTAGTGGTTGTGCTTACTTAGGTAATGCACATTACGATGATTTATTTGGCCCTGAACAAGCGCAAGAACGTATCGTTCCACATTCTACCCTTGCTGGAGCTGATTTTTTACAAAACGTAAAACCAGTACTCGATACCCGCTGCGTCGTTTGCCATGGTTGTTACGATGCACCTTGCCAGCTTAAGCTCTCATCCCCTGAAGGTATTGATCGAGGTTTGAGTAAAGAGCTCGTTTACGATGGAACTCGTTTATTGGCAACGACCCCAAGCCGTTTATTGTTTGATGCAACCAATACACAGCAATGGCGAGAAAAAAACTTTACGCCAGTGCTAAATGAGCGCGTACAAAGTGAAGAAGCAAACTTAGCGGGCAGTGTGTTATTTAATAGTTTAGTGTTAAAGCAAAGCTATGAATTACCAACTAATGAAGTGCTAGATGATGAATTTGATTTTTCATTAGGGCGTTCGCAAACCTGTGCAACAATGGGGGAGTTTGACCGATTAGCTGACGAGCAACCTCATGGCGGTATGCCTTATGGTTTACCTGGGGTTTCGCGCGAAGAGTTTAATCATTTACAGAACTGGCTTAAAAATGGCGGTAAAATGTCACATATTGAGCCACCAAGTAAGTATGATCAGAATAAAATAAAGGGCTGGGAAGCATTTTTAAATCAAGATAACTTAAAGTATCAGTTATCAGCACGTTATATTTATGAACATTGGTTTTTAGCACATATTTATTTTACGTCAGAGAACCCACAAAGCTTTTTTAAACTAGTTCGCTCAAGTACGCCTCCTGGTGAGGAAATAAAGTTAATTAATACGCGTCGTCCATACGATGACCCTAAAGTTAGCCGTGTTTATTATCGTTTTATGCAAGAGCGTACAACCATACTTTCTAAAACGCATTTACCACTTGAGCTTAATGAAACTAAATTACTGCGTTTGTACGAGCAGTTTATTGCGCCAGATTATACAGTTACGCAAATGCCGAGTTATGAGCCTAAGTCAGCATCTAACCCATTTAAAACTTTTGAAGTTATTCCTATTAATTCTAAATATCAATTTATGCTTGATGAAGCAGAGTTAATTATTATGGGCTTTATAAAAGGGCCTGTTTGTCGTGGTCAGATTGCTTTAAATGTTATAAATGATCACTTTTGGGTGGCATTTGCTGATCCTGATAAGGTTGCGACTCCTGCTGTAGGGGAAATGCTAATGCAACATGAAGAAGCTCTAGAACTTCCTGCCGCAGAGGAAAGTAATGCGTTACCTATTTCTAGCTGGGTTAAATATTCAGTTCGTGAGAAAAAATATTTACAGGCAAAAGTTGAGCTTGCAAACGAAATGTTCAAAGGTGGCGAGCATCTTACAACTGACTTGCTTTGGAAAGGTGATGGGCATAATAAAAATGCTGCGCTGACTATTTTCCGCCATTTTGATAGTGCAACTGTTGTTAAAGGTTTTATTGGTCAAGAGCCTAAAACCACGTGGATACTTGATTATGCGTTATTTGAACGTATTCATTATTTGCTTGTGGCAGGCTTTGATGTATACGGAAATATAGGCCATCAATTGGTTACACGTTTATATATGGATTTTTTACGTTTAGAGGGAGAGCAAAACTTTTTAGCTCTATTACCTGAGCACAAGCGTAATCAAATCAAAAAGCAGTGGTATCGTAATTCACCACCTGACTTATCTAAGTTCTTTAAAAGTAACCGAGAATTTAGCCAGCCCAGTGGTATTAACTATGAAACTGATGATCCACAGCATGAACTATATACCTTGATGAAAGAAGCCTTAGCGCCAGTTTTAAGTGAAAAATACAACTACACTGAAGTGGCAAAGCCGTTAAATGTAATAAGTGAAATGCCAGCAAAAGCGGTTAACTTATTACCTCAGCTTTCTTTTATACTTGTAAAGCAAGAAGATAATAGCCATAAGGGCTACACTATTATTCATCATAATGCGCACTACAATATATCTAGTTTATTAAACGAAGATGGCCAACGTGCTTATGATGAAGATACCGCGACTATTGTTCCTGGGTTTATCGGAGATTATCCAGCAGCTATTTGGTATTTAAATAACGAGCAGCAAGTAAATGCTTTTGCCGAGCAATTGCCTATGATGCAAATAGAAGCTGATTATGGTGCATTGAAATCTAAGTTTGGTATTCGACGTACTCATCCACAGTTTTGGCAATACAGCGATATATTGCACGATACAGCTAAAAAATATCGTGGGATAGAATATGGAATGTTCGACTATAACCGTTTAGAAAATAGATAGTTAAATAGTTTTATTTTATTAGCCCAACTTTTTAGTTGGGCTTTTTTATTTAATAATCATTATTTAAGCTGCTTATTAGTTCTAAAAAATTGAGCTACACTTAAAACAAAAACAGGGCTTAGTATGTTTAAAGTTGTCGCGAATATCCGTACTCGTTACCGATGGGCATTAATAGCAATAGCACTATTAATAAGCACATCAGCATCACTTATGCAGTATTATTTTTCGGTGCAAAAATATGACGCAAAAATAATAAATATGGCTGGTAAGCAGAGAATGCTTTCTCAAAAAATAGCTTGGCATAGTAATGAGTTATTATTATCGGCAACAAATATTTCTGAGCATACTAAAGCGTTAAAAGCATCAGTCGTATCATTCAAAAAAACTCATAATTACTTACTTTCAAAAAATGCTAATGGAGAGTATCAGTACCTTACACCTAAACTTATTAAGCTATATACGTTAGCTCCTCATAAACTAGATTCCCAAGTTGCAACATATATCCAGCAAGCGGAAAATTTGCTTTATCAACAAGGCCAAGTAGATAAGCGTATATTCTCTGTAACTGAGGTTGAAGAGCTATTAAAGCAACTAGATCATGCAGTGAATTTATTTGAAGAGCAAGCTGTCCAAAAATTGAACTGGGTATCTAACCTTGAATTATTATTTTGGCTTATGGCGATGTTTTTACTTCTTGTAGAGTTAAGGTTTGTATTTATGCCAATGGAAAAAGAAATAGGTAACGCATTGTCTAAATACCAAAAGCAAAAAGAGTTCGCTCAACAAGTGAGTCAAAATAAAGAGCATTTTATTGCCAGAGCAAGTCACGAATTTAGAACTCCTTTACAGGGTCTTATTACGTCTATTGAGGAGTTAAAGGTTTCTGATACGCAGCAAAGCGTTAAAACCCAAGCTAATTACTGCGCACTTAGGTTAATAGCTATATTAGATGAACTGCAGGACTTGCAAGCTTTAAGTACAGGTAAGTGGGTACCGCAATTTAAAAATGAAAACCTTCTAGAGTCGTGTAATAAAGTACTAATGGCTTACGAGCATGCTTGTCAGCAAAAAGGCCTAAAACTAGTTAGTTGTTTAGATGAATCATTAAATTGTGTATGTAAATTGGATCATCAACGTTTGCAGCATACGCTTACAGAATTAATCAGTAACGCTATTAAGTTTACGACAGAGGGTGAAATTACTGTCTCTGCAAAGCTTTTTAATAATGAACTTTGTGTAACTGTAAGTGATACTGGTTGTGGTTTTTCGAAAGAGATTACTGATCTTGAATTTGACTCATTTAAACAAACAAACCATTTTCAAGGATTAAGAACAGGTCTCACTCGGGTTCAGTATGTTGTAAAGGCGTTGCACGGTGAAATTACCTTCAAAAATAATGAAGCCCATGGGGCGCTGGTATCTTTGCACTTACCAATAATTGCCAGTAAAGCTCTCCCAAACCCTCGTAAAATAAATGACAAACTAAAGTGTTTAGTCGTTGAAGACAACCCATTAAATACTATATTACTGACCCGCATACTTAGCTTATTAGGTTTAAGCTATGATTGCGCTGAAAACGGCAAAGTCGCGTGCGATATGGTGAGTGAAAATCAATACGATATTATTTTTATGGACTTAAATATGCCAGTAATGGATGGGTTTGAGGCGATTAAAAAAATACGCTCTGATCTTAATAAAGTAATGCCAATTATTGTTATAACAGCAAATACTTCACAAAATGATATAGAGCGAGCTTATAAATACGGGGCTAACCTTCATATTCATAAACCAATAAGTCAGCAAGCAATTAAAGACGCATTAAATAGTATTAGCGTTGCTAGGGCGTGTTGATCTTTGGTAGTTGAATTTGCAGCAGTATGCTTGGTTTTTAGGCAAGGCAGAGCCTATGTAGTGTGGTTATTCCCCATAAATAGGCGATAACGCAGCATAAATACCAAACATGCGCTGCCCATTGGGTTCTTTCTAGGGACGATTAACTCTTTGTTGCCTACATGGATGTAGGTAAGGGGCGTGAGCAGGACGCGGAAGCTTTACTCGGTTTTGACTTATTCTTACATGGATGTAAGCCATTAGAATAACGCAGGAGCAGTTATCGAGCTCACTAGGTTACAAACCTCGCGCCGCGATTTAATCGCCCCTAGATTGAACAAATTTCAATCCACAAAGAACAATACGCCCTAGTGAAATAAATTAATTTTGCAGATAACAAGCTTGCTAAGCTCTTTTAATATGCGTTAACTTGCTGTTTTAAGGTTTATTAGGAAAAGTTAGTGCAGTCAATTACGCTTGAGCAATTTAATGGTTACTTACAAGGACAAGGCAAAAGTCGTTACGACATATGCAACCTAGATTGGCAAGTGAATCTAGCAGAACATTGGCTGCTTCTAGGTGCTAATGGAGCCGGTAAATCTGCACTGACAGCTGCGTTAGTTGGTGAAGCTAAGTGCGAAAGTGGTAAGCGTATAAGTAGTATTAATAAACTTATGCTCGTGTCTTCAGATTCGCATAAACAGTTACTGGCCCAAGAATTAGAGCACGAAAAGCATAGCCTCGTTCAAGACCTTATTTTTACAGAGCATAGTAATAATGGTGAGTTATTAGCGCAGCTAATAAAATTATTTAAATTTAGCTCATTACTAAACAGGCATTTTAGAGATCTTTCAACGGGTGAAACTCGTAAACTCCTACTTATTAAAGCACTCAGCTCCCATAGTGAGCTAGTCGTGCTTGACGAGCCATTTGATGGACTCGACGTACAATCTTGCCAGCAACTTAATAAAATACTCATAGAGCTTAGCCACACGATTACTTTTGTTTTTGTGCTAAACCGCTTAGACGAAATCCCTTCATTCATTACTCACTATGGTTATGTAAACCAAGGCTGCTTGTTACATACTTTAGCAAAGCCAAGTAGTGAGCAATTAAGTGACTTACTAAAACTACTTCATTTAGAGCATACTTCATTGGATGTGCCATCTCCTGATACCAAACAAGAGCAAAAGACATTCACTGGTAATACCTTAGTTAAATTGAGTAATGCTAAAGTTAGTTATAGTGACGTAAGCATATTCAAAAATCTCAATTGGACTATAAAAAAGCATCAGCATTGGCAGCTTACTGGAGCGAACGGTTCAGGTAAAACATGCCTATTAAATTTAATAACAGGTGATAACCCACAGTGTTATAACAATGACATTGAAGTGTTCGGTTTTAAACGCGGAACCGGGGAGAGTATTTGGGATATAAAACAGCATATTGGTTTTATATCTAACGCGCTACATATGGATTATCGCGTAAGTATATCGGCTTTAAATACTGTTATATCTGGTTTTTATGACAGCATAGGTTTATATCAAAAGCCGAGCGACGCACAAGTTAATATTGCTCAACAGTGGCTGGCATTTATTGGTTTAAGTGACAAGCAAAACACCTCATTCACCCAGCTTTCGTACGGCGATCAGCGTATGTTATTAATTGTGCGGGCTATGGTAAAGCATCCAACGTTACTTATTTTAGATGAACCTTGCTTAGGCTTAGATGAAGCAAACAGACAGCGTGTACTGCTACTAATAGAGAAAATTTGTGCTGCCAATACAAGTACTGTGATTTATGTAAATCATCATGCGGCAGACAAAATTAAAGGAATAGAGAATTACTTAAAAATGGAAGACTTTAATTAAAAACTCAGAGAAAGGTTGAGCGAAAAATCACTCAACCCATTTTTATTTTAAAGACGAGTAACGCTAAAGCCTTTATCTCGTAGCTGTTTAAGTAAACCGTGTTTTTCAGGTAAATGCAGAGCGCCTACGGCAATAAATAGTTGCTCGTTTGCTAAACGCGGTGTGAGTTGTTTAACCCAATTATTATTGCGGTTAGTTAGCATTACTTGCTCGCTAATTTCACCATAATTACTGTCATCAAAACTCATGTTGTAGTAATCGGTTAGTGTATCCATGTCACCGTTTTTCCAGGCATTAACTAATTTGATAAAGTAAGTATTAATATCGCTGAGTTGCTCAAATGTTTCTTCAATCATTTCATTGCTTAATAGCGCCATGCCATCAAACATTTGCAGTTGTTGCTCTAGAGTTTCAAGCTCACCAATTTTTATTTTATGTTCTTTAGCGTAAGCAAGTACTTGCTTGTCTATGCCGGTTTTATCTGAATATCCTGCATTTTGAAATTCAATTTGCATCATAGTCACCATAACAGCCCAAGGCTTTAAGCCATTAAACATAGCAATATCAATCGACTTTTTAGCAAAGTAATTTTTTAGCTTGGTATAATTTTGCTTTGAAAGCTCAGTTTGTAATGTTTTACCGTCACTTAGCATCATAAATGGCATTGAGCGCTGTTGCATTTCAAGTGGTGTAAGTTTGCTTATATCAACTTCAACAATCACTTCTTTGCTTGCACTAATTGCATCGGTTACATTTTTAGGTAAGCCTTTCATGCTGGCATCACCAACGTGTACGGTGCCAAATAAGTAAGAGCTAACGCCATTTTTTTCTATCTTGTATATGGCAGGAGCTGCATAGCTGTTAAGGCTAAATGTTATAAGTAATGCCACAATAAAAAAGTGGCTAACACGGGTAAGAGCATTCATGGTTT
Organism: Pseudoalteromonas sp. SA25; assembly: GCF_011378705.1. NCBI lineage: Bacteria > Pseudomonadati > Pseudomonadota > Gammaproteobacteria > Alteromonadales > Pseudoalteromonadaceae > Pseudoalteromonas > Pseudoalteromonas sp. SA25. The sequence continues at coordinate 328,462 of NZ_WTKV01000001.1, read as the reverse complement.
GTCCTTAAAATCTCGAAGGTTAGTAGTGTAAATACTAACCTAAATTTACTTCAGAGGTAACGTTAATATAAACGTTAACGTATTGTTTTCGGTATTACTGGCCGTGATAGTAAAGCCATTTAAGTTACATAAGCTCTGTACAATTGATAATCCTAAACCATGGCGCTGGTTATTAGTTCTAGATGAATCTAGCTGATAGAGCGGGTCAAAAATAGCAGTGAGCTGTTCACTACTTAGTGGTTTATTTACTTTGTTACTAACAGAGATGTTCATGTTTGTGCTGTTATTTACGGCAGTTAATTTAATTGGTGCCTCAGGGAGTCCATAAAATAGTGCGTTATCGATTAAGTTACATAAAATGGTATTTAAACTAAATTCGTCAGCATTAAGTGTAAACTCGTCAGTTATCTCATTATTTAAACGCGCTTTAATACTTGGGTGCTTAAAGGTCAGCTCATCAACAATTTGATTTACTAGGTTATTTAGAATGATATTTTGTGCATTTAATTGCATTGCACTGCTACTTGAGCGCTGCAACAGTAATAGGTTGCTAACAATCGTTTTCATACGCTGTGAAATATTAAGCACATCACTGGTATAGGTGTCGCTAATGCGTTTATCGTCAGGGTAGCGAATAGCCACCTCTGAGAGGCTTATGAGTTCAGCTATTGGGGTTTTAAGCTCGTGTGCAATGTCGCTTGTTAGGCGTTTTTCATTACTATAGAGTTGCTGATTAACGGTAATAAACTTATTTAGCTCGTTACGTATAGGTTCTATTTCTTCTACTTTAAAGTCGCTTTCTATTGTTTGCGCAACACCGGTAATATCGAGTAACTTAATTTGGTCGTTTAAGTTGTGTAGCGGGTGCAGGCCTTTATTTACAATACGTGTCACTAAATAGCGCACACCAAACACACCAAGTACACAGGTTAAAATAAAGACCACATCAATAATAATCAGTACTTTATTAAGTTCGGCTGTCGGCGCTGCGATTGCAAGCGTCATGGTATTAAAAACAGCAGAGTGAGTGGGGTTTCTATCGTCTTTTTGGGCTACAAAGTGACTTATAAGTGCGCGGCCATCACGCCCGTTAGGAAGCTCGTAATCTATAATTTTAGATTCGTTTATCGGCATTTCTAAAAAAGGTAGGTTAGCATTTTCATAAAGCGCTAATGAGTCCGAGCGTTCAAACACATCACGGCCATGCCATAATTGGTAAAACTCCGTGGCATCGGCTGCTTCATACTCCGACATAAACTCACCAGCAAAATCAAATTCAACCACGTTGTTGTCATCTTCAACTAAGGTTTTTAAGTAGTTAGCTTTGTTAGTTAAAGACTGATTGAACTGATCTTCCACCCAAGTATCAACACTTAAATCAACGGTTAAAAATATGGTGAATAAAATAACTGAGATCACAGCGCTAATATTATTAACGAGTTTACGCTTTATTGAGTGACTTTTATTTTGTTGTTGCGACATAACCAAATCCACGTTTGTTTTTTATCGGGAGCTCGCCATTAAACTGTCTTACTTTTTTACGTATGGTTGAGATGTGTGCTTCAAGCGCATTTTTAGAGAGCATATCAAACTGGCCTACCACGGCTTCACTTATAAGCTCGAGCCCTAATACTCGCTCTGGGGCGTTAAATAAGCATTCTATTATTTTGTATTCATTACGCGTGAGCTCAATGGCATGTTGCTTGTAGTGAAGAGTTTTAAGTGACAGATCTAATACGCAATCACCTACGGTAAGGGTATTTTGTTGGTTTTGCAGTGAACCGCGACGAAGTAATGCAAGGACACGAGCATGGAGTTCTTCAAACGAAAATGGCTTAGTTAAATAATCGTCAGCGCCTTTCATAAGGCCGCTAATTTTATCTTGAGGCTCACTTCGTGCCGATAAAATTAGCACACGGCTTTGGCTATTACTGCTGCGCAGTGCTTGTAAAATACTCATGCCATCAACGCTCGGTAGCATTAAATCAAGTACGAGGAGGTCGTAGTTTCCACTGAGTGCCATACTCAACCCTTCTGAGCCATCACCTGTTTCATCTACGGTAAAACCAAGGTTGCTAAGGCCAACTTGCAAGCTGCGTCTTAGTGCTTCAGAGTCTTCAATAACGAGGATTTTCATGTTTACTCGGTTTATAAAAATAGCCTTGTTACTTTAACAAGGCTTTATTATCAAGTCACTGCAAGAATAAGAACTAATGGTACCAACCATTTGTGTAGGCTAAATTACCCAAGTTCGCATGGGCTAGGGCTTTTTTTACTAATTGCTCATCGTTTTCACATGGCACAAGCTGGTTATTGCTATACGTATAGGTGGTTGCTGGTTTTTGTGGTTGTAACACCACCACTTTATTATCGTGCATGTAGGCAAAGTTTTTGTCGTATTGCATCATTGCGCGTTGTTTGTTGTCGCTAATTGGCTTTGATAAATCATGGCCTATCATAGGGTGCTTACCACTTGCGCCAATCAAAGACAGTAGAGTCACAGGAATATCTATCTGGCTGGCTAGTTGGCTATCTCGTTTATGGGTAATACCTTTACCAAAAATAACGGCCGGAATTTTAAAGTGATCAACTGGTACTAAATTAGAACCCGATACGCGTGAGTCGTGATCGGCAATAACTATAAACACGGTATCGTCCCAGTAGCTCGATTTCTTGGCTTTTTTGATAAAGGTGCCCAGCGCGTAATCTGCATACTTTGCTGCATTATTACGAGTTTGTTTTTGTTTGTCGTACAGCGTTATTTTATCGTCAGGAAAGTCATACGGGCTATGATTAGAGCTTGAGAATATAAGGCTAAAAAAGGGTTTGTTTTGATTTTTAAGCTTAGTAAGTTCTATGTCGGCTTGGTCGTACAAGTCTTCGTCTGATGCGCCCCACGAGCCATTAAAGTCTATTTTTTTAAAGTTATTTGTATCTACGATACTTTTAAAACCATTGCCTAAAAAGAAGCTGCGCATGTTATCAAAATGGCTTTCGCCACCATAAATAAACTGTGTGTTGTAATTTTGCTTTGCTAAAAAATCAGCAATGGTAAAAAAATCACGTTGTGATTTATCAAGCTTAACAACCGCACGCGAAGGTGTTGGTGTAAATCCTGTAATTACCGCCTCAATACCACGAACAGAGCGTGTACCTGTTGCGTATAAATTATCAAATCCCCAGCCTTGTTTATAAAGTGCATCAATATTAGGTGTAAGCGGTAAACCGCCAAGTGTTCCTACATAACGAGCGCCTAAACTTTCTTGTAAAATAATGACTAGGTTTTTTTGCTTATCTATATTACTTGCTGCATGAAACGTTTTTGTGGGGGCGGTTGCATCATTAAATGCAGCCTGCGTATTTTGCATGTTACTACGCACAATACTAAGTAATTCATCGGTGGGCATTTTACCGTAATAGTCTTGGCTTGATTGCTCGTTAGAGAGTTGCTTTACTGCAAATGCGACGCTATAAAGTGAGTTAAGAGTTAAGTCGTTAAGTAAGTGATCAGTAGAGAACGAGACCATGGCGGGGTTAAGTGGTCTGTGCCCTAATGAGTTACGCGCGCCCAAAATAGTTAAGCATACTAAAACAAGCGCTAAAATTGATTGGTTTAAGCCTGTTAGTGATGACTTACTTTGCCATTGATTGCTAAATATTTTGCTTGCAAATTTACAGCTTAAAACAAGTGCTATAACAGCAATAAATACTTCTAACTTATAGCCTGAAAAAATCATTTTTGAGACTTCTTTAGGGTAAATTAAATATTCTATAAATAAGCGGTTAGGGCGCAAGTCGTACTCGTTTATAAACGTAGGCGTAATCACTTCAAAAAAAACGAGTAAAGCAGACATCCCCACTAAGTAAATTTTAATTAGGCCGCGTACTTTATTTTGCCAACCTACGCTTTGCATCAGTAAGGTAAGTAGTAATGCGGGCATAATAATGTAGCTTAAAGTGGCTATATCAACTCTTAAACCACCTATAAATATAGACAACCACGCATGCGATCCAAATACACGCTCCCCTTGCCATACACTTAAACCAAAGCGAGCAAGTGTTAAAAAACTAAGTGCTAAAACAGCAAATACAACAAAAATCCATACAGGGCCAAGTGCATTTTGTATTTTAGGTATTACTTTAAATATTAGCCTCGTTATTTTAGGTATAAAAGTTAGCTTTATGCCCATAACACAGCCCACCAAATAAGTGCGGCAATTAGCATAGCTATAAACACGCTTGCAGAGGCAATATCTTTAGCGAGCCCTGAAAGCTCATGGTATTCACTGCCAATTCTATCAACTACAACCTCAACTGCCGTATTTACCAGCTCAGCAAATAATACAAAAAGCAGGCTGGCGACAAGCAGTAATTTATCCCTTAGTGCAATTTCTTGTAGCCACACAAACACACCGAGTAACGAAAACATTGCTAACTCTTGTTGAAACGCCGCTTCAAATCGACTCATCCATTTTAAGCCGTTAAAAGAATGGCTTAAGGTAAAAATAAGGCGCATTAAGCCTTGGCGTTTTATAACAGTTTTATTGCTCATAATTGTATTTCGCTTGGTGTTGTTTGGCAGCTAGCAAGTAAATCGAGCGATGCCTGATACGTTTTGCTTTTAATGCCAATTAAATTTAAAAGGGTGTGAAAAATATTGTTGTGTGAGCGTGCAGCAGTGGTGTCTAAATTAGCTAAACAGGTATTAGTAATGCGCTGATTATGCTCATCAGCCCATATATAAAGAGGAACGTGCGTTTGTGTGCTAGGTGCAAAGCTATACGGAAAACCATGTAAATAAGCCCCACCTTCGCCAAGTGATTCACCATGATCAGAGACATATAAAAACTGTTTATCTATGTTGTTTGGTAGTGCTTTTAATTGCTCAATTACTTGAGCGTTAACAAAGTCGCTGTACGCAATTGTGTTGTCGTAGGTATTAACTAATTCATCGAGTGAGCAGTTTTGAATGTCGCTTCTATCGCACGTAGGCGTAAATTGCTTAAATTTATCTGGGTAGCGTTTAAAGTAAGTTGGCCCGTGTGAGCCCATCATATGTAGGACGATAACGGTGTTAGCTTGGCTTAAATTAGCGAGTTTGCGCTTAAGTGGAGCAATAAGTGCTTCATCAAAACAATATTTCCCATCGCAAAGCGCTGATGGGGTGGTTGGGATATCAATGTTAACAACACGGGTGCATACGTTTTTACAGCCGCTGTTGTTATCAACCCACAGTACGTCGCTGCCAGCTTGTTGTGCTAAATCAATCAGGTTTTGTTGGTTGTCGGCTGCTAATCGATCAAAGTTATCTGGTGTTTGCAGTGAAAACATACACGGCACAGACACAGCAGTAGCGGTGCCACAAGACGCCACATTATTGAAATACGTCACATTGTACTTTTGTGTGTAAGAATTTGTGTTGCGCTTATAACCTTGGTAAGCAAAGTTTTCTGCTCGTGCGGTTTCGCCAACAACTATAACTGTTACGCTGGTGGTATTAGGCGCAATTAGGGTGGGTGCTGCATCTATGTTTTTAAATTCTATATTGGTGTACAGCAGTTGATCGCGCATATATTTATAACCGCTAGAGAGATACTGAAACGGAATAATTTCTTTTTTCAAAATGCGGTTGTTACGTCCAGTGGCTGCGTAATCGGCGTAAAAGTTAGCGACCACTAAAGCAATTAGCGTTAAGCAGGCAATAATAAGTTTTATGCGGCTAATCGCTTCTTGATGAGGGCGAGTAAAGTGTATTTTTACTTTGCTTAATATAAAAACAGGTAGCGCACAAAAAAGTAGTAAAAAGGCTATGAGCTGCGGGTTTAAATAGCTCAGCGCTTCGCTTGAATCTGTTTCGAACGTGTTTTGAATCATTGAATAGTCAAACACAACACCGTAATTTAATGAGCCGTAAAGCACGGCGCTAGAAATTATCAGTAAAAGATAGTTAACTGGTTTTAATAACCATCTAACCGACACTATCGAAAAGAAAATAATTAAAAGACATAACAAAAGTAGCGGGACTGAAAGTAAAAATAGCCATGAAAAAGATGCAAGAGAGGTTATGGCGCTAAACGAACCTTGAATAAAAGGAATGTTTATAACTAAACAGTAATAACAGGCAATCATCACTACAAAGGCATTTGCACTACAGTGAATGTAAAACCGTTTACTACGATTTGGCTTTTTTTGTGCTGGTGTTTGACTAATTACGTTCATATTTAGGCTCGTTTAAAATAACAACGCCATGCTATGCAACAACACTTAAGAGTCGCTTAAGAGAACCTACGCATTACCTGAAGGTTATAAATAATTTTATTTATAAAAATATTCTTAAAAATTAATCAAACCTTAAATAAGGGATATAAGAATAGTGAATTTCTGAGAATAAAATTAGAGCATAAAAAAACCACTACTAGCTTGTATAATGAATTTTAAAACCTGATAAATTGCCTTTTAGTCTTTTTGTTAGATTAACTTTGGTGTTGACTTAAAGGGCCTAGCGCGGTACTAATATAAAAAGAGAGCGAAGGAATAACCTTCGCGATAATTGAACAAAATTTGGTATTAATTACATGCTTACAAACGCACTTAACCTAGTCCTGATTATTATCGTGGTGATTATTCCCGCGAGGGCTTCGTAGTGCTTTAAAAACTTAAGCATTAAAAAAGCCCTCCGCACTTAACCGTTCGGAGGGCTTTTTAGTTTTAAGGGCAAAGTTTTTAGCGTAAAAATGTAATTGGGTTGTCACTGAGGAATGAGGGTTTATTAATGACAGGCGCAGAACTAACAATCGACTTATTGGCCAAACACGGCGTAAATGAAGTATTTGGCTACCCAGGCGGAGCTATTATGCCAATTTACGATGCGCTGTATGGCGCGCCAGTCAAACACTACCTTACTCGTCATGAGCAAGGTGCAGGGTTTGCAGCTGTTGGTTATGCTCGCAGCACGCGTAAATTAGGTGTGTGTTTTGCTACATCGGGCCCAGGTGCAACTAACTTAATAACTGCCCTTGCTGATGCGATGATGGACTCAGTACCATTATTGGCGATTACCGGCCAAGTGCCTACTGCAGCTATTGGTTCAGATGCGTTTCAAGAAATAGATGTACTAGGTATGTCGCTTTCGTGTACTAAGCACAGCTACATGGTAGAACGAGCGGAAGACTTAGCAGAGATATTACAAGAAGCTATTCATTTAGCGCAAAGCGGCCGACCAGGTCCTGTACTTGTCGATATCCCAAAAGATATTCAAATGGCGCAAGTACCTTTTAAGCCTTGGCTTGCAGCTGATGAATACTTACCTGAGTTAGATTTAAAGCAAGTTGCTATTGCTAATCAATTGTTGAGTGAGGCTAAACAGCCTGTAGCGTACGTAGGCGGTGGTGTACAAGCCGCTGATGCGCAAGACGAGTTAATGCAGTTTTTAAATAAAACCCAGATGCCTGCTGTATCAACACTAAAAGCATTAGGCAGTGTGTTACCTGACTACGAGCATTACTTAGGCATGCTAGGTATGCATGGTGGTCAAGCCGCTAATATTGCCGTGCAAGAATGTGATGTACTTGTGTGTATAGGTGCGCGCTTTGATGACCGCGTAACGGGTAACTTAGCTAAATTTGCAGCTAAAGCTAAAGTAATTCATTTAGATATTGATGCCGCTGAAGTCGGTAAGCGAAAACCTGCTAAAGCTTCATTAATTGCTGATTTAAAAACGTCGTTACCTGCACTTGAGTGCTTTGTAACACCTAAAGCGTGGTGTGACACAAATAAAGAAATGAATATCAAGCACGCGTGGCGTTACGACTACCCAGGTGAGAAGGTTTACGCACCGTACTTATTAAACCAACTGAGCCAACGCATGCCAAAAACTGGCGTTGTGTGTTGCGATGTAGGTCAGCATCAAATGTGGGTAGCACAACACATGAAGTTTACTCACCCGAGTAATCATTTAAGTAGTGGTGGCGCAGGCACAATGGGCTTTGGTTTACCGGCTGCTATTGGCGCACAAGTAGCACGCCCTGATGACTTTGTTATCACTGTATCGGGCGATGGCTCAATAATGATGAATATTCAAGAGTTGGCCACGATTCGCCGTAATAATTTACCTGTAAAAATATTAATTTTAGATAACCAGCGCTTGGGTATGGTTCGCCAATGGCAGGAACTGTTTTTTGAAGGACGTTACTCTGAAACTAACCTTTCGGATAACCCAGACTTTGTGCAACTAGCTGCTGTATTTGGTATTCCAGGGCAAACAATTACCCACGCTAACCAAGTTGATGATGCTATTACAGCATTAGTTAACAGCAAAGGCCCGTACATAGTACATGCCTGTATTGATGATAAAGAAAATGTTTGGCCACTTGTACCACCTGGGGCTGCTAACGACGAAATGATGACGGAGAAAGCAAAATGAAACACAGCCTAACTATTGCATTAAAAAGCCAAAGTATAGCGGTAGAGCGCTTTTTACGAGTGGTGCGTCATCGTGGTTTTAACCTAACGCATTTTCAGCTCAATATGGATGATGGCTTATACAACGTAGCCATGACGGTAGATAGTGATAAACCTATTCACCTACTAACCAGCCAGCTAAACAAGCTGGTAGATGTAAAAGAAGTCACTTTACAAAATTTACAGCACCAACAGGCTGTGTAATTACGAATTAAAAAATAATTTACGAGTAACTGAGTCACTCGGTTATTCACCAATTTTAGAATGAGGAATGCCCGCTTATATTGCGGCAAAAACTGAGGTAACTATGGCTAAATTAAGAAGTGCAACAACAACTGAAGGACGTAAACGTGCAGGCGCAAGAGCATTATGGCGCGCAACAGGTATGACCGACTCTGATTTTGGTAAACCGATTATTGCCGTAGTTAACTCGTTTACACAATTTGTACCAGGGCATGTACACCTTAATCAGCTTAGTGAGCTTATGGGTGAGACAATAACCCAAGCCGGTGGCGTTCCAAAAGAATTTAATACCATTGCTATTGATGATGGCATTGCGATGGGACACGGCGGTATGCTTTATTCGCTGCCTTCACGCGATTTAATTGCTGACTCGGTTGAATACATGGTAAATGGTCACTGCGCCGATGCGATGATCTGTATTTCAAACTGCGACAAAATTACCCCTGGGATGATGCTTGCAGCCCTTCGTTTAAACATTCCGGTAATATTTGTATCGGGCGGTCCAATGGAGGCAGGTAAAACTAAACTTGCTAACATCGACATTAAACTTGATTTAGTTGATGCCATGGTTAAAGGCGCAGATGAGTCGGTAAGTGATGCAGATTCAGAGCAAGTAGAGCGCTCTGCGTGTCCTACATGTGGTTCGTGTTCAGGCATGTTTACTGCAAACTCAATGAACTGTTTGCTAGAGGCAATAGGCTTAGCACTTCCGGGTAACGGTACCACGCTTGCCACTCATAAAGACCGTAAACAACTGTATGTTGAAGCAGGGGCTCGTATTGTTGATTTATGTCGTGAGTATTATCAAAAAGATAATCAAGATGTATTGCCACGCGCTATTGCTAACAAAACAGCCTTTATGAATGCAATGGTTGTTGATATTGCAATGGGCGGCTCGTCAAATACCGTATTACATTTACTCGCTGCTGCGCAAGAGGCCGGCGTTGATTTTGATATGTCGCATATTGATGCGCTTTCTCGTAAAACACCGTTTTTATGTAAAGTTGCACCAGCAACACCAGAGTACCATATTGAAGATGTACACCGTGCTGGTGGCATGATGGCAGTTGTACGTGAGCTTGGTAAAGCGGGCTTAGTTGATATGTCGGTTAATCATGTAGCTGGGTCAACAATGGCTGAGCTTGTTAAAAAATGGGATGCAACCGACCCAACTAACGAGGTAGCGCGCAAATTTTACCGTGCGGGTCCTGCGGGCATTCGTACTACTAAAGCAATGAGCCAAGAGTGTCGCTGGGATGAAGGCGATAATGACCGTGTGAATGGGTGTATTCGAAGCGTTGAACACGCTTTTCGCCAAGACGGTGGTTTAGCTGTGCTTTCGGGTAATTTAGCGGTTGATGGTTGTGTTGTAAAAAGTGCTGGCGTAGTTGACGAAATGCTACATTTTGAAGGCACCGCCATTGTATACGAATCACAAGATGATTCAGTTGAAGGGATTTTAAATAACGAAGTAAAAGCCGGCGATGTAGTGGTTATTCGTTATGAAGGCCCTAGAGGCGGCCCAGGTATGCAAGAAATGCTATACCCAACAAGCTACTTAAAATCGAAAGGCTTAGCTGAAAAGTGTGCTCTTATTACAGATGGTCGCTTTTCGGGTGGTACTTCGGGTTTATCAATTGGCCATGTATCGCCAGAGGCGGCGAGTGGTGGTGCAATCGCTTATGTTGAAAATGGCGACAAAATCATTATTGATATCGCAACACGTGAAATCACATTAGCGCTAAGCGATGAAGAACTTGAGGCACGTAAACAAAAGCAATTAGCACGCGGAAAAATGGCGTACAAGCCAGTTGATCGTGAGCGTTATGTATCGTCTGCTTTAAAGGCTTACGCATTACTTGCAACAAGTGCCGATAAAGGCGCAGTGCGCGACTTAGCTAAATTGGAGGCGCTTAGTTAATTATGGTCTCTCAAGAGCTCGATTATTTTCGCGCTATTATTCAAGCAAACATGGAGCCTTTGGCTAAAGTTACTGAGGTTAGCGAAATGGCTGAACTCAGTAAAAAGCTAGGTAACCATGTTTGGTTAAAGCGTGAAGACCAACAGCCCGTGTATTCATTTAAGTTACGCGGTGCGTATAACAAATTAAATAAATTACCTAAAGGCTCAGTGGTTATTACTGCTTCTGCGGGTAATCATGCTCAAGGGGTTGCATTGAGTGCATCTCACCTTGGGCATCAAGCAACTATTGTAATGCCAGTAACAACGCCTGAAATAAAAGTCAGCGCAGTGCGCGCACTTGGCGGTGAAGTTGTATTACATGGCCATCATTTTGATGCAGCAAAAGCCTATGCGCTTGAGCTTACAGAGCAGCGTAACGGTATATTTGTCCCGCCATTTGACGATCCGGATGTCATTGTTGGTCAAGGCACTGTAGCACGCGAGTTAATGCAGCAATTAAACGAGCTTGATGCTGTGTTTATTCCTGTTGGTGGCGGCGGTTTACTTGCTGGTATGGCGGTTTACATTAAATCGTTGCGTCCAGATATAAAAGTAATTGGCGTAGAAGCCGACGAAAGTGCGTGTTTACAAGCAGCACTTGAAGCCGGTAAGCCAGTAGAGCTTGATCGCGTTGGTAGTTTTGCCGATGGCGTAGCGGTTAAAATTATTGGCACTGAAACATTTCGTTTAGCGCAAAAGTTTTGCGATGAAGTTGTAACCGTTACTAGCGATGAAATATGTGCAGCCATGCAGGATATTTTTGTATCTACGCGTGCAATTGCAGAGCCATCAGGTGCACTTGCAACGGCTGGGCTTAAAAAGTGGAGTCAGCAGTCGGGGTTAAAAGGACTACATTTAGCGGCTGTGCTTTCGGGTGCTAATTTAAACTTTGATCGCCTGCGTTATGTAGCAGAGCGCACTGCGCTGGGTGAAAAAAACGAAGCGCTATTAGCGGTTACTATTAAAGAAGAAAAAGGCAGTTTTAAACAGTTTTGTGCTTCTTTAGGTGGCCGTGCTATTACTGAATTTAACTACCGTTATGCAGGACCTGGTGAAGCACAAATATTTGTGGGCATTGCTCTGCGCCAAGGCGAGCAAGAGCTTAATGAGTTAAAGCAAGACTTAACAAATAACGATTATCAATTTTGCGATTTGTCGGATAACGAACTCGCTAAATTACATGTGCGTTATATGGTTGGCGGAAAAGCACCAGAGCAATTACATGAACGTTTATTGCGTTTTGAATTTCCTGAGTATCCGGGTGCGCTTGCACGCTTTTTAGATACTTTAGGCAGCAATTGGAACATTACCTTATTTCATTATCGTAATCACGGTGGTTCGATGGGGAATGTACTGGCAGGTTTTGCTATTGAGCCGAGTCAGTATGAAATGTTTAACGAGCATTTGAATCGCTTAGGTTACAGTGTACAAGATGAAACACAAAATCCGTGTTTTACCCAATTTTTAACATCAAAACCGCAAGCAGAAAAAGCCGAAAAACTCGCCTCAGTATAACTCTTCTTTAAAGGCAGGCACCTAACTAGGGTGCTTGCTTTATTACACGTTTTACATATAGTTACAGGTAATCGTCATACTTTTTGAGGACACCTATTTGCTATTTAAAGGATTAATCATTGGATTGTGCTTTTTTTGCAGCCATATCGCGGCGCAAGAATCAGTCACATTACAGCTAAAATGGACACATCAGTTTCAGTTTGCTGGCTACTATATGGCTAAGCAAAAAGGCTTTTATAATGAAGCGGGCCTTGATGTAACTATTAAACAAGCTAATCCAATGAAACCTGATACCTTTGGTCCTGTGGCCAGTGGCGAAGCACAATTTGGTGTAGGGCATTCCGGTATTTTACAGCAACGTATTAATGGTCAGCCTTTTGTTGCAATGGCAGCCTTATTGCAGTTTTCACCTTATTGCTGGATGGTAAAAGACACGTCTGATATTTTTCACCCTCGTGACTTTGTTAATAAACGTATCACTGCTGTGAGCAAAAATGACGGCACCGAGCTACTTATTATGCTTAAACGCAGTGGCGTTGATGTAGATAAACTCAAAGTTTACAATGGCGAAAATTTTAACCAGGCTTGGATTGAAAACAAGCTAGATGCTATGCAAGTTTATGTTACTACAGAGCCTTATTATATGACTCAACAAGGCGTAGCTCATCGGCTTGTTTGCCCACAGCGTTATGGTATGGATGTATATAGCGACATTTTATTTACCAGCGAAAACATGCTTAAGCAAAATCCACAAACGGTCGAAAAATTCTACCAAGCGAGCCTAAAAGGTTGGCGCTATGCAATGCTGAATATGGATGAAGCCATTGCAGTCACCCAGCAAAACTATGCACCGAGTAAGAGCTTTCATCAGCTCGCCTTTGAGGCTGAAGTACTAAAAAGTTATATAACCCCACCCACTACCAGTTTAGGGCATATGTCGATAGCAAAGTGGCGCTTAATAGCTGACTTATATGGCATACAGCAAAACGAATTTGACGAAGTGAAATCTCACTTTATTTATAAATACCAAGAGCCTGAAAAGATGCAATTATCATGGATGCTTATAGCAGCTATTTTGGTGAGTATTATTTCAATACCTTTGTATTTACGGCTTATTTTTAGCCAAAAATAACTGCTTAATGAGAGCTCACTGAGCTGATATAATTAATTGTCTTTTTATTTTTTAAGCTGTTATGACTTTAGCCGAGCAATTTTTTGCACTTGATTCACTTTTAACGCGCCATCGTCAGTATTGGCAGTGCACCGCATTTGATTTTGACACTATTCCTTGGCCAGAGCTGCAAGGCATACTTAACGAACTAACTGATGATCAGGTAACCGTTCTTGATAACGATCAAAATCAGCTATACCAATTTTTTAGCCAACACATAAACCAACTTGATGAACTTGCTAAGCTATGTGAGTTACCTAGCTCTGCACACTCTCGATCTGATTATCCGTTTTGGATAAGTAACGGCATTAAAGGTCGTAAGTTTGATCAGTTACAAGACTTTGTATCTGCACTACCTAATACTAAGCAACCAGTTTTAGAGTGGTGTGCGGGTAAAGGACACTTAGGGCGAATGCTTGCTTTTAATGGCGCAAGTGATGTGCATAGTATTGAACTGCAACAAAGCTTATGCGAGCAAGGACAAAAAAGTGCACAGCAACAAGGCTTGGCAATGCACTTTAGCCAAGCAGATGTATTAAAAGAGGATATCACTCAATTTTTTAATGCTGATATGCATGCCGTAGCGCTACACGCATGTGGTGGTTTGCACCAAGCATTTATGCGTCAAGCAAGTGCAGCGAAAGTACAGCAAATTAGCTTTTCACCTTGTTGCTATCATTTATTTACGGCTAATGAGTACCGTGCAATGAGTGAGGTTGCAAACCATAGTGAGCTTAACCTAACGCATCGCGATTTAAAGCTCGCATTACAAGAAACCGTTACAGCGCCTTCTCGTCTGGAAAAAGTACGTAAAACAGAACTAGAATGGCGACTTGGTTTTGACGCACTTAGAAAATTGATTACTGGCGAGCAATATTATGTAAGCGTACCTTCGGTTAACAAAGCTATATTTTCAGATTCGTTTAAATCATTTTGTGCATGGGCTGCAGATAAAAAGGCAATAAACCTACCTCAAGGTACTGATTATAATAAATATTTAGATATTGGTGTTGCTCGAAAAAAAATAACTGACCGAGTTGAACTGGTTCGACATGTGTTCAGAAGAGCAATTGAAGTTTGGCTTGTGCTCGATCGTGCTTTATATTTGCAACAGCAAGGCTATCAAGTAAGCGTTAAAACGTTTTGTGAAAAGCAGTTAACGCCTCGTAATATTTTGATTCTTGCTAATATCCATTAAATTTCCGTCCTCGACTTAATAAGAGATGCAATGAGAAAGTTAAAAAATTTATTCGATAACAATAAACGTTGGGCTGCACGTACAAGCGAAGCTGATCCTGAGTTTTTTAAAATTTTATCTATGCAACAAAATCCAGAGTATTTATGGATTGGTTGTTCAGACTCTCGTGTACCTGCTAATCAAATAGTTGATTTATTACCAGGCGAATTATTTGTGCATCGTAACGTTGCAAACGTGGTTGTACACACTGACCATAACTGTTTGTCGGTTATGCAGTACGCTGTAGAGGTTTTAAAAGTAAAACATATCATGGTAGTAGGTCACTATGGCTGTGGTGGCGTACAAGCCGTTTTAAACAATGCAAAATTTGGCTTTATTGATAATTGGCTACGCCATGTAGGGGATGTAAAAGAAAAGCATCTTGAACAACTTGATGCAATGCCTGAAAGCGAACGTTTAAGCCGCCTCATTGAGCTAAATGTAATTGAGCAAGTGCGTAATGTATGCCGTACTAACATTGTGCAAGATGCGTGGGAGCGCGGCCAAGAGCTAAGCGTTCATGGTTGGGTTTATGGTTTAGAAAACGGCCACCTTCATGATTTAGAATCTGTAGTAACGTGCGCGAGTGAAGAAACGCAAAGCTACAAAAAAGCAGTGCAGCACGTACTTAATAAAGTGGGCGAAAATAAATAAATTTATGACTAAAACGGCGATATTAATAGGTGCTACAGGTTTGGTCGGTAATGAGTTGCTACATAAGCTACTTAATAGCGATCGTTATACCAAAGTGGTTACGTTAAGTCGTCGGGCTTTGCCTATTACACACGCAAAGCTAGTTAATCACGTTATTGATTTTGAAAAATTAACTCAATACGTTGAGCTTTTCAAAGGTGACGTATTGTTTTCGTGTTTGGGCACAACCCGTAAACGGGCGGGCTCTACACAAGCTCAGCGTAAAGTAGATTTTGATTATCAGTTTATAGCGGCGCAGTTAGCGGCATGTAATGGTGTTACGCATTACTGCTTAGTGTCATCAAGCGGGGCGAACACGCACAGTAATAGTGCTTATTTGAAAATGAAGGGTGAGCTTGAGCAACATATTAAAGCACTCCCTTTTGATAAAATAAGTATTTTACAACCGTCTTTATTATTGGGTGATCGTGAGCAATTTAGAGTGGCAGAAAAGATAGGCAGTATTATTTTTCCTGTTATTACACGACTTCCGTTTTTAAAGCGTTACAAACCAATAACTGGCGAGCAAGTTGCGCAAAAAATGCTGAGTGTGAGCTTAGAGCAACAGGCTAAGTTATTTTATTACGTACTTGATGAGCTATTTGAATAAACTTGGTAAAACGCAAAAGGCAGCCTAAGCTGCCTTTTTTGTACATTAAATTAATACCAATTTTATTAAAAAAATGATCATTCTAGCGTATTAAATAACTCACTAACTACGTTAAAAATTATTTATATAGAACAACTATGTACCATAATTTTAGCCTTGTTATTGAGCTATTTTCTTATCGCTATAATAGAACACTAATTTAATGCAATTGGTATAATTATTCAGCATCAGTTTTAGTGCTAAGTTGTTGCTCAAGCAATGCAACTTTAGCTTCAAGTTCGGTTAGTTTTTCGCGAGTACGAATAAGTACTTGGCTTTGCACATCAAATTCTTCACGGCTCACAAAATCCATCTCAGCAAGCTTGTTTTGTAAAACTTGCTTTGTTTTACCTTCGAGTGTCTCTGCTAGGTTTTTTACACCTTGTGGCATATTGCTAGTAATTTGCTTAGCAATTTCTTCAAGTTTTGCTGGGTTGATCATATTTGTCCCTTTGATGCGGCCTAAAATAATAATAACTAATATTACCTTATACCCACGGTATTTAACACATGATCATCTTTACCTTAATTAATTAAGGCAATTGCTATGCTCGCAGTAATGGTTACGTTAAAATTGCGCGTCTTTTAAATTTCTTTGGTCGTTATGAAACTCAATCCTAAACAAGATGAAGCCGTAAAATATATTAGTGGTCCATGCTTAGTACTCGCAGGCGCAGGCTCTGGTAAAACCCGTGTTATTACGAATAAAATCGCTTATTTAGTGAAAAAATGTGAGTACAAAGCGCGAAATATAGCCGCTGTTACTTTTACCAATAAAGCAGCCAAAGAAATGCGTGAACGAGTACTGCAAACGCTCGGAAAGCAAGACGCTAAAGGTTTATGGGTATCAACGTTTCATACACTCGGTTTAGAAATAATTAAAAAAGAGTTAAGCACATTAGGGTTTAAACCCGGCTTTTCGTTATTTGATGATCAAGATACCAATCAGCTTCTAAGTGAGCTCACCGAAGATGAGCTAAAAAAAGACAAGGACTTACTCAAACTACTTAAAATGGAAATTGGTAGTTGGAAAAACGAATTAGTACTGCCAGAGCAAGCAATACGCGAAGCGCGTGATGCGCAAAAGGCATTGTTTGCACAGCTGTATGCTCGCTATCAAAATCAGCTACGTGCTTATAACGCACTGGATTTTGATGATTTAATTATGATCCCTACTTTGTTACTTACTAATAACGCCACATCTCGTGAGCGCTGGCAGCAACGCTTTAAATACTTGCTGGTGGATGAGTATCAAGATACCAATACAAGCCAATATCAACTTGTTAAATTGCTAGTAGGCGAGCGTGCCCGTTTTACTGTGGTAGGTGATGACGATCAATCAATTTACTCATGGCGTGGTGCTCGCCCGCAAAACTTAGTACTACTAGGTAAAGACTACCCAGGGCTTAGACTTATAAAGCTTGAACAAAACTATCGAAGTGCAGGGCGAATACTAAAAGCGGCTAACATTTTAATTGCGAATAACCCACATGACATAGAGAAAAAGTTATTTAGTGAACTAGGTTATGGTGAGCCGATTAAAGTAATAGGGTGCCGCGATGAAGAGCATGAATCTGAGCGTGTGGTTGCTGAAATAATTTCACATAAGTTTATGAAGCGTACCAGCTATAAAGATTACGCGATTTTATATCGTGGTAATCATCAAGCACGTGGCTTTGAAAAATCATTAATGAGTAACCGTATCCCTTATAAAATTAGTGGCGGTATGTCGTTTTTCGCTCGTTCAGAAATTAAAGATATTATGGCGTATTTACGTTTGCTAGTTAATCAAGATGATGACAATGCATTTTTACGTATCGTAAATACACCACGACGCGAAATAGGCACGGTCACACTTGAAAAGCTTGGTACGCTTGCTAACGAAAAGCACATGAGCTTATTTGCTACCTGTTTTGATAACGATTTAGGCTACAGACTAAAAGGGCGTGGTTTTAATGCGCTTGCTGGGTTTGCACGCTGGGTTGTTGAGCTATCAGATAACGCAGTACGCGGTGATACGCTCGAAGCTGTTAAAGACTTAGTGCGTAATATTAATTACGAGGCATATTTGTACGAGTCGTCACCGAGTGCTAAAGCCGCTGAAATGCGTATGAAAAACGTATCTGAGCTGTATCGTTGGATCACCGATATGTTGACCGGTGATGCCGACAACGAACCAATGACATTAGCCGAGGTTGTTAGCAAGCTAACCCTTCGCGACATGCTTGAGCGTAACGAAGAAGAAGATGAAACCGATGCGGTGCACTTATCAACACTGCATGCATCTAAGGGCTTAGAGTACCCATACGTATTTATGGTAGGTATGGAGGAGGGCTTACTTCCGCATCAGGTAAGTATTGATGAAGATAACGTAGATGAAGAACGCCGCTTAGCTTATGTTGGTATTACTCGTGCACAGCAGGAGTTAACACTTACTTATGCAAAAATACGTCGTCAATTTGGTGAAACCTCACAAACTGAGTTAAGCCGATTTGTACAAGAGTTACCGCAGGACGATCTCGCGTTTGAAAATAAAAAGGCGCCAAATACGCAAGCAGAGCGAATGGAAAAAGGCCAAGCAAGAGTCGCTAACCTTCGTGCAATGTTTAAAAAGCCTGAGTAATACCTCAGGCTAATTTTATAAAGACTGGGTTGCTTGTATTTCAGGTAACTCAGAACACACTAGAGCGTGTTGTTTTCCCACAAAAAATGCCAAACCGTGCTTGTCTAGTAAAGCTCTAAAATTAAGTATTGATGGGCCTTTAGCAATGACTTTCATTGCTTTGAGCTTCGTAATTGCTAGCACCCCTTGTAGCTGAAAATCGTAACTTTCTTGTTGTAAAACACGTTTACTAAAGGTCGAGCTAAGTAGCAGATAGTCAAAATTAATATCGGTTAGTAAATTAAGTTCGCATCGATCTTTAGCAAAATTGTTTAAACCAATTGAATAACCAAGTTGTGATAGCTTTTTGAGGTTTTCTATTTGTGTTGCGCTTGCGTGACGAATTTCTTGCTCATCAAATAGCAAACAGAGCTGGCTATGTCCTTGTTGTTTATTTAGCGTATCTGTAAATAAAACAAATTCGTGCTCCTCGAGTAGTAAACCAGAGCAAGGAACCAGCGCCATAGTTACATTTGCGGTAATTGCTTGTGCATAAGCGCGTTGTAATAACTGTAACTCTATCTCGAGGTGCTGTTCTTTATCTGATGCAAACTTTTTCAAAATATCAAAGCTAGTAAAGCCAAGTATTGGGTGTTCACCAAATGCTTCAAATAAAGATTCAGACTGATGTTGTTCATCAAGAGTAATTATTTCTGAGCTTCTAAAACTCATAGGCAATATATCAAGGTGATGCTGTGCTTTTAGTGCCTGCGCAGGTATTGATTGCGTTAATAGCGGATGAAATAGCTCGTAGCGATTTTTTCCGGAGTTTTTAGCGTGATACATTGCAGCATCGGCATCACGAATAATTTCATCCGTATGCGTATAGCTTTTCTTTGAGTAGGTTATTCCTATACTAGCACCACTTTGAAGTGATTCGCCTTTAAGGAAAAAAGGCTTTTTCATTAAATCGATAATACGATTAGCGACATCTTCTGCTTGTTGAGGCTCAGTTAAGTGCGTTAATAAAATAACAAACTCATCGCCACCTAAGCGTGCTAGTAAATCATGTTCGCGTATACACTGGGCAAATAACTCACTAACGTTAATTAAAAACTGATCGCCAGCATGGTGACCAAGCTGGTCGTTAATGTCTTTAAACTTATCTAAATCAATAAATAAAACAGCAAAATTATGTTCAGGAAAGCGCTGATAATGTTGTAGTGTTTTTTCAAGCTGAGTTAAAAAGAGGCTGCGATTAGGTAAGCTAGTAAGAGAGTCGTGATGTGCGTCGTGATAAAGCTGCTGCTCTATTTTTTTACGCTCATCTATTTGCATTTGTAAGTGCAGATTTGTTTGACGCAATTCTTTGGTTTTTTCGTTTACTCTAAATTCGAGTTCTTGATGGCTTTTTGCAATCGCTTGATTGGTGAGCTTTGTTTGTAAAACCGTTGCAATTTGATGAGATACAAAGGTAATTAACTCGCAATCATCCCGGCTGAAAATATGTTTGTTATCGTAAGCTTGGCAAACAATAAGGCCGATAACACCTTGAGCTGTTTTAAGTGGAGCGCCTAACCAACTGGTGGCCATTTGCTCTTTTTGTACAGGCTTAGCTCTTTGTACTACACCGCTTTCTATTAATTCTTTTGCTCTACACGGGTGTATAAGTTGCGTTTCTTCAGTGCTTATTACCAGTTCACTATAACCTTTAGCAAAGCGTCTTGGTTGTGTGTTTTCTTTAAATTCATCTACACAATAAGGGAAGCTTATCCAGCCAGACTCTTTATCGTAAAGTGCAATATATAAGTTTTCTGCGTAGGTAATTGTTTTTATTATTTCATGTATCTTAAAGTAAGCATCATCAAGGTTTTTAGCTTGCGTTGCTATTTCAGATATTTTAAATAGAATTTGTTGGCGTTGAAGTGCGCGTTTGCGTTGTTCTATTTCAAGGTTTAACGCGTCGTTACTTTGAGTGAGTGCTCGGGTACGAATTTTAACTTCTGACTCAAGGAGCTCTCGTTTTTTTACACGCTCTATTGCAGTTGCTAAATAAAGCGACATAAACTCAAGTAATTGTATTTGTTGTGAGCTATAGCCCTGTTTTGTATCGTAACTTTGCGCTGCTAAAACACCGATAATATTGTGTTCTTGGTAAACTGGAACACCTACCCAATGCTCTGCTGGAGTGCCTAATGCTTTAAATAAGCCTTCTGCTGCGGCATTTTGCATTTGCTGCTTGGTAAAACATGTGGTTTTACCCTGTTTAAATACATAACCAGTGGCGCCTTCATCAAAGCTATTTGATTGGTTAAGGGCGACGGCAATACCATCTTTTTCATCTGAAAAGTAAGAAAGTTCTAGCGATTGACTGTATTGATTTAATAGCACCACATAAAAACTTTTACTCGGCACATATTTTTGTAAAATGTCGTGGATAGCGGGATAAAGTAGGGTTAGCTCGGCAACAGTACTTGCTTGCTCTGATAATTGTATCAGCGCATTTTGTAAGTGATGTGATTGTTTGTATTTATTGAGTAATGTTTTTAGACGTTTATTTTGATACGCCAATTTACTCGATACTGAGAGTTTATCTTCCAATGATCTAACCGGCTATTTTTATTGTATAGTTATTAGCCTTATACTTTCACTTTTAGCGCTTATCGTCAAGTTGATATTCGTACTACCATACTGGCTAGAAACACTATTTTAGGTATTAAAAAAGGCTTACCGAAGTAAACCTTTTTTGTGTATTTCAGCTGTATTTACTTAGATGTCATGAAGTCGATAGCAGCGCTTATCTCATCATCAGAACAATCCATACAGGTGCCTTTTGGAGGCATCGCATTAAAGCCATTTAGTGCATGCTCAAGTAAAGTGTCTTTACCTTTAGCTATACGTGGAGCCCAATCGTCAGGCGATTTAGGCGCGCCTAGTGCACCAGTACCGTGACATGCAAAACATGCACCTTGATACACTTGCTCACCAGAACGAGGGCCTGTAGGCGCCGCTGCTACAGCAGCTTTGTCGCCTTCAAGGTATACAGCACCAACCGGCGCGAGACGTGCTTTAATTGCATCTTCAGTCATAGAGTTATCATATGGCTGTGCGTATGCAGTGGTTGCTAGCATTAATAATGCTGCAGCTGTTAATTTTTTCATTTTGCCTTGCTCACTTCGATTTGAACGTGATCAATCACGATTAAAGATGACGGAAATTAAACCGATTATAACTCTCTGAGCCAATTTATAAAATGCTAAGAGGCGTTTTTATTAATAAAACTGACTACTTTTTGCGTTAACGCAATAAAATTTAATTATTTACTGTTTTTTGTTAAGCAATTTAATAATTGCAAACAGTCATACAATTAACTTTTAGATCCTAAGATCAATTTATTGATAATACGCTACTAACTAGTTTTTCGATCCCTGCATCGGCTTCAATAATCGATTGCGCAAGCATATAAGCTGGGGTTGTAACTAGCTTATTTGGCTGATCAATAACAACATCATCTACTGCACAATTTATATGTTTAGCGCCTAATGTGCTTAGCGCTTGTGCTGTCTCTGCATCGTTACCAATAGTAAGTACAGCGTTATCGTAAATAAATGGGATCAAAGCGGGTGCAATACACATATAACCAGCAGGCTTATTTTCTTTTGCAAATGATTTACAAGCATTAAGTACGTCTTCATTAATATTTGCTTTTGCGCCTTTAATTGCAAAGTCACATAAGTTTTTTGCAGCGCCAAAACCGCCAGGTACAATTAATGCGTCAAACTGAGTTACGTCTAGTTCAAGCAGCGATTTAATGTCACCCCGTGCAATACGAGCCGCTTCTGTTAATACATTACGTTTATCAGGCATTACTTCGCCCGTTAAATGGTTAATGGTATGAAGTTGTTCAATATCCGGTGCAAAACACTGATAAGTTGCGCCATTTTTGGCTATATGTAATAAAGTTAAAATTGCTTCATTAATTTCACTTCCATCGTACACACCAGACCCTGCTAATATTACCGCTACGTTTTTCATGCTTTTGTGCCCCTAAAGTCTTTTTTATAAGTCGATCGGATGAAGTCTAACATGCTCAAAATTTCTCGCGAAAATAAATTTTTAGTACAAAAATCATTCCCTATGCAAGTTGTATTGCGGTTTATGCCATTTGCGATCACTTTGCCTTTAAAAAAATTATAAAGGATCGCTATGATCTTCGATCCATTGTGCTAGAATACTCCTCCGGTTATTTAAATGGACGCGAATAATCAAAGTGAATAACAACACAAGCAGTCGTTAGAAAACCTTTTTCCACATTGGTTTAAAATAATAAAAAAAGAACCTCGTATTATCTTTTTTAAATTAAAACATACAGTTAAAGTATTTTCTAGGCATTTTATAATGCTTTGGAAGAATAGCTCGTGGCTGTTATCTACACACTTATCCACAGCTTGCTATAGTTTTAATAACACGATAAGCAGTAATTCACTGTCGTTTTATTTACTACCTTATGGCATGCTTATAATTACCTTAATTTTTTGCATTTAGGATCCAAATTCACCATGGCTCAGATCCCCGAAAACCCACTTATTTTAGTTGATGGCTCGTCATATTTATTTCGTGCTTATCATTCTCCGCCGCATTTAACTAATTCTAAAGGTGAAGCTACGGGCGCTATTTATGGCGTGATCAACATGCTTAAAAGCTTGATCAGACAATACGATCCCTCACATATGGTGGTTATATTTGATGCTAAAGGTAAAACGTTCCGTAACGATATGTATAGCGAGTATAAGGCAAATCGTCCGCCAATGCCGGATGACTTACGCACTCAAATAGCACCAATACACAGTATTATTAAAGCGATGGGCTTTCCGCTAATTAGTATTGAGGGCGTTGAAGCTGATGATGTTATTGGTACATTTGCACGTATAGCGTCAGAGCAAAAACGACATGTACTCGTCTCTACTGGCGATAAAGACATGGCACAGCTTGTTAATGAACACGTTACGCTAATAAACACGATGACTGACAGTATTTCAGATCCCGTTACCGTGGTTGAAAAGTTTGGTGTAGGCCCTGAACTTATTATTGATTACTTAGCATTAATGGGTGATAAGGTCGATAATATTCCGGGTGTTGAAGGCTGTGGTCCTAAAACTGCAGTTAAATGGTTAGAAAAATATGGTTCTCTTCAAGGTGTAATGGATCACGCCAGTGAGATTAAAGGTAAAATAGGCGAAAAGTTAGCAATTGCCCTTGACCATCTGCCTTTAAGCTACGAACTTGCGACAATTAAGTGTGATGTTGAAGTTGAATCTGATCTTAATACATTCAAACTTCAAGAGCCTAACAAAGACGAATTAATTGCATTATATGGTGAGTGCGAATTCCGTCGTTGGTTAGCTGAATTACTTGATAATCCTAAAGATGCTGAAACACATTTAGCTGTACCTACCGAAGCTACTGAATTACCAAAAGTAGAAGATGCTCATTACGAAACTATTTTAACTGAGGCGCAATTTGATACGCTGATAAATCAATTAAATAGTGCTGAGTTATTTGCATTTGATACTGAAACAACCAGCCTTGATTACATGAAAGCGCAATTGGTGGGTATGAGCTTTGCCGTAAAAGCGGGTGAAGCTGTGTATTTACCGGTAGCGCATGACTACCCAGGTGCGCCTGAGCAATTAAGCCTTGAATTTGTAATGCAAAAGCTAGGTCCAATTTTGGCAGATGAAAACAAAGCTAAAGTAGGGCAAAACCTTAAATATGACAAAAGCGTATTAGCGAATGCAGGTTTTGCGCTAAATGGTATTAAGTTTGACACTATGCTTGAGTCGTATGTATTTAATAGTGTAGGCACGCGTCACGATATGGACTCGCTAGCACTTAAGTACCTAGGTCATAAAAATATTAGCTTTGAAGATATTGCTGGCAAAGGTAAAAAGCAACTTACCTTTAACCAAATTGAACTTGAAAAAGCAGCGCCTTACGCCGCAGAAGATGCCGATATTACTTTGCGTTTACACGAAGTGCTTTGGCCAAAAATAGCAGCTGATGAAAAGCTAAAATCGGTATTTGAAGATATAGAAATGCCACTTATTAGTGTGATTTCTGATATTGAACGCACCGGTGTTGCGATAGATAGCAATATGCTTGGAGCGCATAGTCAACGTTTAGGCGAGCGTTTAATTGAGCTTGAAAAAGAAGCATTTGAAATAGCAGGCGAACCATTTAACTTAAGTTCACCAAAACAGCTACAGGTACTGTTGTTTGAAAAGCTTGGGCTGCCTATTATTAAAAAAACGCCTAAAGGTGCACCTTCTACCGCAGAAGAAGTACTGCAAGAACTTGCTCATGATTATCCGCTACCTAAAGTAATTATAGAGCATCGTGGTTTATCAAAGCTTAAATCAACTTACACCGATAAATTACCATTAATGGTGAATGAGAAAACCCAGCGTGTACATACGTCTTATCATCAGGCAATTACAGCTACGGGGCGCTTGAGTTCAACTGATCCTAATTTACAAAATATTCCTATTCGTTCAGAAGAAGGACGTCGTATTCGTGAAGCGTTTATAGCCGCAGATGGTTATAAAATTGTTGCTGCCGATTACAGTCAAATTGAGCTGCGTATTATGGCGCATCTTTCACAAGACAAAGGTCTATTAAATGCATTTGCTAACGGCTTAGATGTACATAGTGCAACTGCCGCTGAAGTATTTGGTGTAGAGCTTGATGATGTAACTACCGATATGCGCCGTAAGGCGAAAGCAGTAAACTTTGGCTTAATTTACGGTATGTCGGCATTTGGTTTAGCACGTCAACTAGATGTGCCACGCCACGAAGCGCAGCATTACATAGATAAATACTTTGAGCGTTTTCCAGGTGTATTAGAGTACATGGAAACAACACGCGAAAAAGCGGCTGAAAATGGCTACGTTGAAACAATATTTGGTCGTCGCCTACATTTACCAGAAATAAACGCACGTAATGGGGCGCGTAGAAAAGGAGCCGAACGTGCTGCTATAAACGCACCAATGCAAGGTACTGCCGCCGATATTATTAAAAAGGCAATGCTGAGCGTTAACCGCTGGGTACACGAACAAGCGCCAAATACAATTAAGCTGCTTATGCAAGTGCACGATGAATTAGTATTTGAAATCAAAACAGACTGCGCACCACAATACACAAAACACATCTGTGAACTGATGTCGCAAGCTGCTGCGCTAGATGTACCACTTATAGTTGAAGCTGATGAAGGTGACAACTGGGAACAAGCTCATTAATGCAATTTGAGCATTTTAATTAAAGCGCCTTTTGGCGCTTTTTTTATGTTTAATAAAAATGGCGAATAACAGCGATTCAATCAGGTATATGCAAGCTTTAGTTAAAATAAGGTTAATTTAAGCAACTATTTGTATTAAATAGTTATATGTTCGTCAATTCGAGCTGTTTTACAGGAATATGATTGTATTTTAATGCGTGCTTTTGTTAAAGTCCCGCCTGTCCTATCCTGTAGGACATCCTGTTGATGATGCATCTGAAAGGGTGCAACAAATTGATAGCTTCTCCCCAGTTTGCTATACCGGCCTACCAACTTGTTTGGTGGGCCGTTTTTTGTTTTACGCCTGAAAATCCTATCTAATTAATTCTTTATTGCGCTATACCAATTGTATTATTCATTCGTCATTTCGAGGTGGTTTGGGTACATCGCAGGTGATACCATCGAAGTGATATTATTCTTTTCATTTTATTACTAAGGAGTGCGTTATGTTTAAAGCATTAGCTATTGCAGGTTTTTCTTTATCAAGTTTAGTTATTTCTAATGTTGCTCAGGCCAATTGGCAGCTAGTGAATGATAAAAGCCAACTAAGCTTTGTTTCAATTAAAAAAGATTCGATTGCTGAAGCTCACCATTTTACTAACCTTGAAGGTATGCTTTCTGATAAAGGCGAGTTTAGCGTTAATGTTGATTTAACATCAGCCGAAACTCTAATTCCTATTCGTAATGAGCGTTTAACGACATTTTTATTCGAAGCGGCTAAATTTCCAAATGCTGTTTTAACTGCAAATTTAACTAAAGAACTGAGCAATATTAAAAAGCCTGGTCAATATGTATTGAAGGGTATTAAAGCTGAGCTTGATTTTCACGGTAATAAAAAGCCATTGGCAATTGATGTACTCGTTAACAGCACGCAAAGTGGTGATTTAACGGTATCATCATTAACACCTATTATTATTAATAGTGATGATTTTGGTGTAACTGAAGGCGTTAAAAAGCTGCAAGAGCTAGCGGGCTTACCTTCAATTGCAACAGCAGTGCCTGTTACATTTGCAATTACACTTAAAAAACAGTGATTTCTTTAAGTGAGCTTAGCAAGCAATTAAGCGAGCCAAGCAAACCTTTTGATAGTTGGCAGCCTAATCATTGTGGTGAACTGCCAATTGTCATTAATCATGAGGGGAAATGGTTTTACGATGGCAGCGAAATAACACGCCCAGCCATGGTGAAGCTGTTTGCTTCTGTTCTATGTAAAGAAGGTGAGCAATTTTATTTAAAAACACCTGTCGAAAAAATAACAATAACGGTTGATGATGCGCCGTTTATTATTGTTGATTGGCGTTTTGAAAATACAGTGCAAGGGCAGGTGTTGTGTTGTATTGATAATTTAGCTAGGCAGTGGTTAGTGAGCGCTCAGCAGCCTTTAGTTATAAAAGACTATAAAGGGTCAAAAGTGCCTTATCTAAAGCTACCTTATGGCTGTAGTGCGCGTGTTGCGCGAAGCGTATATTATCAGTGGGCTGAAAAAGCCGAGTCTGATAAGCTCGGCTATTTTATTAAATCTGCAGGAAAGCAGTTTTATTTATCGTAACGCCAGCGTTTAAGCCTCTGGGTTAGTTTCGTCTGTGATTGTTTCATCGGTAGGTGGTACAGCAATAACAGGACCTAAAAACCATTCATCTAGTTTTTTAGCTACTTCTGGTAACCCCGTGCCTTTTAATGATGAAAATGCATGAACTGTAATATCCCCATCAAGCGTGCTTAATTCACGACGAACTTGCAGTACTTGTGATTTACGAGGGCCTTGCTTTAATTTATCGGCTTTAGTTAATAGTGCCAATACTGGAATTTCACTACCAATAGCCCAATTAATTAAATCGCGGTCTAAATCTTTTAATGGATGACGAATATCCATTAAAATAACAATACCTTTTAAGCTTTGACGCTTTTGTAGGTATTCGCCTAGCGATTTTTGCCATTTCTTTTTCATTTCGATTGGTACTTTAGCAAAACCATAGCCTGGTAAATCGATAAGGCGCATATCGTCAACATCAGCTAAATCGAATGTATTGATTAGCTGAGTACGTCCAGGTGTTTTACTTGTACGTGCTAGCTTCTGATCGGTTAATGCATTTAATGCACTCGACTTACCTGCGTTGGAGCGACCGGCAAACGCAACTTCAATTCCCGTATCAGCAGGTAATTTAGTAATGTCGGGAGCGCTTGTTACGAAAGACGCAGTATTATATTTGATACGAGATTTGAGCACAGGCTCTCCTAAAACTTAAATAAATAACGTTGAGTAAACCAAATTCACTCAGGGCGCGTATTTTATACTATAAAGGATGTATTAAAAAGCGTATTTAACCACCTAAAAACAGCACCTATGGTACATTTAAAACATGTTAAAGCTTAATCTAAGTCAAAACCCTGTAAATTATAAGCTTAATATGTGTAGAAAACGTGCCAGAGAATTTATTATCGTGTAGAATATATGTATTACAACATCACGATTGTAGATGATACAGGGTCGGAAACAGAGAATTCACCATGAAAAAAATAGCACTATCTTTAACAATATTGCTTGGTGCGTTGTCAGCAAGCAACGCAACAGCATTTGATGGCGATGTAAACGCAGGTAAAGAAAAATCAGCAACGTGTGCGGCTTGTCACGGCCCAGACGGTAATGCGCCGGTTAATATTTACCCTAAAATTGCAGGTCAACATCCAGATTATATCCTTAAGCAACTTCAGGATTTAAAATTAGGTATGACGTCAGGCGGCAAAGAAGGGCGTATGGATCCAGTAATGAGCGCTATGGCTATGCCACTTAGCGAGCAAGACATGAAAGATCTAGCTGCTTATTTTTCTTCAATGAACATGTCTGAAGGTGCTACACCTAAAGATGTTGTTGAAGTTGGCGAGATGCTTTTTAAAGCAGGCGATGCAGAACGTGGAATTCCATCATGTGCAGCATGTCATGGCCCACGTGGTAATGGCTCGTCACTTGCTAAGTTTCCAAAAATTTCTTTTCAGCATCCAGGATATATCAAGGCTCAACTTGAAAAATTCCGTGATGGTACTCGTCATAATGACTTAAATGGCATGATGGGCGATATTGCAAAAAAATTAACAGATAAAGACATCGAAGTACTTTCTCAGTATTTAGGTGGCTTACACTAAAGTCGTATTTATTTAGCAGTTAATAATAAATAAACTACAATGTGTTAAAAAAAGCAGCCTAGGCTGCTTTTTTTGTGTCAAAAATTAACGATATCGTCCGTTTTAATGTAAGACATTGACCATGTCTGGTTGTAAGAAAAGTCTTCTTTTTATCTTTGATTATTGATTAACTTATTGTAATTTATGTTTATTTTTATATCTCAATGTAATAAAGATAATAAAAGTTATATAAACCAGTTGTAACAAAATCATTAACGAGTAAATTAACCACTGTCGCAAAACAACAATAACAAAACGGAAATAACTATCAAGGAAAGTAACGCGGCATGACTACATAGCATAAGATTAGTGCTACTAAAGGAAATAATAAAAAAGTGTCAGGATGACCGAAAATAATAAAAAACTCATGGAAGTTTAATAATAAAAACAAAATGGAATGTAACAAGGAACGTAAAAATAATAACAATACGGACTGATAATAATAAAAATAACAAAGACTAAAAAAAGTCGAAGGGAGAAGTGTCCAGATAATGGCGCTCAGATTAGCAGGCGGTAGAGATGTTTTCTCTACCGCCTTTTTATTTGTCCTGTTACAATACCCACCGTTTAAAATTAGCGATTAATTAGCTAAGGCGCTTTTAAATGAGAGACCCAACCTCTAAGCGCAAACTGAATTCTTCTGGCTAGGCCAGCACTGCGATGCCCATTAATTTGCGCTTCGCTCAAAACCTCTTAAGTGAGATGATCAAGATATGAGTAGAACTAAAAAGTCACGCAAAAGCCCAGCAAACGGACCTGTTCGTTTAAGCCAAGATAAGCTTAAAGAAATGCGCGCATTAAAAGAGCAGCGAGTTAAAAAAACCAAAGGCGCTAAGCCTGGTTCTCGTAACGCGCCAGATTTACTAGATAGCGAAAGCCATAATGCTGGTCACGCGCCTAAAGATAAGCGTGTAGGCAGTAAAAAGCCTGTACCATTAATTGCAACTGCGCCTGAGCCTAAAGTTGAAATGAAACGCAACTTAAAGCCAACTATTGAGCTGAAAAAGGTAATCGAGCCTGAATTTACACCTGAACAAGAGCTAGAAGCACTTGAGAATGACGAGCGTTTACTTAAATTAGTAGAGCGTCATGAAGAAGGTGAAATGCTAACTGGTAAAGATGCTAAGTACTTTAATAGCCGTATTGCTCGTCATCAGGCGCTATGTGAAATTCTTGGTATTGAAGACGAGGATGAAGACGAATTTGAAGATGACCTTGAAGATGATATTGAAAGCAAAGGCAATTCTGATTTCGATCAATACTTATCTGACGATTTAGCCAACGAATGGTTAGATGAAGACGACAAATAGTAAGGATAAATAATGAGTACCGCGGTAATTTTAGCCTTACTTTTAGGCGCTGCTATAATAGTTGGTCTGGCATTTTATGCGGGTCAGTTGCTGTATAAGTTAAATGCGCAAAAAAAGTTAATTGCTAAAACGCAGGCTGAACAAAAGCAAAAGCTTGAGAAGTCGCGTTTAAAGCGAAATGCCAAACTAGCCGATAGTATTCATTTAATTGCGCGTGCAATGAATGAAGAGCAGTGTGAGTTTTCTGAAGGCTGTTTACGTATTTGGGTACTTATGTCTCAATATGGCTTTGAGAGCGAGCGTGATTTAACGACACAATATCCTGGCATTTATAAAATGTACCAGGTAGTTAAAGAAATGCCGACACACGATGCACGTAAAAAATATGCTAAAAAAGAGATTTTTAAGCTAGATAAGGCTCGCTGGCAAGCTGAAGAAACACTTAAAGATGAAGTTAAAGCCGATTGCG
Source organism: Pseudoalteromonas sp. SA25 (assembly GCF_011378705.1). NCBI lineage: Bacteria > Pseudomonadati > Pseudomonadota > Gammaproteobacteria > Alteromonadales > Pseudoalteromonadaceae > Pseudoalteromonas > Pseudoalteromonas sp. SA25. The sequence continues at coordinate 297,638 of NZ_WTKV01000001.1, read as the reverse complement.
CTAAAATTATCATCGAGTTTAAAGCCGCTCCTGGCAGCGATAAAGTGGTTTTTAACTAGCTTTAATTTTTCTAGTACTCAAAAAAAGCAGACCTTGGTCTGCTTTTTTTATGCGTAAAAATTTTCATACTAATTGCATTAAATTAGTGATCTGCTAAATCACTCGTGAAAAACGCGTCGCATTTATTTGTTTTTGTAAATGAGCGTCAAAGCACATGCAAATAATACGAATGAATAAGTTGCCGCGTGGCGTTACGCTAATTTTATTATCATTTATAGTGACTAGTTCATCTTTTATAAGTGGCGTAAGCGCAATTAACGCATCCTCAAAGTAGTCATTAAATATAAGCGCATGCTTTTCGCTAAAGTCTTGTATATCTAATTCAAACTGGCAAATGAGCTGCTTAATTGCATCAGCACGAATTACATCATCATGCGTTAAGTGCATACCTTTATTAAGAGCACAGCCGATTTGTGTTTCGATGCTGTGGTAATAATGTTTTAATTCTTTTTGATTTTGTAAAATGGCAGTGCCAATTTGTGAAATTGATGACACGCCTAAGCCTAATAAATCACAATTTCCATGGGTTGTATAACCTTGAAAATTACGATGTAACTTGCCTTCATTTTGCGCAATAGCTAGTTCGTTATCGGTTTTTGCAAAGTGGTCCATACCAATAAATTGATAGCCTGCTTGCGTCATCTGCTCCAGCGTGTTTTTAAACATAGTGAGTTTATTATGTGCACTGGGTAAATCTGCATCTTTAATCTTACGCTGTGCGGCAAAGCGCTCTGGTAAATGCGCGTAGTTAAACACCGATACTCGGTCAGGGCTTAACTCAATAAGTTGCTCTATAGTTTGCTTAAAGCTCTCTGGCGTTTGCAGAGGAAGCCCGTAAATCATATCTGCATTAATAGATTGAAATCCCAGCTCGCGAGCTTGTGTAATTAATTGCTTAACCGTATCTGCATTTTGCGGGCGATTAACAGCAAGTTGCACGTCGTCGTTAAAGTCTTGAATCCCAAATGAGACACGGTTAAAGCCAAGCATCCTTAAATCAACGAGCATATTATCGGCAAGTGAGCGTGGGTCTATTTCAATGCCGCGCTCTGTTGTGCTTGTAAAATTAAAGTGCTGCTCTAAAAGCTTAATTAGACGAGTCATTTGTTTTGCGGTTAAAAAGGTGGGAGTACCGCCACCTAAATGTAATTGCTCAACCGTGTAGTTTTTAAATAAATGAGCTTGGGCAGTAATTTCTTTTGCTAAAAAGTCGAGATACGTATCTGCCTTAGATTGATGGCGGGTAATTATTTTATTACAGCCACAGTAGTAGCAAAGCTGACTACAAAACGGGATATGAATATATAGAGAGAGTGAACGACTCGTTGATGATTCTACAGCGCTAAGTAGGTCTTGTTGTTGATATCCATCACGCAGTGATAGAGCTGTGGGATACGAGGTATAACGCGGGCCAGACACATTATATTTGTTTATCAGGGTTTGATCCCATTGTGGAAGTTTAATCATCACGCGCACCTAAGTATTTATTTAGGGAGTGATTATAAAAAAGTACGCAGTGAGGCGGTTTGATCTATAACAAAAAAGGTGCCGAAGCACCTTTTTTAATAAAATATCAATTAATGCGGTCTAATTAATACGTAACAGTATGGGCATCTTTGAGATATTGAAATAACTCTTTATAACCTTTACCCGGCTTTTCAGCTTTCGCTTCTTTCGCCGCATTACGAACCAATTGACGCATTTGCTGACGATCAAGAGACGGAAACTGTTCAATAGTCTCATTGATAAGGTCATCACCTTGTTCAATTAGGTCTGAACGTAATTGCTCAATTTTTTTGACCAATACTTCAGCTTGGTTATTTTTATTAAGCATTACATCGATAATCGCTCTAATAGCGTCAATGTTTTCTACAGTACGCAACGTTTTAGCGATGTAGTTTAAGTGACGGCGGTACGCGTCACTTTTATTACTTATTTTATCAGCAACAACCATTGCCGCTTTTAAATCGTCATTTAATGGCAGGCGTTCGCGCTGTTTTTTACCCATTTTGGCAATTTCAGTACCTAACTGATGAAACTCTTGCGCTTCGCGCTTAAGCTCCGTTCTTGATACATATTCAATTTCTTCTTCAATTTCAGCAGGCTTGCCTTTTTTCTTTGCCATGGGGTGCTCTTAAATAAAAATAACTTTTGCCATTATACATGAATATGATACTTAGGAATATTAGCTGATGTGATGCATTGAGTGTGTTAGCATTTAAATATAAGAAATGCGTGCATTATGCCTCTAAGGCTCAGGACTTAATTTATGAAAAGCCAACAAAACGATCCAATTTATTCTCAAATATCGCAAGTTAAAGATGCGGTAGCAGAAGTACTCGAACATGCCAAAAAATTAGGCGCAACAGCTGCAGAAGCGGCTATGTCTAGCACGTCTGGTTTATCGGTTAGTACACGAATGGGTGAAGTAGAAACCATTGAGTTTAACCAAGACGGCGGCTTAGGCATTAGTGTATACGTTGGTAATAATAAAGGTTCGGCGTCAACCGCTGATTTAAATCCAAAAACATTGCGCATGGTAGTCGAAAAAGCGATTGATATAGCCAAATTTACATCGGATGACCCATTTAACGGCGTTGCTGATAAAGAATTGCTTGAATTTAATCCTAAAGATTTAGATTTATACCATCCTTGGGATGTAAGTCCTGAGGAAGGTATTGAGCTTTGTCATGCTGCTGAGCAAGCTGCATTAAACGCAGATGAGCGTATTGTTAACTCTGATGGCGCGAGTTTTTCATCTCACCAAGGATTACGTGTTTATGGTAACAGCCATGGTTTGATAACTGGCTTTCCACGCACTCGTCATAGCATTAGTACTATGGTAATTGGTCAAGATGGTGAGCAGATGCAACGCGACTCTGCTTATACTGTTGCACGCGACCAAGCGGGTTTAAATGACGCAGCGGCAGTTGGGCTTGAAGCAGCAGCTGAAACATTGGCTAAATTAAATAGCCAAAAGTTAGGCACAATGAAAGTGCCTGTTATTTTTAGAGCCGATATTGCAAATTCATTGTTTGGTCACTTAGTGTCGGCAATTGGTGGTGGTGCGCTTTATCGTAAATCAAGTTTTTTACTTGATAGCTTAGGCACACAAGTATTTAGTAATTGTGTGAATATTGCCGAGCGCCCACATATTTTAAAAGGGTTGGCGTCGTCACCGTTTGATAGCGAAGGTGTTAAAACATTCGATAGGGAAATTATTCAAGGCGGCGAGCTACAAACTTATTTATTAGCAAGTTATGCCGCGCGTAAAATGAATATGACCCCAACAGGGCATGCTGGCGGTATACATAACTGGCTTGTTGAGCAAACTCATAACGATTTAACTGCACTATTAAAAACGATGGGCACCGGCTTATTAGTTACAGAGCTAATGGGGCAGGGCGTAAATACCGTGACGGGTGATTACTCTCGTGGTGCTGCTGGTTTTTGGGTTGAAAATGGTGAAATCCAATATCCTGTAAGCGAAATTACCATTGCTGGTAATTTAAAAGATATGTTTAAAGGCATATCTGCTATCGGTGGTGACATAGAACGCCGTGGTGGTATTCAAACTGGCTCAGTATTAATAGAGCAAATGCAAATAGCCGGCGCGTAGTATTAATACGCAGTGTATACTTAGACCTAGAGTATTATCTCTGGGTCTAAGTGAGCTTTTACGAGGTGTAAAATGGCTAAAGATAGATATGCACCAAAACCGCTAACCGATATTATGGCGGGGTTAAATAATCGTTTATCAGCTTATGCAGGCAAAAGCCAAGCACTTGATACACAGCAAACCCTATTAAAAGATTTTTTGGGTCCTAAGTTGGGTGATAAATGCCGAGTCAGTAATTACCGAGACGGCACGCTAATGATAGAGGCGGTATCTGCACCTATCGCGCTTAGGCTTAATTATTTAAAAATGGATATGCTTTCACATTTTAGAGCAGCCGGAATGGCAGAGCTCGGGCAAATAAAAATAACTGCAAATCCTCAAGCAACTCAGAGATTAAGTGCAGCGAATAAGTCGGGCAGTCCTGCAGTTACCAACTCACGTAAAATGAGTGAGCAAACAGCTGATTACTTAAACGCGATAGCATCTTCTGCACCCCCTTCTTTAAAAGAAAAACTAGAGCGTTTAGCGCTTCACGGAAAAAATAAAAGTAAGTCTTAACTACCCACCATCTTGTTATTGGTGGGGCTAATTTGGCAGCTCACCGCATTCAAAATACTTTGTTACATATTCCATTTTATTGTTGGCTTAATGAGGTTTATGATACTGCGTGGGCTTTATATTGATCGAAAGCTCTTTGATACCCATTCCATTAAGTAAAAGCGTGTAGGCAGTGCTATTTTTACTCCTGCTATATTCAAGAATTTAATGGAGTTGGTATGTGATACTAACCTGCATAAGTCTTTGATCAATTTAACGAATTAAATTGCACTATAACGTCGTTAAAAATTTTTTATTTAGAGCAACTAGATACAAAAACTTTTGCCTGGTTCTAGCGTAATTTTCTTAACGTTAAATAGACCCCATATATAAGCAGATTGGTATGATTCAATTCTAACTAACAAACGGAATAATTATGAATAAAGTAACAATGGCTGCTGCAAGTATCGCACTTGCGCTTGGCTTGGTAGGTTGTGGTGAAAAACAACAAGAAACTAAAGTAACCGACACTCCAGTAGTAACAGCACCCGCTGAAAAGCCACTAGAGCTTGGTATTGAATTAGCTAATATGGATAGTTCAGTACGCGCACAAGACGATTTTTACTACCATGTAAATGGTCAGTGGTTAGCTAAAACTGAAATACCAGGTGATAAATCTAACTACGGTTCTTTTTCGCAGTTATATGATGAGTCGCAAAAAGCGATGAAAATAGCCCTTGAAAGTGCAGCCGCAAACAAAGCCGCTAAAAAAGGCAGTGATGAGTACAAAATTGGTGCATTTTATAAAAGCTATATGAATAAAGATGCGCGTAATGAGCTAGGTATTACGCCATTACAACCGTCATTAGATACAATTGATAGCGTTAAATCTAAAGCTGATTTAGTGGGTTTAATGGCTAAAATTCAAAAACAAGGCGGTACTTTACCGTTTGGTTGGTTTGTAAATAACGATGCTAAAAATTCAAGTGAGTATGCATTGTATTTATCTCAGTCGGGTCTTGGTTTACCAGATCGTGACTATTACTTAAAAGATGACGAAAAATTCACTAAAATTCGCGCTTCTTACGAGCAATACATCACTGATGTTTTAGCAAAGTCAGGCGTTAAAAATGCAGCAGAAGCAGCTAAGAGCGTACTTGCATTTGAAAAAACACTAGCTGATGCTCAGTGGAGCCGCGTGCAAAGCCGTGATGCAACTAAATCTTATAACAAGATGACAGTAGCAGATGCAAGCAAGTTGATGGGTGACCTTGATTTAGCTGCATTCTTTAAAGATGCAGGCGTGAGTGCAAGTGACATTATTGTACGTCAACCAAGCTACTTAGAAGCACTTGCTACTATTTACAAAGACACTGATTTAGCGACGTGGAAAAACTACTTAAAATTTCATTTTGTAAGTGGTTATGCAGAGCTACTTAGTGAAGATTTAGTTAACCTTAACTTTGACTTTTACAGCACAACACTTCGTGGCGTAGAAGAACAAGCACCTCTTTGGAAGCAAGCGGTTGATGCATCTAACAGTGTACTTGGTGAAATTTTAGGTAAGGTATACGTTAAAGATAACTTCCCGCCAGAAGCTAAAGCACGCATGGAAGAATTAGTTGATAACGTAATTAAAGGTTACGGTGTTGCTATTGAAAATCTTGAGTGGATGAGCCCTGAAACAAAGCTTGCAGCGAAAGAAAAACTAGACAAATTTACGCCTAAAATTGGTTACCCAGACACGTGGAAAGATTACTCAGAGCTAGATATTAACTCAGATGAGCTAGTAGGTAACTACATTCGTTATAGCGAATGGGCATACGCAGACATGATTGCTAAATTGGGTAAACCAGTTGATCGCTCTGAGTGGCACATGACTCCGCAAACAGTAAATGCGTATTACAATCCAGTAAACAACGAAATTGTATTTCCAGCCGCTATTTTACAACCGCCATTCTTTAATTTAGAAGCGGATGATGCTGTAAACTACGGCGCAATTGGTGCAGTAATTGGGCATGAGCTTGGTCATGGTTTTGACGACCAAGGTGCTAAATACGACGGTGATGGCAACTTACGTAACTGGTGGAGTGAGACTGACCTTAAGCAATTTGAAGAGCGTACAGCGGCTTTAGTTGCACAGTATAACGAATATAAACCGTTTGAAGATGCAAGTGTTAATGGCGAGCTAACGCTTGGCGAAAACATTGGTGACTTAGGTGGCTTAACGGTTGCGCATAAAGCGTATATGCTGTCTTTAGGTGATAAAAAATCACCAGTGATTGATGGTTACACAGGCGATCAACGTTTCTTTATGGGTTGGTCACAAATTTGGCGTCGTAACTATCGCGATGAAGAGTTACGTAATCGTTTATTAACAGACCCTCATTCACCAAGTCACTACCGTGTAATCGGTATCTTGTCGAATATGCCTGAGTTTTACGAAGCGTTTGACGTAAAAGAAGGTGATAAAATGTATATCAAACCAGAAGATCGCGTAAAAATTTGGTAATTTACTAAATAGACTGATTTAAAGTTAATAAAAAACCAGTAAGTTTTTAGCTTACTGGTTTTTTTGTATCTTGAATTTGTAAATAACCTGAACTATGGATAATAAATCTATCTCAAGCAGCTATTTTCAGCGCTAACTGCGTTGAATTTACTTGAATAGGCCAGCTATTGACGCGTAAATTCGCCTTGTTTTCACTAAAAATCTCTGACTAGAGAAAATAAATTTAAATATCACCATGATTCAATGCGTTAATAAATCTCTTAACCAGAGTTCAGGTTAAATAAGCTTTAGCTCATTAAGCATTGGTGCATCCATTTTTCGTTACTGAGTATGTTTTTATAAAGCGCGAGTTGGTTTTGTGCTCGCTCTAAATTATGCTCTGCATGAGCCACCTTAAAGTACACATCGTTATTTAAATAATCAGTTAAAAAGCGCACACTTAACATGAGCGGCATTATTTTAGCGCCTAGCAGCAGGCTTCCTTGTTCTTTTGTACTCATGCTACTTTTTAATGGCGTTACATAGCCTTTAACAATGGCTGAAAATATATCTTTTCGAATAATAACGTTGTGTAAGTTTGTTGAATCCTCGGCTTCGGGGGAGCAGAAAGTGCGTACCATGTCGCCAAAATCATAAAGCCTAAATCCCGCCATGCAGGTATCTAAATCAATCACTGCTTTTGCTTTGTGAGTTGCACTACAAAACAGCATATTATTTATTTTTGTATCGTTATGACACACTCTAAGTGGTATCTGCTTAGCTATACTACTAAGCTCGGTAATTAAATGCTGCTGTGATAAGCAATATTCTATTTCGTCAGCGCAGTGCTTTACTCTATTTACAGAGTTATTTGTGATTGCGGTATTTAATTGCTCAAAGCGCATCGCTAAGTTATGAAAATCAGGGATTACAATATGTAGTTGTTGTGCATCAAAATCTTGTAATGCATGGGCGAATACGCCAAAGGCGTAAGCCGCTTGCTCGCTCTGTTGCGCATTTTTAACAACGTCTTCGCTGTAACTGTCACTAATATAGCTAAGGACGCGATAATGCGCGCTATCAATTTCTATTAAGTGTTCGTTGTTTTGTATGGCTATATGCTTAACTGTTTCAAGGGGGTAGTTGCTTTGTAGTTGTTTGGTATTTAAATGCTGCTCAATTAGTTTTGCATTACTTACTAACTGAGCAGGGTATTTAAATACCTCAGTATTAAGTTTTTGCACAATAAACTGTTTATCAATACACGTAAGTAGCCATGTACTATTTATATGGCCGCTACCAATCACACTAACTTGAGTTAACTCAGGATTTAATGATAATTGTTCGCTTAGCTTATTTTGTATTGAGATGTTCATTGTGCTCACTTGTACCTAGTTTGTTATGCGTATCGGGCTACTATTTTCTCGATAATTTCAGCATTAGCTTCAGGAAAATCATAATTTTCTAATTCACTAATTGCTACCCATTCACTAGGTTGCCCTTCAGCGCCATGTGCTTCACCGCTAAAGTTACTTACTACGTGTACATCTAATTTAACGCACTTATCGCCGTAGTCATGCTCAATCACCATAAGTTGACTAGAGCTGTGAATTGTTAATCCAACTTCTTCAATAAGCTCGCGTTTAAGTGCAACAAAAACACTTTCACCTGCTTCTACTTTGCCACCAGGAAATTCCCATAAACCGCCTTGATGTTGTTCATCTGCGCGTTTACAAATGAATATAGCGTTATTTTTCTTAATAACACCAACAGCTACATGTACAATTTCTATAGTCATTACTTTAAAACTCCATAAAAAAAAGCGACGCTAGCGCCGCTTTTTAATAAGCTAATAACAATACTGGGCTATTTTAATTTACCGCAACATTGTTTGAATTTTTGACCTGATTTACAAGGACAAGGGTCATTACGACCTACTTTTGGTTCTGTACGAGCCATTACAGTAGCTGTTTCTGGTGCTGGCGCTTCGCCACCTACTTGCTCAGCTTCTTCATGTTGGTATTCGCGAGGAGCATTTTCACTTTTACGGTGTTGCTCTTCTACTTTTTCAACATCTTCTTCTGCGCGTACTTGTACTTTACTTAGGATGCTTACAACATCTACTTTCAAGTTTTCAAGCATTTCAGAAAACAGCTCAAACGATTCACGCTTATACTCTTGCTTAGGATTCTTTTGCGCGTAACCACGTAAATGAATACCTTGACGTAAGTGATCCATAGCAGCAAGGTGATCTTTCCAATGCTGATCAAGACTTTGTAGCATAATCGCTTTTTCGAATTGACGTAAAACAGAATCGCCAACTTGCTCTTCTTTTTGCTTGTATGACTGCTCAACCGCCTGCTCAATACGCTCACGAAGTTTTTCTTCGTATAGTTTATTGTCATCTGCTAACCACTGAGTGATTGGCAACTCAAGTAAGAAGTCTTGTTTTAAACGCTCTTCAAGGCCAGGAATATCCCACATTTCAGCAAGGCTTTGCGGTGCGATGTACTGATCAATTACACTAGCAAGAACATCACCACGAATTGCTGTGATAGTCTCTGAAATATCGCCTTCTTCAAGTAGCTCATTACGTTGAGAGTAAACAACGCGACGTTGATCGTTTGCTACATCATCGTACTCAAGCAATTGCTTACGAACATCAAAGTTACGTGCTTCTACTTTACGCTGTGCATTTTCAATCGCACGGTTTACCCATGGATGTTCAATTGCTTCACCGCGTTGCATACCTAGTTTACGCATCATGTTAGTCATGCGTTCACCAGCGAAGATACGCATTAGTGCATCGTCCATCGATAGGTAGAAACGGCTAGAACCGGCGTCACCTTGACGACCAGAACGACCACGTAATTGGTTATCTATACGACGAGATTCGTGACGTTCAGTACCAATGATATGTAAACCGCCAGCATCAATTACCGCATCATGGCGAATTTTCCAAGCTGCTTTAATTTCAGCAATTTGCTCAGCAGTTGGGTTCTCAAGTTTTTCAACTTCACTGTTCCAGTTACCACCTAACACGATATCGGTACCACGACCGGCCATGTTGGTTGCAATTGTTACTGTACCTGGTAGGCCAGCATCTGAAACGATATCTGCTTCTTGCGCATGAAATTTGGCATTAAGTACGTTGTGCTTAATTTTTTCTTTGCGTAAAAACTGCGATAAATACTCAGAGCTTTCAATTGAAATAGTACCTACAAGTACTGGTTGTCCGCGGTCTTGACAGTCTTTAATGTCAATTAAAATTGCTTCGTATTTTTCTTCTTGTGTTAGGTAAACTAAGTCGGCGCGATCATCACGAACCATTGGCTTATTAGTTGGCATAACAACAGTATCTAGGCCGTAGATAGATTGAAACTCAAAAGCTTCAGTATCGGCAGTACCTGTCATACCTGCTAATGTTTCGTATAAACGGAAGTAGTTTTGGAACGTAATAGATGCAAGTGTTTGGTTTTCGTTCTGAATATTTACACCTTCTTTAGCTTCAACAGCTTGGTGTAAACCTTCTGACCAACGACGACCTTCCATTGAACGACCAGTATGCTCATCGATAATGATTACTTCGTTTTCTTTTACTACGTAATCAACATCTTTTTGGTATAGCTTGTGGGCACGAAGGGCGGCATAAACGTGACTTAGTAGCGTAATGCTTGCTGCTGAGTAAAGCGAATCGCCTTCTTCAATTAAGCCGCGTTCAGTAAGTAGCTCTTCTACTTTAATTTGACCACGTTCTGTTAAATGAACTTGCTTAGACTTTTCATCAATAGTGTAATCGCCGTCACCTTCAACACCTTCTTCGTCTTCTTTTTCTTGAAGTTCAAGTAAAGGAACGATGGTATTTATTTCAGTGTATAGCTCAGAGCTGTCCTCAGCTGGGCCTGAAATAATAAGCGGAGTACGCGCTTCATCAATTAAGATTGAATCCACTTCATCGACTACGGCATAAAATAATGGACGCTGAACACGTTCATCAATGCTAAAAGCCATATTATCGCGAAGGTAGTCAAAACCAAATTCGTTATTTGTACCGTACGTAATGTCAGCAGTATAAGCTAGCTTCTTCTGCTGTGGCATCATACCCGGTACGTTACAGCCTACAGTAAGGCCTAAAAATTCAAATAACGCACGGTTGGTTTCAGCATCACGTTTAGCAAGGTAGTCATTCACAGTAATTACGTGAACACCTTTGCCTGTTAAGCCGTTTAAATAAGCTGGTAGGGTAGCTGTTAGTGTTTTACCTTCACCGGTACGCATTTCTGCAATGCGACCTTGATGTAAAACCATACCACCTAATAACTGCACGTCGAAATGACGCATGCCATTTACACGCTTTGACGCTTCACGTACCACAGCAAAAGCTTCAGGTAGGATATCGTCAAGGCCTTGTCCGTTATCGTAACGTTCTCTAAACTCAGCTGTTTTAGCTCTTAAATCTTCATCAGAAAGCGCTTCAAGTTGCGTTTCTAGCGCATTGATTAGCGCGACCGTCTTTCTTAAGTTTTTAATAGTGCGGTCATTGCGACTACCAAAAAGCTTGGTAAATAAATTAGATATCATGATAAAACCGTTACAATGTATTCTTTGTCAGCCGAGTATCGGCTAACCCATTTTTAACAATTGGTAATTAATATGTGCTTTTAAATAACACTTAGAACATATTAATTAGCAATATCGTATTAAACCGCTCAAAAAGCACTGTTTATTACGTGCGCTACTATACCAGACTCTGCCAAACAACAAACTATCTCAATAAAAAGATCTGTGTATAAAATCGAAAAATTTGATCTGGTTCGTAAAAATAACTTTGTATTACTCAATTACAGTAAAAATAGTAGCGAACTGTAAAGATATGGTGCTAAATAAATTAAAAACAAGGGTTATAGCTGCGCTTAAGTTTGACGCTTAAACACAGCTATTAAATGAGTGTTTTATAATTTAAATTGGTTAACCGTTTTGTTAAGTGCTGCAGCTAAATCACTTAAGTCACGAGCTTCGTCAGCGAGGGTGTGCGCATGGTCAGCGGTACTGTTCACTAAGTTATTAATTGCCGAAAGGCTCGTATTAATATCTTCAGCAACGACTGTTTGCTCCTCAGTTGACGTGGCTATTTGATGACTTTGGTCTTGTACTTTAGTGACCGACTGCGCAATATTGTGAAGTGAGCTAAGTACTTCTTTAGTTTGCAGTACTGAGCCCTCGGTTTGATCTTGTCCTTGTTGCATCATCACTGAGGCCTGTTGAGCTATTTGCTGCAAGCGCGAAATCATATTACGAATATCGTCAGTTGATTCTTGTGTGCGACTTGCTAGTGAGCGTACTTCATCAGCAACAACGGCAAAGCCTCGACCGTGTTCACCGGCACGAGCTGCCTCTATAGCCGCATTAAGTGCAAGTAAGTTGGTTTGATCGGCTATTGAATTAATTACATCTACTAATGCACCAATATTATTACTTTCTTGCTCAAGGCCTGCAACCACTTTAGATGCTTCGCCAATATGCAACGCCAGTTCAGTCATTACTTTTTGCGCCTGTGTAGAACGGCTTGCACCTTCAGCTGTAATTGCCTGAACTTCTTCAGCTGCATTATTTGTATGTTGTGCATTACGTGATATTTCAAGCACAGTAGTCGCCATTTCAGTTACCGCGGCGCTGACGCTATCAACTTGCTGCTTCTCTTGCTGAATTTCAGAATTAGTTTGCTCAGAAACATGTCTTAGCTGAGCTGCTGCATTACTTAGCTGTTCTGCTTGCGCTGCGGTTTCTAGCATCATGGCTCGTAATTTATCAATAAAAGTGTTCATATGATTGGCCAGCTGTCCCACTTCATCTTGGCTATTAATATCAATTTTTTGAGTAAGGTCGCCTTCACCCGATGCTATATCACGCATAATGTGCGTAAGTGTAGTGATGGGTTTTGAAATCATATGGGTAGCCCATAAAATCATGGCTAATATAATAATTAAGATAATAACTACTGCAGTTGTTGTTGCGGTTACTGCGGCATTTACGGGCTCTTCAATCATGCTAGTAGGAATAAGTAGACCTACATACCAATCTATATGAGGCTGCTCTAGCTGCAGACGATGGTAAACCACATAAAACTGCTCACCTTTAAAAGTAACCATTTGGCTGCCTTTAAGGTTATTTCGCATTTGTGTATTTAATTCTTTAAAGCCTGCTGTATCTGTAAATTGTTGCTCAAGCGCATCGAGTCCTTCTTTACCGTTTGCACCTTCATCTGTAATTGAAAGTTTGTGTCCAGTGGCTTTTGAAAAGTGAACTACTTTTTGATTTCCATCGAGTAAAAATCCATAACCTTGGCCGTTAAAGCGAATATTTTCGACCATGTCGTTAATTTTGTTTAGTTGTAAATCAACACCGCCCATACCAATGAGTTTACGCTGTGCGTTATAAACAGGTTGTTGTACTACTGCAGATGCTACGCCTGTGGTTAAATCAACAGAGATTGGACCTACGTAAAGTTTGTTAACTTGCATGGCTTCTTGCCACCAACCACGCTTGTAGGCGTAATAAGGCTGGCCGTTGTAGTGACTTGTACGTTCATTTTCTTTAAAGTATTCACCGGTGGTTGCTGAGGCAAAAAAGGCCGATAAGATGTTTTCGTCGTTTGAGCTTAAACGCACAAAGTCTTGGTTTACTTCGTTGTAACCTGACGCGCTTTCGAGTGCTTGATCGCGAGTATCCCAATTTTCAAAAAAATTGATCAAATGTGGGTTATTAACAAAGGTTGATACCATTTTACCGTACATCGCAAAGTAACTTTGCATTGAAAGTTGCTCGGTCTGTAGATAACTTTGTGCTTCGTTTTCTATGTTTTCTCTAGAGAGATTAGCAATGTGTTTAACAAAAAATGTTGAGGCGATAATTAGTAAAACGGTAATTGTTCCACCAATCAATAATAATATTTTCTTCCGTAATGATAAATTATTTAGCATGAGTGCGCATATTTTTATTATTTATGAAATTATATCTAATCATATCTTACTTAAAATCTCTATAAAGTTAGATAGAAAGAACTAATTATGCGTTTAAAATAAAGGCTTATACAAAAATGACAAATAAAAGTAATAAATTAGTAGTATTAGGTGCAGGTTGGTTAGGGCATGCTTTATGCGTAAGTGCGCAAAAAACTGATTGGCAAGTACAAGGAACGCATAGAACAGATATACACGAGTTTGATTTTGAGCGTCAGTTTACACTTGAAGATGGGCAATTAAGACATCAAGTTGATTTACAAAATGCTTATTGGGTATGTGCTATTCCACCACGTAGCAGAGACAGTGAAAGTAATTATCCTGAAACCCTCACCGCAGCGCTTAAGCTCTCAAAGGAGTTAAACGCAAAGGGCTTTTTATTATGCTCATCAACCGGCGTATACGATCAAGAGCCTGGTGTATATAGCGAAAGTTGCGATATTTCATGCACAAACGAGCGCCAAATAAAGCTCTATGAGGCAGAAGAGCAAGTACTTGAGCAAGACGGGAAAGTGCTGCGTTTAGCTGGATTACTAGGGCCTAATAGAGAACCTGGTCGTTTTGTGGCAGGCAAAGAGCTTAATACATCAAGTGAGCAAGTAGTAAATATGGTGCATCAACAAGATGTAATTAATGCTATTTTTACAGTGATAGAGCACTGGCAAGTAGGGCAAAATATTTATAATGTTGTTAATCCTGCGCACCCAACAAAAGCTGAATACTATGCAGTGAAGTGTGCAGAACATGGTGGCGAGTTACCACGCTTTACCAGTGATGATAAAGCTGAGCGCAAAGTTATTGGCTCAGCTATTGAAGCGCTAGGCTTTACTTACCAATATGGTATTTAATATGCTGAAGGCAGGGGACTGCTCTCTATGAAGTCGCATAGCTTACCTTCACTTAGTAATGTATTAGCAGCTTCGATATCGGGAGCAAAGTAGCGGTCTTTATCATAATAACTCACATGCTCGCGTAATAACGCTTTAGCGCTTTGCACTTTATTTGATGGTTCAAGCGGCTTTCTAAATTCTAGCCCTTGAACCGATGCTAACCATTCTATTGCCAAAACACCTTGGGTATTATTGGCCATTTCATCTAAGCGCCTTGCTGCAAAGGTTGCCATAGAAACATGATCTTCTTGATTTGCAGATGTAGGCAAGCTATCGACCGAAGCCGGATGCGCTAATGATTTGTTTTCTGACGCAAGCGCTGCTGCGGTAACTTGGGCAATCATAAATCCTGAATTTACACCGCCGTTTTCAACTAAAAATGGCGGTAATTTGGATAGGTTTGAATCGATAAGTAATGCAATTCGCCTTTCTGCTAATGCACCAATTTCGGCAATTGCGATAGCTAAGTTATCGGCGGCCATTGCAACTGGCTCTGCATGAAAGTTACCTCCCGATATTATGTCGCCTACATCGGCAAAAACTAGCGGATTATCGGTTACACCGTTTGACTCGCATAACAATACTTCTGCGGCTTGGCGTATCTGAGTTAGGCAAGCACCTAGCACTTGAGGTTGGCAGCGAAGGCAGTATGGATCTTGTACTTTTTCACAATTTACGTGGGAATCACTAATTTGAGAGTGCGTATCGAGTAGCTCTCTAAATACTTGAGCGGTGTCTATTTGTCCGCGCTGACCACGAATATCATGAATACGTGCATCAAATGGCGCGCGACTACCCATTGCCGCTTCTATGCTTATCGAGCCGATAACGCAGCTTTGTGCATATAAGTTCTCGCTTCTAAATAGGCCTTGTAGTGCAAACGCAGTCGACGCTTGTGTGCCATTTAATAATGCTAAGCCTTCTTTAGCTGCAAGGGTAAGAGGTTCAAGCCCCGCTATTTTTAACCCTTGTGCTGCACTAATTATTTTTCCTTTATGTCGCATTTGACCTTCAGCTAATAAAGGTAGGCACATATGCGCAAGAGGGGCTAAATCCCCCGATGCCCCCACGGAGCCCTTTTTAGGCACGCACGGATATACTTCGCTACTAAGCAGCTGCATAAAAAATTGGATTACTTGCAGGCGAATACCCGAGTAGCCGCGCGAAAGCGAGTTTACTTTTAAGGTGATCATTAACCTTACTGTGCTGTCATCCATGTATTCGCCAATGCCCGCAGCGTGTGAAAGCACAATGGAGCGCTGTAATAATTCAAGTTCGTCGTCGGCAATTTTGGTATTAGCTAATAACCCAAACCCGGTGTTAATTCCGTATACAGTGCGGTGCTCATTAATAACGTTTTGAACGGTTTGTGCGCTGGCTGCTATTTGTGATTCAGCATGCTTTACAAGGTTTAACTTTACCGGTGAATTATTAATTTTTCTCAATGTGTTTAAATCAAGTGAGCCTGGTGTGAGAGTAAGTTCGAACATGATCATTCCTCGTTTAGCATAGGTAGGTCTAAATTTTGTTCTTTAGCGCAGTTCTTTGCTATGTCGTATCCAGCATCAGCATGGCGCATTACACCCGTTGCAGGGTCGTTCCAAAGTACGCGAGCAATACGCTCTTTAGCTTCATTTGTACCATCGGCAACAATAACCACACCTGAGTGTTGGCTAAAGCCCATACCTACACCGCCACCATGATGAAGAGACACCCAAGTAGCACCACTTGCCGTATTAAGCAGTGCATTGAGTAATGGCCAATCCGATACTGCATCTGAGCCATCTTTCATACTTTCTGTTTCACGGTTAGGGCTGGCAACTGAGCCCGAGTCGAGGTGGTCACGACCAATAACGATAGGGGCTTTAAGTTCGCCATTTTTAACCATTTCATTAAAGGCCAGTGCAAGGCGTGCTCTATCTTTTAAACCTACCCAACAAATACGTGCAGGTAGCCCTTGAAATTGAATGCGTTCACGCGCCATATCAAGCCAGTTATGCAAATGTGCATCATCAGGAATAAGCTCTTTTACTTTAGCGTCGGTTTTATATATATCTTCAGGGTCGCCTGATAATGCTACCCATCTAAATGGTCCAATACCTTCACAAAATAAAGGGCGAATATAGGCGGGTACAAATCCAGGAAAATCAAACGCGTTGGTAACACCTTCATCAAACGCCATTTGACGAATATTATTTCCGTAATCAGTAGTGGCGGCACCCGCTTTTTGCAGCGCCAGCATGGCTCTAACTTGGACTGCCATTGATTGTTTAGCTGCTTTTACTACCGCTTTTGGATCTTGCTCACGCATTTTTGCAGCGTGCTCCATTGTCCAGTTTTGTGGTAAGTAACCATTTAATGGATCGTGAGCTGATGTTTGATCTGTGACTACATCAGGTGTAATACCTGTTTTAACCAGTGTACTAAATACATCGGCAGCGTTACCAAGTAAGCCAACTGATAGGGCTTCACCTTTTATGCACGCGTCGGTTATTAATTGCAGTGCGTGTTCAAGGTTCGTTGCTTTTACATCAACGTAGCCTGTTTTTATACGAAAATCGATACGGCTTTCATCACATTCAACAACTAGCGCACTAAACCCTGCCATTGTAGCGGCAAGTGGTTGCGCACCGCCCATACCACCAAGGCCACCCGTTAATACCCACTTGCCTTTAGCACTGCCTGAAAAATGTTTCTTTGCCATGGCTATAAAGGTCTCGTAAGTGCCTTGTACAATGCCTTGCGAGCCAATATAAATCCAAGAACCCGCTGTCATTTGTCCGTACATCATCAAGCCTTTTTTATCGAGCTCGTTAAAGTGCTCCCAATTTGCCCAGTGTGGAACAAGGTTTGAGTTGGCAATAAGTACACGAGGGGCATTACTGTGGGTTTTAAATACACCAACGGGTTTTCCTGATTGTACAAGCAGAGTTTCGTCGCTTTCGAGTCTATCGAGGGTTTCTATAATTTTGTCATAACTTGGCCAATCACGAGCTGCTCGGCCAATACCACCATATACAACAAGTGCATGAGGATGTTCTGCAACTTCAGGGTCTAAATTATTCATTAGCATGCGCTTAGCAGCTTCAGTTTGCCAGCTTTTAGCACTTATTTTATCGCCATGAGGTGCACGTATTACGCGACTTGTGTCGAGTCGGTTGTTCATGTTTTGCTCCTGTTGTATATACAAGGTGATTTGTTATAAAAAAAGCGCAGTAAGCGCTATTGTTTGTTATTTTTTAAATGTTAAGTGACCACCTAAGCGATATTTACTGCCTGGTGATACAAGGCGCGCAAAGCTTACAATGCCGTTAATAGACCATGTGCGTCGAATAACTTGTAAGCATGGCTCTTCGTTATATAAGTTTAACCATTGGCACATTTCGCTGTTTGGCATAATAGCCTCTACGGTATGCCTCGCTTGGGTAAGTGGTGCAACACTAGATAGATATTCATGAGGTGTAAGCGTGCTAAAGTCTTGTTGTAAGTAACCAGCCGCAAGTGCAGGGTTTACAAAACGCTCTTCTAGCTGCAAGGGGCTGTCGTTTTCGTTATGCACGAGTACACTTCGATATACAACACTGTCAATCTCAACACCAAGCGCAATGGCAATAGGTGCGACTGCATTTATTGATTCAAGTATGAGTACACTACAGGTGTAGTTGCCGTTACGCTCTTTTACTTCATCAGCAATGTTTTTTATTTCGAGTAACGATGACTGCGATTTAAATGTGGCTACAAATGTACCTAACCCTTGGCTGCGGGTTAAAATACCTGCCTCGGTTAACTCGCTTAGTGCTCGGCGGGCTGTCATTCTGCTGACACTAAATTGACTACTTAGTTCGTTTTCAGAGAGAACACGTTGGTTTTCTTGCCACGTACCGCTGCGAATTTTATCAACAATGAATTGTTTTATTTGCGCAAATTTAGGTGTCGTCATTAAATTTATGGTTACATTAAAAATAAACTATATAAATAAGATGACACAATTACCTTGTATATACAAGATGGGTTGTTAGACTATATTTTCATCACTCTGGGCGTAAAAAGGGCTGTAAAATGCAAAGCACAACAAAAAACTATGAGTTGGAAGAAATCGACTTACTTTTAACTGATGCCAATATTGCCACTATGGATAGCAATATAAATGCCCCTTATGGCGCAATCGAAAATGCTGCTATAGCTATCAAAAATGGTAAAATTGCGTGGATTGGAGAGCAATCAACATTGCCCAGTTTTGATGTGTTTGCAACGCCGACATTGAGTATAAAAGGGCAGTGGTTAACGCCGGGCTTAATAGATTGTCATACACATTTAGTGTTTGCAGGTTCAAGATCGCAAGAGTTTGAGCAGCGCTTGCAGGGTGTAAGTTATGAGCAAATTGCGGCACAAGGCGGTGGCATAGCAAGTACGGTTAAGGCGACGAGAGCAGCCGATCGAGAGCAATTATTTGTTGATGCAAAAGATCGCTTAAATACGTTGTTAAAAGAGGGTGTAACCACCGTTGAAATAAAGTCGGGCTATGGGCTAGATACTGAAAACGAGATAAAAATATTAGAAGTCGCTCGTTTATTGGGTGAGCATCATCCTATTGATATTAAAACTACTTTTTTAGGGGCGCATGCTCTACCGCCTGAATACAAAGACCGTGCTGATGAATATATTGATTTGGTATGTACTGACATGCTTGATCAGGTAGTGGCTAATGATCTTGCTGATGCAGTCGATGTATTTTGTGAAAATGTAGGGTTTAGTTATTCGCAAACCAAACGTGTTTTCCAGGCGGCTAAAAAGCATAACCTCCCAGTAAAATGCCATGCTGAGCAGTTATCTAATCAACATGGTGCTGAGCTGGTGGCGCAGTTCAATGGCCTTTCGGCAGATCATATTGAGCATCTCGATGAAGAGGGTGTAAAAGCCATGGCAAGCGCTGGGACGGTCGCGGTATTACTGCCCGGTGCATTTTATTTTTTAAGAGAAACTAAATTCCCACCTATTGAGTTACTTAATCAATATAAAGTACCTATAGCTATTGCGAGTGATTTTAATCCTGGCACTTCACCGCTGTGCTCAGTGCACTTGATGATGAACATGGCATGCACATTGTTTAGATTAACACCCGAGCAAGCATTGGCAGGTGTTACTCGCAATGCTGCTAAAGCACTAGGGTTAGACGACCGTGGTATTTTAAAGGTTGGTGCAAGAGCTGATATTGCGCATTGGCAAATAAGTCATCCATCACAATTAAGTTACCAATTTGGCGTAAATAAACTGTTAAATTTATGGATTTTGGGTAGAATTAACTAGTTTGTATTATTTTTACCCACATATAATCTGGTTTAAACTTTTTTAGCGAATACGGATGCCGTTAATTTGAACATACTAACCGACAGTAACTTCCCAATATTTTTTAGTGGTGCACTATTGATGGCGATGATTGCCACTTTATTTGCCGTTAAAAATGCCAGTATTAAATTTAGCTATTTATGCACAGCAGCTGTTGGTTTGGCTATTTTGAGTACGGGCGCAGCTTGGCTTGCCATTTTACTTGCCTTTGGATTTTGTTTTCATTTATGGCAAGCCTTTGAGCGAAATAATTGGAGCATGATTATTACCAGCTCAATGGCTGGTCTTTTATTTGTTGTTCTATTTTCAGCTCATTTATTATTGGAAGTTCCGTTATTTTGGGTTGTGTTAGCAATATTATTATTAGCTATTGTTGGCTTTTTAAATGACGAAAGCGCTGAAATAGAAGTCGTGATAGAGCCAGAGCCTACAGGTGATACATTTATAGAAGAGTCTCCGCTTTCGGTTTTTGCAGATAGAAAACAGTTACGCCAAGGTTACTATGCATGGTGCGACAATAAGCAAGTAAGTGCAGCGTTAATCGTTATTCGTCTTGAAGGATTTGAGCAAGTTAACCAGCATATAGGACGCGACTTTGGCGATATACTGTTAGCGCAATCGGCTAATCGAATAAAAGAGCTACTTTCAAGTGACGAAATAGTGACTTTAACTGGGCAAGAAAAGCTAGCCCACTTAGGGGGCCTTAACTTTGCATTTATTTGTAGTTTCGCGAATCAAAAACATTTACATGAGTTGGTTATTGAACAAATACTGGGTGCAACGCTTAAGCCATTTAATGTTGCTAACTGCACTGTAGAGGTAAAAGCGAGGGCGAGTTATGTTGATTGTAATGAGCAAGACAATAACTTTGATAATTTAATATCGTACGCATACCTAGCACTCGATAGCCACCCAAATCGCAAGGTTGTGCCTTATCATCAACAAATGATGATTGAACTGCGAGAGCAACAAGCGCGACTAAAAGAATTAGCAAATATTGATTTTTCGAGCGAATTAGAACTCTATTTTCAACCTATAATTTGTAACGAAAACGGTCAAATTGAGTTTCTAGAATTACTACTGCGTTGGCAGCACCCTAAGCAAGGAATTTTATCTGCTAATCGTTTTATTGACGACATAAGAATAGCAGGGCTTGGTTACCCGCTTGCTAAATTTGTAATGGAGAGAGCCGCTGAACTTGCAATGGCGCTTAGAGTAGAAGGTATTTCTATACCGCTTAGCATTAACGTATTTGGCCCTGAAATGCTAAATGAAGAGTTTGTTGAATTTGTTGATGTTGTTATAAATGAACATCACTTAGAGGCGGGGGACTTAATTGTTGAATGCCCTTTACATATTTTTGCTGGTTTAGATGACAAAGGCCGAGGCATGATCGCAAGGCTTAATAACATAGGCTTAAAAGTATGCGTGGATGGACTTGGTGATAACCCGGTACTACTTTCTAAGTTGCCAAGTTTAGCGGTTGAGTATATTAAGGTTTCACCTTCACTTACCGCTGACTTTAGTAATCAAAACAATATACGCAGTTTAGTTGGTGGAATGGTTGATATGCATAGCCAACAAAAAACAAAAGTGATTTTTGAAGGAGTAGAAACACTTGAGCAACTTAAGTTTGTAAAAAGCTTAAAAGGTTATGCTGCCCAAGGTTATTACTTTGGTCACCCGCTAAGTAGTATCGGTTTAATGAGCTGGCTAAAAGAGTGGCGATCGGTTCAACAACGTTAAGTGTTTTCTTTGGCTTGTAGGTAGCTATTTACAAGTGCACTAATCACTTGCCCTACATGGGCAGCACCGGCATCTAACCCGTTAGGGTGCTGGCTAGGCGCTGCTTCACATAAGTGTAAGTACTTAGAGTGCCGGTGGCTTGCAGCTAAATGCACAAAGTGCTCAGTGTCACTCACACTAAATCCGCAATATGTATACGCACTAACTGGCATATAAGTAATACTATCTAAATCAACTTCAACACCCAGTGGTAAATCATTAAAATTACTTAGTGCATTTTCAATTGCCTGCGTTAGTGTAATTTTTCGCTTAACTTGTATAGATTGATAGCTATCAAACTTAAAGTTAGCTTCACTCATTGCATCTATAATTGCTTGATTATTTTTTAATTCATGTAAGCCAATAACATGGTAATTACTTAGATGTTGCTCGTTATACGCGTAGCGAAAACCATTACCACTATGGCGACCTTCACATTCTCTAAAATCGGCATGAGGGTCAAAATTGATAGCATTAACAGGCGTGTTTTTTGACTTACTTAGCGCGCGAATAATACCTAAGCAATTATTGTGACCTCCGCCAATTACGATTGGCTCAAGCCCTGCTTTAAAAATAAGGCTTAATACTGACTCTACGCGTTCATCAAGTTGTTGGCATAAATCTCGTAATTGAGTTAACTGCTGGGCTTGCTGATTATTAAGTTGGTTGCTTTGCGCCATTAAATCATCAGTATTTACTTCACCCAATAAAAGTACTTTTTGAGTGGCAATAAATTGATTATGAGATTGGTTTAAAAAACGTTTTAAAAAAGCAGGCCATGCTTCATTTGCACCGCTATTTCCTAAATTTGCTTTTGGGCCAATATCTTCGCAAATACCAAGAAGTACGTAGCGAATGCCAAATTGAGCTGCGTCAATAAGTGCTTGTTGCAGGTTTACTTGAGTGTCTAGCAAGGCCATTGATTGCCATGCTTTTTTTTCATTTACGCGGCTAGAGCAAAGTGCTCTAACCGCGCTTTCATCATATACTTTTAAATGGGAGGTCACGTTATACTTCTACAACTTCCAATTCTAATTCTTCTGCAGATAAAACAATGCCAGTACTATCAGCATAAATAAAGTCATCATCAAAAAATGATACACCGGCAAAGTTAACGCCTATAGCATCCTCGCCAGCACCTTCACTGTCAGCTGCAACAGGAATGGAAGCAATTGCTTGAATGCCTAAATCAAGTTCTTCAAGCTCATCAACGTGGCGTACTGCGCCGTAAACAACAATACCATTCCAGTTGTTTTCAAGTGCAAGTTCGGCCAATTCAATATCAATAAGTGCACGGCGAGTTGAGCCACCACCGTCAATAAGAAGCACTAAATCTGTACCGTCTTGAGAAAGTAATTCGCGGATCAGTTCATTATTTTCAAAACATTTAACCGTTTTAATGCGGCCACCAAAGCTGTGTCGACCACCAAAGTTGATGAACATTGGCTCTAGCACGTCAACCACATCAGCAAAGTGGTCACATAAATCAGAAGTGCTGTAATCCATTATTTTATCCTCAAAAGGTACATTAATTTATACCTCAGTATACCCTCCTTATAAGCAATAACAACGACTTAATCGCAGTAAATTTAGACAAAACAAGCGCTAAATCATTAATCGCAATAATAGTGTCTTAAAAGCGTCACTCAATTGTTATTTACAACACATAAGCTAAATCGGTGTTCATATATTATGCAATGAGGGGGAAGTGATGGATAACAATAATATGTTTAAAAGGGCAGCTCTGCTAGATGAGCAATTATTTTTAACTCTGTTTAATTGCAACTCACCGAAGTGGTTTAAAATAATGGCGTTTGGATTATCAAAAAGCGGTGATGGTGGGCTTTACATACTTGTGTGTTTAGCGGTGTGGTGGCTTAGTAATAATGAGCAGCAACAATTATTACCTGTAACGATATTAGTTGGTTTTGCTATAGAAAGGCCCATTTATTTATTGGCCAAAAATAGATTTGCCCGTATCCGTCCATGCGACTGCTTAGTAACAAATGCTTACATAGTACCCAATGATAAATTTAGTTTGCCCTCGGGTCACAGCGCTGCAGCGTTCTTAGTTGCGATTATACTAAGTCACTTTTTCCCTGAATATATATGGCTACTACTTAGTTGGGCTGCTGGTGTGGCTATTTCTCGTGTTGTATTAGGCGTACACTTTCCTGCTGATATTATTATAGGTGCGATTATTGGCAGTGTTTGTGGCTTATTCGCATTAGCGCTCGTGGTATCTGTATGAAAATATTGTATGGAGTGCAGGGGACCGGTAATGGTCATATAACGCGGGCTAGGGTTATGGCAAGCTGCTTTAATAAACTTGGTATTGATGTTGATTATGTGTTTTCAGGGCGAGCAAATAAAGATTACTTTGATATGCACGAATTCTCAAATTATAAAGCGTATCGGGGCTTATCGTTTGATACTGAAAATGGGCAAGTCAAAAATTTAAAAACACTTAAAAACATGCGAGTTTGTAAGCTGGTGAGTGATATAAAATCGCTTGATATAAAACAGTACGATTTTGTACTTAATGACTTTGAGCCAGTCACAGCATGGGCTGCAAAACGGGCCGATATACCCGTTATCGGTATTAGTCACCAAGCCGCATTTTTGTCAGAAAACGTACCTATATTTGGTCGTGGTGTACTTAGAAAATCACTCATCAAGCATTATGCACCAGCATCTACCTACTTAGGCGTACACTGGAAGCCATTTGCAAATAATATAATCCCGCCTTTTATTGCTCATCATAATCATGAGAATCCTGTCGCGGTACTAAATAAGGTATTGGTATATTTACCGTTTGAAAACTTAGATAGCATTGTTGATTACTTAAAAGACTTTCCCGAAAAAGAATTTTATTGTTATCACCCAAATGCCTGCAATCAGTCTTTTGGACATATACATTTGCGACCACCCTCACGCTCTGGTTTTTTAAATGACTTAGCAAACACGAGTGGCGTTATTGGTAATGCGGGGTTTGAGCTTGCCAGTGAAGCGCTTAAGTTAGGTAAGAAGTTACTATTAAAGCCTTTAGATGGGCAGTTTGAGCAAACCGCAAATGCACAAACTTTGTTTGCCATGGGCATGGCGCATGTTATGAACTATTTAAACCCGCAAGCCCTTGATGACTGGAATAGCGCCCCGCAAAATAAGCAAATAAATTACCCTAGCGATCCCGCGCCTTTAATTGATTGGTTGGTTAAACAACAGTGGAATAACACACAATCGTTACATAAAGGTTTGTGGGATAGTGTCGCTTTATAGCCATCATAATTAAGTAGCTTAGAATAACCAATAATAAAAAGTTAAATTAATGAGTCGCTTCTGAGCTATCAGCTATAATACAAATGCATATTTAAAAAAGGCGTTAGCGATGAATTTTTTACAAAACTTAACAATCAAACGACGTTTACAGTTAAACGCAGTCGTTGTTGGTTTAGCAATGGTGGTCCTTTTATGCGTAATAATTTATGAAGCGAGAACAACGTTAAGCTTAAATAAAACAATTCAGCTTGCTGAAGAGCTTAATATCCATGAATTAGAACTGCGTAAACATGAAAAAAACTTTCTTTTTTATAAACAAGAAGAAGCATTAGACTTATTTGAACAAGATTATAACCAGCTTAAAAGTAAAATTGCTAAGTTGAATGTAATTATGCAAGAGCAGGGCATCGAAACCCAAAAAATAAGTAATCTCGATAATTTGGTAAGTGCTTATAACAATGACTTTATGAGTGTTGTTGTGCTACAAAAACGCATAGGATTACACCCAAAAGATGGGCTGTATGGCGAACTAAGAAGTGCAGTACACGAGGTCGAAAGCTTGCTCAAAGAGCAAGATAATTACAAACTCTTATCTTCTATATTACAATTAAGACGGGCTGAAAAAGATTTTATGCTACGTTTTGATCTAAAGTATTTAACTCGATTTGATGAAGGGGTTGATACTTTAAAACAGCAAATCGCTCAGGCTCAATTTGATACAGGGTACACAGCTCAATTAAATGGCTTTTTAAATTCCTACCAAACGCAATTTCAAGCATTGGTCCAGGCACAGGTTGAATTGGGCTTAGATTTAAATTCAGGTGCACTTGGAAAAATGCGTAAAAGTGTTGAACAAAGTGATGCAATCGTTGCGCAGATACTATTAAGCACTAAGCAACAGGTAGATAAAAGCGTTGAACAGGCACAATTTTTAGCCATTCTTATTTTTGTGATTGCTGGCATTATTGTTTTAATGTTGGTTTATTTCACGAGCCGCTCGATTATTGTGCCTATAGAGCGGGTTTATCACACCATTAACGATATTCGTCGTAATAATGATTTAAGCGTGATGATAGAGCAAACAGGTAAAGACGAAATTACCACCATGACGGTCGACTTTAATAGTTTAATAGGCGATTTTAAAAACTTAATTAACGAAGTTAATGGTGCTTTAAATACGCTTAACATAGCAACAGAGCATTTATCAGAAAGTACCGCAGCAACAAGCTCCGGTATGCAAGAGCAATTACATGAAGCCGACATGGTTGCAACTGCAGCCACCGAAATGCAGGCGACGATTCAGGATATTTCACATAACACTGAAGCGGCTGCTAAAAAAGCAGAGTCAACAAACTTAAGTGCTCAACAAGGGCGCAGTGAAGTTGACTCTACCGTTAAGCACATTAGAGCCCTATCTGATTCGTTAGGGAATGCATCAAATGTAGTATCGCAACTTGAAAAAGATGGCGAAACAATTGGTTCAGTGCTTGATGTAATTCGGGGGATTGCAGATCAAACAAATTTACTCGCACTTAATGCGGCAATAGAAGCGGCACGTGCTGGTGAGTATGGTCGTGGTTTTGCTGTTGTTGCAGATGAGGTTCGTTCATTAGCGAAGCGTACTCAAGAGTCCACGAGTGAGATTGAAGGTATTATAAGTACCTTACAGCAGCGTACTCAAGAAGTGGTGAGTATTATGCACAAATGTCGCTCTCAAGGCGATGAAAGTGCCTCGCAAGCAATTAAAGCAGGTGAGTTATTAGGCGCAATTACTGAAGATGTACAAACAATAATGGAAATGAGCTCTCAAATAGCGGTTGCTATTGACGAGCAGAGCCAAGTGGCATCAGAGGTTAATAAAAATGTAGTAAGAATTCGCGACATTGCGCAAGATGCAACTGAACATGCTGCTAAAAACGCCCAAACTAGCGAAGAAGTATCTGAGCAAGCTAGAGTGTTATTTAGCGCTATTGATAAGTTTAAAGTGTAACTAACCTGAACTATGGATAGTAAATATCTTAACCAGGGTTTAGGTTAACTAATCTAAAAATACCCACCTAAAGTTACCAATAAGGTTTAAGGAATAAACTTTATTGGTACACTGTTTTTGTTTTGTTCGTGCTCGGCTACGCGTGCCGAATATTCATCGCTCAACGTTTGTTGCTGCGCTTGTAGTTTTTCAAAGTAACTCCAACTGAACAGTCCACTATTGTGACCATCATCGAAATCTAAACGCAGTGCATAATGCCCGACAGGTACTATGTTTTTTATACCTACAGATTGTTTATTAAGTACTAGCTTCATTGGACCAGAGCCATGGCCTTGCACTTCAGCAGAGGGAGAGTGAACGCGTAAAAATTCACAGCTAAAGACTGCTTGGCTATCGTCGTCAAAATAAACATCTAAATTTTTACTCACGCTGTGGTAATGCACTTTTGTAACGTGTTTCATTTTATATATCCCATTAAAAAGCCCCCAATCTGGAGGCTTTTAGTATAACGTTTATATTCGTTTTATAGAATGAAGCGGCTTAAGTCTTCATCTTCAACAAGTGCGCCTAGATGTTTTTCAACGTAAGCGGCGTCAATAACAAGTGATGAACCTGCTTTTTCAGAAGCATCGTATGAAATTTCTTCCATCAATCTTTCCATCACAGTATGCAAGCGACGAGCACCGATGTTTTCGGTTTTTTCGTTAACTTGCCACGCAGCCTTAGCAATACGCTCAATAGCATCATCACTAAACTCAATCGTTACTTGCTCAGTTTTAAGGAGCTCTCGTTGTTGCTCAGTAAGCGATGCATGTGGCTCTGTCAGGATACGTTTAAAGTCATCTGCAGTTAGTGGCTCAAGTTCTACTCGAATCGGTAAGCGACCTTGTAGCTCAGGTATCATGTCTGATGGTTTAGACATTTGGAACGCACCTGAGGCAATAAACAACATATGGTCAGTTTTAACCATACCGTGTTTAGTGTTTACTGTTGAGCCTTCAATTAGCGGTAGTAAGTCGCGCTGAACACCTTCTCGGCTCACATCAGGGCCTGATGAATCACCACGTTTACAAATTTTGTCTATTTCATCAATAAACACAATACCGTTTTGCTCTACTGCAAAAATAGCTTGTTCTTTTAGCTCTTCAGGGTTTACTAATTTAGCGGCTTCTTCTTCCGTTAATAGTTTGAAGGCCTCTTTAATTTTTAACTTACGTTTAGTGCGTTTATCGCCGCCCATGTTTTGAAACATGCTTTGTAACTGGTTGGTCATATCTTCCATACCAGGAGGCGCCATAATTTCTACGTTTGATTGAGCTTGCGCTAGTTCAATCTCGATTTCTTTATCATCTAATTGACCTTCACGTAATTTTTTACGAAATGTTTGGCGAGTAGATGAAGTATCGTCGCGTTGGCTTTCGCCATATTGATCTTTAACCGGTGGTAAAAGTGCATCTAAAATACGCTCTTCTGCTGCTTCTTCGGCGCGATGTTTAAACTTTTTAGTTTGCTGTTCGCGAGTCATTTTAATTGAAACATCAACGAGGTCACGTATGATCGTATCTACTTCTTTACCAACATAACCAACTTCAGTAAATTTAGTCGCTTCTACTTTAATGAATGGTGCGTTAGCAAGTTTTGCTAAACGACGGGCAATTTCTGTTTTACCTACACCTGTTGGACCAATCATTAATATATTTTTTGGTGTTACTTCACTGCGTAAATCTTCATTTAATTGCATGCGGCGCCAGCGATTACGAAGCGCAATAGCGACCGCTTTTTTAGCTTTAGCCTGACCTATAATGTGCTGATCTAGCTCGTGAACAATTTCTCTTGGGGTCATATCAGACATAATAGTTCCTATTATAATTCTTCGATTGTTTGGAAGTTATTAGTAAATACGCAGATGTTGCCTGCAATAGTTAAGCTTTTCTCTACTATTTCACGAGCGCTTAAATCTGTATTTTCTAAAAGGGCGGTTGCAGCTGATTGCGCAAAGTTACCACCACTACCAATTGCAATTAAATCGTTTTCTGGCTGAACTACATCGCCATTACCGGTAATAATTAAAGAGGCTGTTTCGTCTGCTACAGCGAGCAGCGCTTCGAGTTTTCGAAGGGCACGGTCGCTTCGCCAATCTTTAGCCATTTCTACTGCGGCTTTAGTTAGGTTACCTTGGTGCATTTCTAATTTGCTTTCAAAACGTTCGAAAAGAGTGAAGGCATCAGCAGTACCGCCGGCAAAACCAGCGATTACTTTGCCATTATAAAGACGTCGAACTTTGCGGGCGTTGCCCTTCATTACGGTGTTACCAAGTGAAACTTGGCCATCGCCGCCAATTACAACTTTGTCGCCGCGGCGAACACTTACAATAGTAGTCATGTTATTCCTCATCATCGAGCTGCAGAGGCAACTCGTAAAAAACGATTATGATGAGGTTATATGGGTGAATGGTTTATTTTCAAGTCCAGCCCCAAATTCCGCAGCCGACTATTTTTACACGTTTAAGTTTGTTTTTATCGCTTTCGGCTTGGCGTTTGGTTTTATAAGGGCCTAAACGTACTTTATACCAAGTACCATTGCTGCCTTCAGCCTGTTTTATCTCAGAAATGAGCCCTGCAAATGCGATTTTAGCTTTTAACGATTCAGCTTGTGCATGAGTCCTGAACGAACCGCATTGCATAACATAAGGACCTTTTTGCTCAAGTTCTTTTACTTCAACTTGAATCTCGTGGTTTCTAATTTCTTTAATAAATTCCGGTGTACGTGGAATAACAACTTCTACTTTTGCGGGTGCAGTTGGGTTAGCTTGTTTTTCGACAAGTTTTGGATCGGCATTACTTTTTATAAACCATAGTGTGTAGGCAAAACCACCTACAAGTAAGATGGCTATAACGGCTAAAAGAATAGGAAATGGTTTTTTAGCGGGTGCGTTTTTTTTACTGTTTCTGCCTGCAGGCTTTTTATTAATATAATCGTGCTGTGCCATGGTGTTATTTTGGCCTTAACCTAAATCATGTCTATAGGGTCTACGTCTAAGCTCCAGCGTACTTTTTGTGCAAGTTTACTGGTACTTAAATAATCAACCATTTGCGCAAGGTACTGATGTAATATGCGACGATCTTGCGCTTGAATATGTAATTGAAAACGATACATACCTGCGACTCTTTCAAGTGGGGCAGGGATCGGACCGAGCAATTGTATACCAGATACCCCATTCACAGGAACCAAATCCGTCAAAAAATCGACGACTAGTTTAATACTATGCCCTTGTGCACGCACAATGGCCATATTTGTAATTGGCGGTAAGTCAGCATCATCGCGCTCACTAAGAGCAAAGCGGGCAAAGTCTTGGTAACCGTTATTAACTAAGTCTTGTAAAAGAGGGTGTTCTGGAAAGTGTGTTTGTAATAACACTTGACCAGGCTCTCCTGAACGTCCAGCACGCCCCGCTACTTGGGTGACTAATTGCGCTAAATGCTCTGTCGCTCTAAAGTCGCATGAGTATAAGCCGCTATCTACATCTAAAATTATAACAAGGCTCACACCTGCAAAGTGATGGCCTTTGGCAAGCATTTGTGTGCCCACTAAAATGCGTGCGCCCCCTAGGTTTATTTCATCAAGTGCTTTTTCAAGGCTACCTTTACGGCGAGTTGAATCGCGGTCTATACGAGTAACGGGTGTATCAGGGAACTCGGTCGATAAAAACTCTTCAATTTGCTCTGTGCCTTTACCGTTAGGAAATATTTGCGTACTTCCACAGTCAGGGCATTGGTGAGGGACAGGGTACTGGTCGCCACAGTGATGACAGATCATTTGCCCAATCGCTTTATGAAATGTAGCGCTGGTACTGCATCGTTTACACTCGCTCAACCAACCGCACTCATGGCAAATAAGGGTGGGTGAGAAACCTCGGCGATTTAAAAATACCATAACCTGTTTACCGCGATTTAAGTGCTGACGCATAGTAGCAAGGCTTGCATGTGCAATACCTGCTTGGTCGGGCTGACCTTTCATATCGAGTAACTTAAACTGATTGTCAGTCGCTGTTTGTGCACGCTCGGTTAAACTTAATAGCTGGTATTTGTTATTAATTGCTTTGTGAAGTGTTTCAAGCGCGGGTGTGGCGCTGCCTAATATAAGCGGGATTTTATGCTGAAAAGCTCTGTAAGCGGCTAAATCACGAGCATGGTAACGAAGGGTATCTTGCTGTTTAAATGACGAGTCGTGTTCTTCATCAACAACAATCATACCGAGTTTTAAAAATGGCAGAAAAATACTCGAACGTGTGCCAATAACTATCGCACAACTGCCTTTTTCGCAAAAACGCCATGTTTGTAAACGTTCGTTGTCGGTAAGTGCTGAGTGCCAAAGCATAATGGGTGTATCAGGAAAGCGGCGGCGAAAACGGTTTACGGTTTGTGGTGTTAGGCCGATTTCGGGCACGAGTACGAGGGCTTGCTCGCCACGTTTGAGTACTTCTTCTAGGCACTGTAAATACACTTCGGTTTTACCGCTGCCCGTTACGCCTTCTAATAAAAAGCTGCTAAAGCCAGTACTTTGATTTATAGCTGTGCAAGCAACCGCTTGTTCTTTATTAAGTACTGGTTTACTACCGACGGTTGGAGCAACACTTTGCCATTGGTTATCGTGCTCAATAGTTTGTGTTATGAGTTCTTTATCTATTAAGCTATCTATTGTTTTTTTACTAAAGCCCAGTGCTTTTAACTCAGTTAATGATGACTTACCTGATTGCGATAACTGCTTTAATAGGTTGAGCTGTGTTTTAGCTTTTAATGACGGTACTTTTGCACCTTTTTCTGTCAGGGCAACCATATTAATACTGGTTTTATCAGGCGATTCACCTTGGCGAAGTGCACCAGGTAGCGCTATATGAATAGTTTCGCCTAATGGATAGCAATAATAGCGGGCAGTAAAGCTAAGGAGTTCTAAATGCTGGGCACTTAAAATAGGGGCGTCGTCTATTACCTCTATAATATTTTTAATTTTATTTAAAGGGACGTCGGTACTGCTTTTAATACCCAGAACAACCGCTACTTTTTTTTGATTACCAAAAGGTACCAAAACCCGCATGCCAGGTAGTAAAGGAGTTGATAAGCCACTGAGCTGTTCTTCTATTTTATAATCAAAGGTGCGTGGAAGCGGGACTTTAATAGCAACTTCAACAAAACTCATAACAACTCAACCCGTAAAATTAATGCTGTAATGTACTAAAAATAACGCTAAAAACCTACTAGCAATAGCGCTTGAGACAGAGATTGTTCACTTTTTTGGCAAAAATATAAATAAATACTTGTGTGGGGGGAGGTTGTTGGATAAAATCCGCCACCAACAAATTTGTTTTAACGACGTATGGTGCCAAACTCCGGGTTTGGAGAGCGATGCGGCCTTAACTAGAGGTTCCTATGAAAGAAGGTATTCACCCTAAGTACGAAGTAATTTCTGCAACATGTTCATGTGGAAATAAATTCGAAACTAGCTCAACTCTTTGTAAAGACATTCACTTAGACGTATGTTCTGCGTGTCACCCGTTTTACACTGGTAAGCAAAAAGTTTTAGACACTGGCGGACGTGTTGATCGCTTCAACAAGCGCTTCGGTGCACTTGCCAGCAAGAAGTAATTATTGCTGTTTAGTTAAAAAAAGCACCTTATGGTGCTTTTTTTGTGCCTAAAATTTGTTATTTATTATCTTATACCAACCTGCATAAATCTTTGAGCAATTTAACGTATTAAATTGCACTATAACGTCGTTAAAAATTTTTTATTTAGAACAACTAGATACAAAAATTTTTGCCTAGTTCTAGCGTAATTTTCTTAACGTTAAATAGACACCATATATAAGCAGATTGGTATTATTTCGTTGATTTTAACGATCCCCTCCTTTTGCATAACTATTTCCTATTCTTATTCTGAGTATGCATAATCCTTTACAGACAAATCGATAGATATTCTCTATATTTTAAATAGTACAATTTTTAACTAGGTTGATAAAAGTAGCTAACGTGGGCTTATCTGTTTTTAAAGTAGGGTCGTAGGCTGTTATTCTAAGTTTATGCTGATACTTTAAGTATACATTTTATAAGATTTTGATAGGCATAAAAGCACCTAAAAACTTACTTTTTAGGTGAATTTTTATTTATTAAATGTCGATATAATCCTGCAAAGTTACTGAAAAACCTCTTAAAATTAAAGGATATAGCATATAACAGGATAGACCTGATATTGCTTGGAATTTAAAAATAATAAGGGTATCGTACCCCAAGACTCCATCTCTCACTTTAACTTAAATTGCAGGATACCATCGCGTTATGTCTGACTTTCGTGAACAAGCACTACATTACCACTCACATCCCGTACCAGGTAAAATTAGCATTGAGCTTACAAAACCAGCTGAAACGGCTCATGATCTTGCACTTGCGTATAGCCCAGGTGTTGCCGAACCTGTACGTGAAATAGCTGCAGATCCTGCAAATGCTTATAAATATACTGGTAAAGGTAACATGGTTGCGGTTATTACTAATGGTACTGCAATTCTAGGCCTTGGTAATTTAGGTCCTTTAGCGTCTAAGCCCGTAATGGAAGGTAAAGCGTTATTGTTTAAACGTTTTGCAGGGCTTGATTCTATCGATATTGAAGTTAAGCACAAAACAACAGAAGACTTTATTAATACGGTTGCCAATATTGCCGACACATTCGGTGGTATTAACCTTGAAGATATTAAAGCACCAGAGTGTTTTGAAATAGAAAAAGCATTAATAGAGCGTTGTAGTATTCCTGTTTTTCATGATGATCAACACGGTACTGCCATTGTAACGGCTGCTGGTATGTTAAATGCGCTAGAAGTACAAGGTAAGTCAATTGAAGATGCAATTATTGTATGTTTAGGTGCAGGCGCTGCCGCTGTTGCGTGTATGGAGCTGTTAATTAAGTGTGGTGCACTGCGTGAACACATTTATATGCTTGACCGCAAAGGTGTTATTCATACCCGCCGCGATGACTTAAATGAATATAAACAGCTTTTTGCTAACAATACCGATAAGCGTACATTGCAAGATGTAATTGCAGATGCGGATGTATTTGTGGGTGTTTCTGGCCCTAACTTATTAGCGGCTGAAGATTTAAAGCTAATGGCTGCAAAACCAGTTGTGTTTGCATGTTCAAACCCAGATCCTGAGATTGATCCTGCACTTGCGCACGGCGCACGCAACGATTTAATCATGGCAACAGGGCGCTCTGATTACCCAAACCAAGTTAATAATGTTTTATGTTTCCCGTTTATTTTCCGTGGTGCACTTGATGTACGTGCAAGTGCTATTAACGATGAAATGAAAATTGCTGCAGTAGATGCTATTCGAAGTATTGCCAAAGAGCCAGTACCTGCAGAAGTTTTAAAAGCCGCTGGAGTAGATAAACTAGAATTTGGTGCGCAGTATATTATTCCAAAACCAATGGATCCACGTTTACTGCCGCGTATAGCAAGAGCTGTTGCACTTGCTGCTATTGAGTCAGGTGTTGCACAAATTGAGCTACCTGAAAACTATATGCAGTAAATCTATACAGTAGAGCTATGCAATAAAATTTAGACATAAAAAAACCTCAGTAATTACTGAGGTTTTTTTATCTTTGTAATATTTATTCTTCGTTTAAAACGGGTACTTCTAGACCCATTTCTTGCATTATTTTTTTAACTTCTTCTGGTACTTTTTCGGCGTTATCTTTACGTAAGTCATCGTCATTTGGTAAAGGTTGGCCAGTAAAAGCATGCAAAAATGCCTCACATAGCAATTCACTATTAGTAGCATGGCGAAGGTTATTGATTTGACGACGTGTACGTTCGTCAGTTAATACCTTTAATACATTTAGCGGGATCGAAACGGTGATCTTTTTAACTTGCTCTGATTTTTTACCGTGTTCTGCGTATGGGTGAATATACTCACCATTCCATTTAGCCATAAGATGTATCGTTGCCTCAGATTATTAATTTCTCACACGGTATAAAAAGCGTGTAAATATGCGTGAAATTCTATCGATTTAAAAAAGATAGTCAAATAATAGATACCGATCTATCTTAATAAGCCTATTGTAGGTGTAAAGATAAGCACACTTTTGTGAGCTAAAATGTGTTATTCGCAGAGGCCCCTTCTACTTTTAGCCATCTAGAGCTTTAAAATACTTTGACTTATCAAAACGGATAACTTACTCTTTTAGACGTCTAAACATCCAAATTAATCAGGTGACGAATATGAGCGAAAAAAACAAAGCGACCATTGCTGTACGTAACGGCGTTGATGCTGATAAACATCATGGTGCGGTGGTACCGCCAATTTATTTATCGACTACTTATTCGTTTGCCGACTTTGATACTAAGCGTGAGTATGATTATGGTCGTAGCGGTAATCCTAATCGTGATATTTTAGCTGAGACGCTTGCTAAGCTTGAAGGTGGCGCTCGTGGCATAATTACAGCTACAGGCATGGCTGCCGTGCATTTAGCTACTCAGCTACTTAATAGTGACGATACGTTAGTAATTCCACATGATTGTTATGGTGGCAGCTATCGTTTATTTACATCTTTACAAAAACGCGGACTACTAAAGCTCGAAATATTAGATTTAACAAAAGAAGAAAGCCTTCAACAAATTTTAGTAATTAAACCTAAGCTTATTTGGATAGAAACCCCAAGTAACCCAGTACTTCGTTTAACAGATATTAAAGCGGTTACCGATGTTGCAAAGCAATGCGGTGCATTGGTGGCTGCAGATAACACGTTTTTGTCGCCTGCCTTACAAAACCCTCTTAAGTTTGGTGTAGATATTGTGGTGCATTCAACCACTAAATACATTAACGGACACTCAGATGTAGTAGGCGGCGCTGTTATTGCAGCAACACAAAAGTTAGGCGATGAGCTTGCTTGGTGGGCTAATAACATTGGTATTACGGGTGCGCCTTTTGATAGCTATTTAACGCTTCGTGGTTTACGTACTTTAAATGTGCGCCTAAGGCAGCATCAAGAAAATGCACTGGCAATAGCTAAGTATCTTGAAAGCTCTGAATATGTAAGCCAAGTTTACTACCCAGGTCTTGAGTCACATCCTCAACATGAGCTGGCTAAAGCACAGCAACTTGGTTTTGGTGGCATGGTGAGTTTTGATATTAAAGGCGATATAAATGACGCTGCGGCATTTTTAACTAGTCTTAAAACGTTTAGTTTAGCTGAGTCACTAGGTGGCGTAGAGAGCTTAATTTGTCACCCTGCAACTATGACGCACGCAGGTATGGAGGCAACAGCACGTTTAGAAGCGGGTGTGGGCGATACGCTTATTCGTATTTCGGTAGGTATTGAAGATATACACGATTTAGTCGCTGATTTTGAGCGAGTGTTTGAACTTGTAAAACCAGGGCAAAATAAAAATGTTGGCCGTGTAGGCAAAGGTGCAGGCACTTCTGGTGGGAACGTTAAATTAAGTGCAGCCCGTCCGGCGCTTTGGTGATTAATATGGTCAATTGTGTACATAAATTTGGTGGTTCAAGTTTAAGCTCAAGTGAGCGATACCAAAGCGTAGCAAAAATAATAATTACACATACTCAACCGGGTGATTGTGTGGTGGTATCGGCTGCGGGTAAGACAACCGATACGCTAGTATTACTTTGGCAAAGCTATCAAAAACAAGATACTCAAGCAGTAGCTGATATTTTACTGCAGTTAAATAACCATCAAAGTGATTTAATAGAGCAGCTATTAGAAGCCGATTTAAAACGAAGTGCACTTAAAACACTAAGTATCGAACTTAGCTATATTGCAGAACTTGCTCAAGCTGAGCAGCTAAAAGAGGCTGCATTACTTGCACATGGCGAACTGTGGTCAGCACGTTTACTCGCTACTTATTTACAGCAGCTAAATATTGAGGCATGCGCTCAAGATGCGCGTACTCTTTTTACCTTAAATGATGGCGAATTAATGCATGCGCAAAATGCGCAGCAATGTGGGCAGTTAATTTTGCCTAATAAAATAAATGTTGTTACTGGGTTTATTGCAGCAGATATCAAAGGCGAGACAGTAACGCTTGGGCGAAATGGCAGTGACTACAGTGCAACACTACTTGCAAATTATTGCAATGCTAAGCAAGTATGTATTTGGACTGATACACAGGGAGTGTATAGCACTGATCCTCGAAAGGTAAAAAAAGCGATTAAATACGGCAAAATTTGCCGTGGGCAAGCTAATTTATTAGCTCGTTTGGGTAACCCTGTATTACATGCAAAAACACTATCGCCACTTAAAAACACAGATATTAAGCTAGCTGTTCGCAGTAGTTTTGACGTACAAGCAAGTCCAACAGATATAGTCAAAGAAGGTTCAGCGAAGAAAAAGCGCTTTATAACCACGTTGCAAAATGTTGACCTATTAATGGTTGAAGGATTAAGTGAAGGTGAGGTTGCAAGTGTTAGTCAGCTTATTCAGCAT
The DNA here is from genome assembly GCF_011378705.1 of Pseudoalteromonas sp. SA25. Taxonomy (NCBI): domain Bacteria; kingdom Pseudomonadati; phylum Pseudomonadota; class Gammaproteobacteria; order Alteromonadales; family Pseudoalteromonadaceae; genus Pseudoalteromonas; species Pseudoalteromonas sp. SA25. Next base: position 260,136 of record NZ_WTKV01000001.1, on the reverse strand, counting down.
AGCCTTCATCACTTTAACCATAATGGTGAAGTGTATTTAGTAGTACCTGCAGCACAAACTTATCTGGTTATTAATTATTTTGCGGGTAGGGCAAATATTAGCGAGTCAAATTTAAACGGTTGTGCAATTGTAGCGCCTGAGCAAGACGTTAATACATTAAGCTTACAAGCATTAGATTTATTAAAACTCCACAGCATAAAGCCTCGTTTTGTCCATCAAGATACTGGCTATGCTTTATTGCTTACCGATCAATTTATAGATAGTGATATACAAAGTGCCTTACACGATAAGCTAATTAATAAAGGCCAAGAAATCGCAATTATAGTTGCGGGGCTTGGTAACGTTGGCGACGTTTTCATTAAACAGTTATCGGCACAATTTGAGCGTTTATCGGATGACTTTAGTATTAAATTAGTCGGTCTAATTCGCTCTAAAAAAATGCTGTTTAATGCAAGTGGTATTAATACACAGCAATGGAAAACTCAATGGCAGCATGAGGCAAATAGCTATCAATCTGCAGATTTACTGAATGCTATAAATGAGCTCGATTACGAGCATAAAATTGTAATTGATATTACCGCAAGTGAACAATTTAGCTTGTTATATCCAGACTTTGTAGATAGAAACTGTCATTTAATTAGTGCTAATAAATACGCTGGAACAGCACCTACTACTTGGTATAAAGCACTTCGTAGTAATATTAAAGGACGTAATTTACATTGGCGATATAACACCAGTGTAGGCGCTGGCTTACCTATTAACTTTGCTTTGGTTGATTTGCAAAATAGTGGCGATAAAATAACACGTATAGAAGGTGTTTTCTCAGGCACGCTTTCGTGGCTATGCAGTAAATATGATGGAACTAGATCATTCTCTGAGTTGGTACTGGAAGCTCAGAAAATGGGATTCACAGAGCCAGACCCTCGCGAAGATTTATCTGGGCGAGATATGCAGCGTAAACTACTTATTTTAGCTCGAGAGCTAGGTGTTGAGCTTGAACTTGACGATATTAGTTTATCGGCATTGATGCCAGATGAACTTGCGCTGGGAAGTTGGGATGACTTTTTAAATAAAAAAGCACAGCTAGACGCGTTCATCGAAGAGCATGCAGTGACAGCAAAGTCTAAAAATTCAGTACTTAGATATACGGGCTTGTTAGAAATCACACAAGGTGAAGTAATTGCTAAAGTGGGAATAGCGTATGTGCCTAATGGCGATGCGTTAGCAAACCTTACACCAGGCGATAATATTTTTGTAATTAATAGCAAATGGTATAGCGATAACGCATTAGTGATTCAGGGGCCAGGAGCGGGTAGGGAAGTGACCGCTGCGGGTGTGCACTCTGATTTGTATTGGCTTGTTCAAAACTTAAAATAAACATTTGGTTTAAACAAAAACGGCAGCTTAAATAAGCTGCCGTTTTTGTATTACATACATATTATTAAAATAGCTCTTCTTCTGTTTTAGTGTCTTCTTCAAATATATCGCTAGGCTGAGATAGCACATACTTTGTAGGTGCGGTGCCTTTTTCAAAATATTCAAATCGACTCGTGTAATCATTTTTATGGCTAAGTAAGCCGGTAGCTAAATCAATACGAATAGAAACAAGTCCCTCAGGCGGCTCAATTGGGGCTTCAGGCTTGCCTTCAAGTGCCGCTTTCATAAATTCAACCCAAGCTGGCTGCGCGGTTTTAGCGCCAGATTCCGCACCTGATATTTGGCTGCTATCTAGGTTGTTATTATATGTAGAGCGACCAAGAGCGTTGCCCGGATTATCAAAGCCAACCCAAACTGAGGTCATCACATTACTATTAAAACCGCTAAACCAGGTATCTACTGAGTCATTAGTTGTGCCTGTTTTACCCGAAATATCGCGACGATCTAGCGCTTGTGCTCGCCAACCGGTTCCACTCCAACCTGTTTTATGAGCCCAGCTACCACCCCCCCAAATTGCACTATTCATAGCGTCAGCAATTAAAAATGCATTTTGCTTAGAAATAATTCTCGGCGCACATTTTTTCGTTTGCTCCATTTCATCATCACTATTATGCATTGAGAGTGCATTGTGTGTTGGCAAAGGCTCTTCGTCACAGGCAAGAGCAGGGTTTGCTTTAAACAATACATTGCCGTAAGCGTCTTGAATTTCTGAGATAAAGTAAGGTTCAATTAAATGACCGCCATTGGCAAATGTGCTCATGCCTCTTGCAAGTTCAAGTGGGGTAATAGAAGCACTACCAAGTGCTAATGATTCACTACGGTTAATGTCAGCGTCTTTAAAACCAAATTTTAGTAAGTGATCAGCTGTACGTTGCAATCCAACACCACGTAGTAAGCGCACCGAAATAACGTTTTTAGACTGTGCTAAAGCACGGCGAATTCGAATAGGACCGTTGTAAACAGCAGGGCTGTTTTTAGGACGCCATGCTACGCCTTGGCTCTTATCCCATTGGTTTATAGGTGCATCATTTAATATAGACGCAAGCGTGTAACCTTTTTCAAGTGCTGCCGAATATATAAAAGGTTTTATATTAGAACCCACTTGACGCTTAGCTTGTATCGCTCGGTTGTATTGACTTTGCTCAAAGCTATAACCCCCTACAATAGCTTTTATTCTACCGTCTTGTGGATCGAGGGATACAATAGCGCTTGATGCTTCTGGTATTTGGCTTAATAAGTAGCTGTTATCTTCGTTTTGACGTACCCATATTTGCATACCTGGCGTTAAAATATCAGTAGCTGCTTTTGGAGCAAAGCTTTGGCGGTAGCGAGTAATATACTTACGCGCCCATTTTAAACTATCCCAACTGAGGGTTGCTTGCTCACCGTTTTTAAGTAGTACTGTAGCTGTTTTATTATTAACACTAAGTACTGCTGCAACTTTTAAAGTGCCTAACTCATTTACGCTCTGTAATTTATTGAGTATTTGTTGCTCAGTTAAAGCTGGTTGTGTTTCAGGATTCCATAAAACATCAGTTGGACCTCTAAAACCATGACGCATATCGTAACTGTGTAAGTTATTTACTAGTGCGTTTTGCGCTGCTTTTTGAACCTTTGACTCTACTGAGGTAAAAATTTTAAAACCAGAGTTGTAGGCTTTATCTACCCCATAGCGCGAAACCATTTCAGCGCGCACCATTTCAGAGATATACGGTGCGTATAAGTTTATTTCTGCACCGTGAAAATAAGCTGTAATAGGTTGGCTAGTTGCTTCGTTATATTGCTCTTGTGTTATATAGTCTTCGGTCAGTAAACGGCCTAAAACTACATTTCGGCGTGCTTTTGCACGCGTTGGGTTACGAATTGGGTTTAAAGCTGAAGGTGCTTTAGGTAAACCTGCAATCATCGCCATTTGTGCAAGTGTTAAATCTTTTAGCTCTTTACCGTAATAAACTTGCGCTGCTGCACCAATACCGAAAGCACGATTACCTAATTCTATTTTATTAAGGTAAAGCTCTAAAATTTCGTCTTTTGTTAACACTCCTTCAATATGAAGCGCTATAAATATTTCTTTAACTTTACGAATATATGCTTTTTCGCGTGTTAAAAAGAAATTACGAGCAAGCTGCATAGTAATAGTACTTGCACCTTGTTTTTTCTCGCCAGTAGATATAAGAACAACAGCCGAACGTACTATACCAATAGGGTCTATGCCTATATGATCGTAAAATCGATTATCTTCTGTCGCTAAAAATGCATTAATGAGTGTTTGAGGAATTTCATCAATAGTCACTGGAATACGACGTTTTTCACCAAATTGATTGATTAAAAGCCCATCTTTAGTGAATACTTGCATAGGAGTTTGTAATTGCACGTCTTTTAAAACTTGCACACTGGGGATATCAGGTTTAACGTAGTAATAAAGACTGATCAAAGTAATCAGACCAATTAACACACAAATGATAAAAAATTGTAAAGTTCGTTTTAATAAAATCACTTATATTTCCCTAAATGGACTCCCAATTGCGAGTTTTGACTGCTAGTATATATTGATTAAAAAATGAATAATATTTTTTCATATAAAAATTATAACTTGTTTATTATTAAAACAAAGGCCAAGTTGAAACATGCTAAGTCAACTATTTCAAAAACCGTCCCAAATGATGGTAGGAATTGATATTGGATCACACTCTATTAAGGCTGTGCTTTTACGTGAAATTGAAACTGGATTTCGACTCGAAGCACTTGCAATTGAGCCGATGCCAAAAGGCGCAATGAGTGAGCGCACAATTCAAGATATTGAAGCGATTGGTAACGTAATTACAAAATTAAGAAAAAAATTACCAAAGTCGTTAAAATCTGCAGCAGTGGCTGTTTCTGGCCAAACAGTCATTACAAAAGTGATCTTCATGGATGTATCGTTAACTGATGCTGAACTTGAGTCGCAAATTGAAATTGAAGCCGATAGTTTAATTCCATATCCTCTTGATGAAGTGAGCCTCGACTTTGAGAAGCTTTCGACGAATGAGGCCGATCCTAGTAAAATGAATGTTTTGCTTTCAGCTGCTCGTACTGAGAGTGTAGAAGCGCGTGTTGGCGCTTTAGAAGCTGCAAATTTAGAAGCTAAAATAGTTGATGTAGAAAGCTATGCATTAAGTCGTGCAATGGATGTGTATTACCAACAATTACCCAGCGACGCATTTAATAAATGTGTGGCTGTGGTTGATATTGGTGCGGTTTTAATGCTCGTGAGCGTTGTTCAAGCTGGGGAAACAATTTATACACGTGACCAAGTTTTTGGTGGCGACCAATATACAAATAGTATTGTTGCTTATTATAATAAAGGTTTTGATGAAGCTGAAATTGGTAAAACATCAGGTGATTTGCCGCCAAACTATACCTTTGAAGTATTAGCCCCTTTTCAAACTACGTTACTTCAACAAGTGCGACGTGCGGTGCAAATGTTTTTAACAACCAGCGGTAAAGAGCAAATAGACTATATTGTTCTAACGGGTGGTACATCGATGATAAAAGGTATCAACCGATTACTCATTGAAGAACTTGGTATCCACTCTGTCGTTGCTGAGCCTTTTGAAAATATGGAAATTTCTCCAAAAGTAGATCGTAATGTAATGCAGCGTCACAAAACGCAGTTTGCAATTGCGACAGGGTTGGCATTAAGGAGCTTTTCAACATGCCACATATAAATCTACTTCCTTGGCGTGAATCGCAGCGCGAAGAATCGAAAAAAAAATTTGTAACTATACTTATTGGTGTCGTTATACTTTGTTTTGCGAGTATGTACTTATTAAGCTCTTTTTATAGTGCATTAAAAGACGGTCAAAACTTAAAGAATAACTATTTAAGTTCAGAAATTAGCATGCTAGATAAAAAAATAAATGAAATTAGAAGTTTAGATAAAAGAAAAGAAAACTTACAACAGCGTATGAGACTCATTGAAGAGTTACAAAGCAGCCGTAATTTGGGTACGCAAATAATGGATGAAGTTGCCAAAATAGTGCCGGGTGGGGTTTATTTAACAAAACTCGAGCGCAGAGGCAGCCAAATACATGTATTGGGACGCAGTGAATCTAATAACCGTTTATCAACAATGCTGCGCCAAGTACAAAGCTCATATTTACTAGAGAATCCTTCAATGCAGGGCATTGTTGCAGGCGATCAATCTTCGCGTTTACTCAGTGATTTTAATATGGAATTTTATGTAAAACCATTTAATAAAATTGGTGAGGTTAGCGATGAGCCTTGATTTTAAAGCACTGAGTGAAATTGATTGGAATGAAATAGAGCTCGATAACATTGGCGATTGGCCTATTGCAGTTAAAGCAATTTGCTGTACGTTTGTCGCCGGACTTGTATTGTTTTTTAGTTACAGTCTATTAGTTTCTGATGAAATTGATAGTTACCACAGTGCAGTTGCGAAAGAGGTCGAGTTACGCACTACTTATCGTACTAAGTACGCAGTAGCTAGTAGAATAGATGTTTATCGTCAACAAATGATTGAAATGGAAGATAAGTTTTCACAATTATTAAAACGTTTACCTACCTCTAACGAAACCCCTGGTTTACTTGATGATTTGTCGTATGTTGGCACAACAAGTGGTCTGACTTTTTTAAAAATAGGTTGGTTACCAGAAGTCGAGAAAGAATTTTATACCGAGCTGCCGATTAAAATTGAAGTGATCGGTACCTATCATGAGTTTGGTGAGTTTGTAGGTAAAGTGGCTCAGTTACCACGAATTGTAAGCCTGCATGATTTTTCTATTTTATCATCGGGCGATAAACAGTTAACATTCAGTGTTGTTGCAAAAACATATCGTTATGAAGAAGGGGTTAAAAAATGAAACTCCTTCGCGTAGTACCTTTAGCAATAGCGTTTGTTTTAGCTGGTTGTAATGATGATACGTCTGAGCAAAAAGAATTCATTGATCAAGTTAAGGCAAGTACAACACCAAAGGTTGAATCAATTCCTGAGCTTACAAAGTTTGAAATATTTGAATATAGTGCAGGGCAGCTACGTAGTCCATTTGTAGCGCCCCAGCCTGAAATAATTCAAAATAAATTAACGCAAGTAAAAAACTGTTTGCACCCAGATCAAGAGCGTCGCCGCGAACCGTTAGAAAAATACCCGCTAGATAACTTAGCAATGAAAGGCACAATTGGTTCTAGTGGACAAATATGGGCATTAATAACAGCAACTGACGCTACTTTGCATCGTGTAACGGTAGGGAATTACCTTGGTAGTTATGATGGCAAAGTAAAAACAGTAAGTAACGACTATATAGAGTTAGTGGAATTAATCCCTGATGGGTCTGGCTGTTGGAAAGAGCGCTTGACTAAATTAGAAATGTTAGAGGCGGCAACAGATGGCGCAAATTAATAATAAAAAAGGTAAAAAATAGCATGCATAAGGATGTACTTTGGCTTCATCGTATTTCACAAACATTACTGGCTGCTGTTGCTTTAGTCACTGTAAATTCAGCCGTTGCAGGGCCGTTACTTTATGATGTTCGTTATAATCCATTACTTAAAGGCGAAACTGAGTTACAGCTAGTTTTTGATGAAGAGTTAACGCTTGAGCCAAAAGTTCAGGTGTTTAATAGCCCAGCCCGAATCGAAATGTTTTTTGATACCGCAGAGTTAGAGGTTGGTTTAAATGATGTTGAAGTTAATCAAGCTGGAATTAGCAGTGTTACTAATGTTTTAACTAACAGTGGTTTAAAGGTAACGGTAAACTTAGATAGATTAAAAATTTATGAAACTGAAGTTCATAACAACTTAGTATCAATACGCGTGTCTGATAATCCTCTTACAGAATCTGAAAATGAAGATGTAGCGATGGACTCAGGTGACGTAAGTGGAAATTACATCAACCGTATCCAATCAATTGATTTTAGACGTGGTGAAAAGGGCGAAGCGAAAGTACTCGTATTTTTACAAGACACTCAAGCTGCAATTGAAGTCCATGAAAGTGGCGGTAAAATTTACGCTGACTTTCATCACACCGATATTTTAGATGACCTACTTTATGAATTAGATGTATTAGATTTTGGTACTGTTGTAAGTAATATCGAGACTTTTAAAGAAGACGGATTAAGTCGTGTCGTTATTGAGCCAAACGCTCAGTTTACATTTACGTACCAGCAAATAGATAATATTTTAACGCTGACGGTAGAAAAAGATGAAACGCAAAACGCCTATTTAGATGGTGGCGTTGAGTATCAAGGTCGCCCTATGACCTTAAATTTTCAAGATATCTCTGTGCGAGCAGCACTACAAATTATTGCGGGTTATAACGATTTTAACTTAGTAACCAGTGATTCAGTGACAGGTAATATAACACTGCGCTTAGATGGCGTACCGTGGGATCAAGCGCTTGACGTAGTATTGCGTATTAAAGGGCTAGACAAACGGATGGATGGCTCTATTTTAATGGTAGCGCCTGCAGAGGAGCTTGCGGCACGTGAAGCTAAAGATTTAAAAGCTAAACAGCAAGTTGAAGACTTAGAACCACTCTATAGTGAATACATTCGATTAAACTATGCTAAAGCCGAAAATTTTGCTGACTTATTAAAAACAGATAGGAACAGTATTATAACTGCCCGTGGTAGTGTATCGGTTGATCAGCGTACAAATACTTTATTGGTAAAAGATACTGTAAAGAGTATAGAAAACATTCGCCGGATGATAGAAACACTCGATATTCCGGTACAGCAGGTTGTAATCGAATCTCGAATGGTAACTGTGCGCGATAACGTTACTGAAGACTTAGGCGTACGCTGGGGGTTTAGTGATCAAGGCAGTAGTGTTGGTATTTCTGGCTCCCTTGAAGGCGCAGAAGGTATTTATAACGCGACATCAACTTCAAATGCGCCAAGTATTTCAGATCGATTAAATGTAAATTTACCAATTTCTAATCCTGCGGCCAGTATTGGTTTGCACATAGCAAAGTTGGCTAACGGTACATTAATTGATTTAGAGCTAAGTGCTCTTGAAGAAGAGAATAAAGGCGAAATTATTGCTAGTCCGCGTATTATAGCGGCTAATCAGCAAAAAGCGCGAATAGAGCAAGGTACTGAAATCCCTTACACTGAGTCAGCTTCAAGTGGTGCTACTACTGTAAGCTTTAAAAAAGCGGTACTAAGCTTAGAAGTGACACCTCATATCACACCTGATAATAAAGTAATTCTAGACTTAATTATTACTCAAGATACTCGTGGTGATACTGTACAAACGGGAACAGGTGAAGCAGTGTCTATTGATACCCAAGAGATTCAAACTCAAGTGTTAGTTGAGAATGGACAAACCGTAGTACTCGGTGGTATTTTCCAGCAGCAGATCATTAATACTACGAGTAAAGTGCCAATTTTAGGTGACATTCCTTACGTAGGAAGACTATTTAAAACCACAAGTGAGTTTAATGAAAAGCGTGAATTACTTATTTTTGTGACACCAAAAATACAAATTGATTAAAATACAGTGGTTTTATGTTAACCAACGGGTGATTATTTAGATTAATTGCTCGTTATATGGCTTTTTATGCTAATTGACTTGAAATACCCCCGCAATTACTGAGATAATCCCCTCCTTAATTTTGGGGCCAGGTCGTTAGGCGGGGTTTTATTTCAAATTTTAGAGTTTGTTTGTACTAAAAGATATGGCTGAGAAACGTAATATATTTCTAGTTGGCCCCATGGGGGCTGGCAAAAGCACGATTGGTCGTCACATCGCTGACCAATTACACCTTGAATTTGTTGATTCTGATCAAGAAATCGAACGCCGCACAGGTGCAGATATTGCATGGGTATTCGATCTTGAAGGTGAAGAAGGCTTTAGACTTCGAGAAGAGTCTGTTATTGGCGATTTAACCGAGATGCAAGGTATTGTACTTGCTACCGGTGGTGGTTCAGTAATGAGCAAAGAAGTTCGAAACAAGCTTTCGGCTCGAGGTATCGTTGTATACCTAGAGACACCTATAGAGAAGCAAGTTGCACGCACGCAACGCGACAAGCGTCGCCCATTACTGCAAACTGAAGAAGCACCTCGTAACGTACTAGAGCGCTTAGCAGAAGAACGCGAGCCACTATACAAAGAAGTTGCTGATTTTGTTGTACGTACCGATGAGCAAAGCGCTAAAGTTGTTGCTAACCAAATCATCGAGAAATTAGATTTTTAAAAACCAATAATAAAGGAATAGCCAAGCATGCTTAAATTAACTGTTAATTTGGACGAGCGAAGTTATCCTATTTATATTGGGCAATCTGCACTTCAAGATAATGGCCGCCTGGTTCACCACATTGGTGATTGTCGGCCTATCATCATTACTAATGACACAATAGCGCCTTTATATTTGCAAAGGTTACTTGATTCATTAGCTGATCTAAATCCGCTATCTTTTATTATTCCTGACGGTGAGCAATATAAATCACTGGAATGGTTTGAAAAAATATCAGCATTTTTACTACAAAATAACTGTGGCCGAGATACGTGTTTAATTGCGTTAGGTGGCGGTGTTGTAGGTGACCTAACTGGTTTTGTAGCGGCTTGTTATCAGCGCGGCGTACCGTTTATTCAAATACCAACGACAGTGCTTTCACAGGTTGATTCATCGGTAGGTGGAAAAACGGCAGTAAATCATCCGTTAGGTAAAAATATGATAGGGGCATTTTATCAGCCTCAAGCGGTTTTTATTGATACGCAAACATTACACACTCTACCTGCACGAGAGTTTGCAGCAGGTATGGCTGAGGTAATTAAGTATGGTCTGATTTACGATACCGAATTATTTGCCTATTTAGAGCGAAATGTGACTAATTTACAGCAACTAGATGAAGCATGCTTACAGCATATCATTTTTAGATGTTGTGAAATAAAAGCGCTTATAGTTGCTCAAGATGAAAAAGAACATGGCTTACGGGCTTTGTTAAACTTAGGCCATACATTTGCCCATGCAATTGAGGCACAGATGGGTTATGGCGTTTGGTTACACGGCGAAGCTGTTGCAACAGGAATGGTATTAGCAGCTAAACTTGCCAAGACACGCCAAGATTTAAGCGCAAGCGAAGTTGATCGAATTATTAAGCTGCTTGAGCTATATAATTTACCAACAGAAATTCCAAAGCAAATGACTAGCGAGCAGTTTTTAACGCATATGCGTAAAGACAAAAAGAATAAAAAAGGCACTATCCGCTTTATTCTACCTACCCAATTTGGCCAGTGTGCATTAGTTGATAATGTATCTGATGATCAAGTTAGAGACTTAATCGAGCAGTAAATGCAGTCACAAATTTTACCAAGCCGTGCGGCTTTGGTGGATAGAATCGCACTGCAATTTGAGTACGGGCAAAATTTAATTGTTTTACTTGGCACTTCTGGGCTAGGTAAAAGCTATATGCTCGAAACCTTCATTACAGATAAATACAACGACTTTAATAAAGCCTTCGTGCAAGTAAGTGCGCAAATGACTGATGCTCAGCTAATGAGTGAGTTATTAGAGCAAAGCTTTAACTCTCCCCTGATTGATCATAACTTAAGTTTACCTGAAAACTATTACCAATTACTGCAGCAGCAACCATGCGGGCCATGTTTATGGGTACTTGATGGCGGTAGGCAATTATCTGATGAGATGTTAATTGAGCTTGAGTTACTTTCTAAAAACAGCCCAAATACGCTATATATTATAATAGCTTCACAGTCTAAACTGGCTTTAAATAACGCTGTTGAAATTTATCTGGAGCCGCTAACGCTTCGAGAAAGCAAGATGTTATTGCAGTGGTACTTTACAGACTTACCCTATGATGAAGACCCTGTATTTAGTACTTTTTTAGCTGAGACTCACGGTAATCCAAGCTTATTGCTTGCTTGGCAACCTAGTGAGCACATAGCCGATATTATTGTTAAAGACAAAGTGTCTTGGCGATTACACTTATTGATTTTGATGTTGCTGATTATGCTTTTAATTATTGGTCTGCTTTATAAGTCGGATATGACACAGTGGTGGCAACAGTATTATCAACAAGAAGAAACACAAGTAGTAAATACAGCAATATCTATAGAGCAAGTAAGTGAGCCGGCTATAAAGAAAAATGACTCAATAATTAACTTAAATGACCCCAAAGTTGTTGAGCCAGATATTAAGCCAGAGCGTGTACACATTAATGATGTGCCTGCCATAATGCAAAGCCTTACCGAACCTGGCAACACAGTTAACGTATTAGACAATGATGTTGATGATAGTACTAATAATAAAAGCAGTGTATCAAGTGACGTTAAATCTGAAGCTCTAAAAGTAAATACAGCAGAGCAAACTCAGATCAGCCAAGATAATATATGGTACATGCAGCAAATAGATACAAATAGTGTTATTCAATTATTAGCCGTAACTCAGCAGGAAGTTAGCGATAATTTTATTGCTCAATTCAATCTACAGCAGCAAACTCATACTTACCAAACAAAGCGAAATAATAAAATATGGTGGGTTGTTACATTTGGCAGTTTTGAAAGTATAAACGAAGCAAAATCAGCAATGGATACTTTATCTGCTGAGGTTAGAAAAAATAAACCTTTCTATAAAAAAATTAGTAAAATAAAGCAAGAAATAGCACTCGTTGATCAGTAAAACACACTGCTTTAGTGTAAAATCGCGCAACACCAGATTGAAGTAAAGAGCCAATGCAGCAAAAGAGTAGAGCCTTCCTTAAATGGGCCGGCGGAAAATACAGCCTAGTTGAAAATATTAATGCGCGATTAAACCAAGCTAGCAAGCATGCTGATACGTTGGTTGAACCTTTTGTTGGTGCAGGCTCTGTGTTTTTAAATAGTGACTTTAAACACTATATTCTCAACGATATAAATGCAGACTTAATTAACTTATACAAAGAGCTAAAAAGCTCTCCAGATGAGCTGATTAGTGACGCTAAAAAGTTATTTGTAGATTTGAATAATCACGCAGATGCTTATTACGAATATCGTGTGCAGTTTAATCAAAGTCGTGATGTATATGAACGTTCAATATTGTTTTTATACATGAACCGCCATGGTTACAACGGACTCTGTAGGTATAATTTAAAAGGTATTTTTAATGTGCCTTTTGGTAAATATAAAAAGCCTTACTTTCCTGAAAAAGAAATGTATTTTTTTGCTGAAAAAGCACAAAAAGCAACCTTTACCTGTTTAGATTACGATGATGTTTTTAAGTTAGTGCCTAACAATGCAGTTATTTATTGCGACCCACCTTATGTACCATTAAGTAAAACCGCTTCTTTTACGTCTTACGCTAAAGGGGGGTTTAATTTAGATGATCAGGCTAATTTGGCTAATCTGGCTGAGAAGGCTGCCTTTGAAAATGATACACCAGTGCTTATCTCTAATCACGATACCGTATGGACTCGAAAAATTTATAGCCAAGCATCACTTGACCAAATTCAAGTAAAGCGCACTATTAGCCCCAAAGGTGGCTCTAGAAATAAAGTTGACGAGTTGATGGCTATGTATTTAGCACCCAAGCAACCACAGCGTAAATTGCGATAACAAAAGCAATAAATAGTACAACCGCAATTAGGATGATAGAGACAGGAGAGTGTTGTTTAAAATCGACTTGGCGTTTATTTTCAGATTGAACACCAAAAAATGCTGCTAGCACACTTTGCAACGCACTAAAAAATTGCAGCATTATTTAAAATAAAGGTTTTAAAGATGGAGTGTTTTTAGAATCATCAGAGCTAGTAAGTAGCTCTAGTAAATCGAGGTAATGAAACTGAGCACTACGGCTATCGCCAGTTAACCACGAAAACCACGATGACTCTTCTTCAGCTTTAATACACGTGATTGTAGTTAATGTGTTTTGAGCACTTACCACTTGTGTATTATGACAATTACCCACTGAGCTTAATTCTTGCTCAGAGCTTGAATCAAAGCTAAACGCCCCGATAAGCAGTAATGCCGACGCAATTAATATCCCAGTTTTAAAAGCACGCATGATGAAATCCAATAATTTGTTACTTTTTTAATCATAGCAAATATTGATTAAATATCAAACTTAAAGTTACCTGAAATAGGGGCTATTACGCCATATTACTTGGGTAACATCTTCAATTAAGTTACATTAACGCAATACACTATTTATTGATGGAGTTAATCATGTTTAACCCAGAGCAAAAATATTTAATAGCCCCTTCTATTTTGTCTGCTGATTTTGCAAAACTAGGCGAAGATGTTGATAAAGTACTCGAAGCGGGCGCTGACGTGGTTCACTTTGATGTAATGGATAATCACTATGTACCTAATCTCACAATTGGTCCTATGGTGTGTAAAGCACTCAGAGATTACGGCATTACAGCACCTATCGACGTACATTTAATGGTTAAGCCTGTAGATAGTCTTATTCCATTGTTTGCAGAGGCTGGCGCATCAATTATTACTTTTCATCCAGAAGCCAGTGAGCACGTCGATCGTACAATACAGTTAATAAAAGATCACGGCTGTAAAGCAGGCTTAGTGTTTAACCCTGCTACAAGCTTAAGTTATTTAGATCATGTTATTGATAAGCTAGATACCATTTTACTTATGTCGGTTAACCCAGGTTTTGGCGGGCAAAGCTTTATCCCTCATACGCTTGAAAAATTACGCCAAGCTAAGCAACGCATTATTGAATCGGGTCGAGATATTCGCTTAGAGGTTGATGGTGGCATTAAAGTCAATAACATTGCAGCAGCAGCACAAGCAGGCGCTGATATGTTTGTTGCAGGCTCAGCTATTTTTAACCAACCAGATTACAAAGTTGTGATTGATCAAATGCGTGAGCAGCTTGGAAGTGTTAAGTAATGAAATACGATATAGCCTTATTTGATTTAGATGGTACCTTAGTTGATAGCGTTTACGACTTGTATATTGCTATTAACCTAACCTTGAGTGACCTCGCTTTTCCTATTGTTAGCCAACGCTTGGTCGAAAGCTGGGTCGGTAATGGGGTTGAAGTCCTCGTTAAACGCGCTTTGAGTGGTGATATGCAAGTGAGTGAGCATCTAGATGAGTCACTTAGTAGTAAAGCAATATTACAGTTTTATAAGCACTATGAACAACAAGTTGGTGAGTATAGTGTTTTGTACCAACATGTAGAAACCGGGCTTGCAGCACTTCGTGGTATGTCTAAAGCACTAATCACTAATAAGTCTCGAATATTTACAGAAAAACTACTTGATAAACTGGCACTAACGAGTCATTTTGATGTGATTGTATGCGGTGACGATATGGCAAAAAAACCATCGCCAGATCCATTGTTATTTGCCTGTAAAAAACTAAAGGTTGAACCTAGTAAAGCGATAATGATAGGTGATTCTAAAAGCGATATACTTGCAGCTAAAGCCGCTAATATAGACGTAATCGCACTTAGTTACGGCTATAACCAAGGTGAAAATCTCAAGGATTATAATCCACAGTACCTATGCGATCACTTCTTAGATATAATACCTGTTCTAACGCAGCGTTAAATATTATTAATTAAGCAAAATAAAGGAAAATCATGAGTAAACCAGTAGTTTTAAGCGGCATTCAGCCAACCGGTGGTATGACAATAGGCAACTATGTTGGCGCTATTAACCAGTGGCTAAAGTTACAGGAAGACCACGAAAGTTTCTTTATGTTAGTAGACTTACACGCTATTACGGTTCGCCAAGAGCCTGAATTACTGCGCTCTCGAGTGTTGGATGGTATTGCTCTTTACGCGGCATGTGGCATTGATCCTGAAAAATCTGCGTTATTTGTACAATCACAAGTACCTGAACACGCACAGTTAGCGTGGGTATTAAATTGTTACGCGCAAATGGGTGAGCTTAATCGAATGACTCAGTTTAAAGACAAGTCATCTAAGCATGCAAATAACGTAAACGTGGGCTTATTTTCATATCCGGTATTGCAAGCTGCGGATATTTTATTATACCAAGCTGATCAAGTACCCGTTGGTGAAGATCAAAAGCAACACTTAGAGCTTACTCGCGATATAGCAACACGCTTTAATAATTTATACGGCGACGTATTTAAATTACCAGAGCCGTACATTCCTGAGTTTGGTGCACGCGTAATGAGCTTGCAAGACCCACTTAAAAAGATGTCTAAGTCTGACGAAAACCCAAATGGTTACATCATGTTATTAGATGAGCCTAAACAAATTGTGAAAAAGCTTAAAAAAGCAGTAACAGATTCAGATGAACAAGCACGTATTTATTTTGATCGCACAGAAAAGCCTGGCGTATCAAACTTGCTTACTTTATTGAGTGTTGCAACTAAGCGCTCAATAGAAGACCTAGTTCCTGAGTATGAAGATAAAATGTATGGCCATTTAAAGAAAGATACAGCAGATGCAGTTGTAAACATGATTGAGCCAATTCAAGCTCGCTTTAAAGAGATCAGAGAAGATCAAAACCTACTTAATAGCATAATGAAATCAGGTGCTGAAAAAGCAAGTGTACGTGCTGAGAAAACATTGAAATCGGTATACGATGCGCTTGGTTTTATTCCTCGCGGGTAAGTTTATTAAAATAAAAAAATGCCGCTTGTTAGCGGCATTTTTTATATAGCACATATCAACATGATAGACCCAAATAGAAACAGTAGCGATATCGCTAGTTTATCTGTTTTATCCATTATTCAGCCCCTCTTACTGTTATATCTGCCGTGCTATCAATATCAACTAGAGAAACTTTATAGCCCTTGTTTTCAAGTAAGGTAAGTAAACTATCTTGTCCTGCGAGGTGGGCAACTCCAACAAGTACAAACTCATTTTTGTCGTTGTTAAACATGGCTTCTACTTTTGGTAACCAATCATTATTTCTATCTGTAATGATTTGTTTATAGCTATTCGGATCATTTTGCTGCATATCTTCAAGTGCCACTTTATTCAGTGTGTCTGTATCACCTTTGCGCCAGGCAGCTAAAAGTCCTTTAAACATATCGCCATAGTTGTGAAGCTCGGCTAAGTTACGTTTAATGAAATCGTTCTCGTTGCCTTGACCCATTGTTTTAAAAAACTCTAACTGAAATTCCATTGTTTCTAAGTAATCTTTTGTTTTGTTATCTTCAGTCGCTTTTTTAGTAAAGTAAGCATCAACCCCTTCACCCATTAAATTTTGCTTTTGAAGCTCCATCGACATTAAAACAATACTAACCATAGCAGGGCGAAAACCATCTAACTTAGCTAGGTTAGCGCCAAACTCGCTAAGCTTATTTTCAAGTAAAGCCTTAATCTCGGGTTCTAGCTTTTGACTTAACGTTTCGTTATTTGTATACGATAGCGCACCTAACATTTGCATTTGTGCATTGGTGTCGGCTGGGTCAGGTAACGGTGCTTCTAAAATAATTGTATCTGCTTGTTCATAAGCATGGTTAAACTCAGCGGGTAGTGGCATTTCAGCTTTAGGTAGTATGTGAACTGTACCGCCAATAAATAGTGAGTCATTGCCATTACTTACTTGCCATACAGAGCTTTGAGCCTGTGCTGTATTTGCTAAAAGGCTGCAACTAAGTAATACGCTGGCAGATACTAATTTTTTTGTGAATTTTTTCATGATAATTCCTTAATATAACTTTTAATTTTATTGTTTTTAGTTCGATAACACATTGCTGAAATATGTAGTGATTGACGATGTTACCTTTGAAAGATTTTTATCAATTTGCGAGTTTATTTTGCTCATTGAAGAGTCAAGCTCAGCTGATATTTTTTCATCTATTGAAGAAAGTAACGTTTGC
Source organism: Pseudoalteromonas sp. SA25 (assembly GCF_011378705.1). Classification (NCBI taxonomy): domain Bacteria; kingdom Pseudomonadati; phylum Pseudomonadota; class Gammaproteobacteria; order Alteromonadales; family Pseudoalteromonadaceae; genus Pseudoalteromonas; species Pseudoalteromonas sp. SA25. The sequence goes on along the minus strand of NZ_WTKV01000001.1, from coordinate 242,940 downwards.
TTATCAACATTACTTTTTAAAGACTCAGAAGCGTCTATTTTGTTTGTTTTTTGTAGTTTTTGATTAACAGGGCTAATTGCCTTTATGCTTTCACCAATCATGCATTTCTCAAAATTATTTTGAACGGTGTTTTGTTTAGTGTCAGCTGCAATAACTGAAGTAGTATTAAAAGCAGTTGCTAGTAGTAAAGCCGGTAGTATTTTTTTCATTGTGCTGTTCATAATTAAACCTTTTGTATTTTTTGCTGCAGCCAATTTAGAATCACAAATGATTTTTTACTAAGCTGCTTGTTGATGACGGTTTAAAGAATATCGCTGAATTTATTAAGAGTCGCTTATCTAGTTATGAGCAATTAATAGATAAGGTTTTAAAGCTAAATAATTGTTTAAATTTAGTATGTTAGCTTTAAACCTTATAATGCTAATATAAGGTTTAAAATGCTTTTTCTATAAAATAAAGTGTAGATGTGATACGGTTTATAAAAATAAAAATACGTAAAGACTATGAATTATCAAATCGGACCTTGGCAATTTATTAGTAATCGCTGTGTGATTACTTCAAACCATTTAGAAAGGGAATTAGATCCACTTTTAGTAAAGTTATTACTCCACTTTATAGATAAGCCTCAACAAATCGTTTCCCGCCAAGAGCTTATTGAGAGTGTGTGGCAACAAAGCTTTGTTGACGATAATGCGATTAACCGTGCAATCTCAGAGTTAAGAAAGCAGCTTGCCCACCCAATTGAAAAAGCGCCGCTTTTAAAAACGCATTACCGTAAAGGATATAGCCTAACAGTAATACCTGAGCGTTTAACGCAAGCAAACGTTTTGAAAGAGCCTGCAAACATTTTGTCTGACTCACCGGGTATTTCTGCCAAAAATGAAGAGATAGCTACTGCAACTACTTCTCAACCAGTTCAAAGAACGAATAGTAAAAAGTTTTTGATTTATTCTTTATTCGCCATTATTTGCCTGTGCTTTTTAGTATGGTTTGGGTTGTTTTTTATTAATGCACCTTCTAGCGAAAAGATTAAACAGATCACGGTTAATAAGGTAGCAAGCACGTGGAATATAGGCAGTGAGGTTCATCCTGAGATGTCCTCAGATAAACAATATTTAGCTTATACAAATGTTGAACCTGAAAATGACGTAATGCATGCATTTGTAAAACGACTATCTGATCAAAGGGAAGTTGAAATTACCTATCCTGGCTTTCAAGTATCCATTTTATCGTGGCAGTTAAATCAGCACTCTGTGTTGTTACAAGCGACTAACTTAAAGCAGCAAAAGTGTGAAATGGTTCTCGTTGATTTAAGCCAGTTTCCTGTTATAGGAAAGGCTACATTAATTAAAAAGTGTGACCTTAGATACACAGGTTATGCGCAAGTAGACGAAAGTGGTGAGCATATTTATTACACCGAATATAAAAATGAGCATGAGGGTTCAGGTTTATATAAATATGATTTAGAACTTAAAAAAGAATTCATAGTGATCCCACCACCAGGCGTCATGTATGGCGTAATCATGCCTCGTTTATCTCATTCTGGTAGTAAAATAGCATATGTACTTAGTCAAAAGGGTAAGCCTTTTTCTGTATTTAGCTACAACTTTGAGACCCATGAAACCAAGCGGTTATTTAAAGCAAAGAAAAGCATAATTAGCTTCGCGTTTGACTGGCTTGCAGACGATAAAGGCGTGATTGTTTTTGAAGGCTCTGAACTTTCAACCATTGTGGTTGAGGAAAATAATATTATTAAACGCACACTAACGGTTACCCCAGCAATTTCACCTTATTATATTGCAGTTCACTCTGATAACAGCCTATTTTACTCGGAAAATATGACACAGGCATACTCGCTTATTAAAGCTACAGACCCTTTTGGTGATAATCCTGAGTATGAAGCACTTTATAAAAGTGATAAAGACGAGTACAACATTGCTGAAATAATTAATAAGGAAGGGACAGCACATGTTTTTGTATCAGAGCGTTCTGGCAGCAGTCAATTGTGGCTCTCTCAAAATGGTCTTACAAAGCAACTTAGCTTTTTTAATTACGATGATGGCTCATCAACTTTTGTATTAGGAGGACTAAGAGCTTCTCCTAATAAGCAACGCATGATATTCATGAAAAATAAAGGTTTTTCACTTTATGACGTAAACGCTCAAAAATTTTATCCATTTGAAGAATTTAATAAGCATAAAATAGTAAGCTATATTTGGTCAAAAAATAACGACAGCATTATTTATGTTAAGCGACTTGGTTCAAAAAATATATTGGCAGAATTTAATTTAGTAACACGTGATACACGTGTAATAGAAGGTATAAAAGCTAATAAACTCATTTCAGATAGTAAAGGTAACGGGTACGTAACCAATGATAATCAGTTAATTCGCCTTTCAGATAGGCAAAGCTGGGAATTACCTAAAAACGCCAAAAAGTCAGTTGCGTATGGAGTTAGCAAAGACTATTTCTATTATTCAGATTCTATTTCTAGAGTCGCTAGACTAAATTTACACGAGCAAACTATACAAGATATACACGTGGACTTTCGACCTATTGGTTTTGAAGTGAGTTCAGATAACGAAATTTTATTCACGGGTGCTAAATATAAAGACATGCAAATAATACAGATAAGTTGGAATGACTAGGGCGTGTCTATCTTTCTAGATTAAGCTTGTAGCAGTGTGTTGTTTTTCTTTAATAGCATTTTCGATTGGTATTATGTTGATAAAAGAAAAGTTAGAGCAAAAAAATAGCGAGAAGTGAATCTTCTCGCTATTTTTAATTAAGTGCAATCTCGACAGTTAAATAACCTTAATGCAGATTGATTTGTAACAACCAAACCTCTATTTACTTAATAGAGATTTTAAGTAATGCCCAGTATGTGAACGCTCACATTCGGCTACTTCTTCTGGCGTGCCTGCAATGAGTATTTCACCACCGCCAGCTCCGCCTTCAGGTCCTAAATCGATAACCCAGTCTGCTGTTTTAATAACATCGAGGTTGTGCTCAATAACAACAATTGTATTGCCGTGATCGCGCAGGCGATGAAGTACGACAAGCAGCTGTTCAATATCAGCAAAGTGTAAGCCTGTTGTTGGCTCATCTAATATGTAGAGCGTTTTACCAGTATCACGCTTTGATAGCTCGCGCGCTAATTTTACACGTTGCGCCTCACCACCAGAGAGAGTAGTAGCGGCTTGACCTAAACGCACGTACGACAAACCAACGTCCATCAGCGTTTTAAGCTTACGCGCAATAGCCGGTATTTTATCAAAGTAATCATGAGCGTCTTCAACAGTCATCTCAAGTACTTGGTGTATGTTTTTACCTTTGTATTGTACTTCGAGGGTTTCGCGGTTATAGCGTTTACTCTTACATACATCACACGGTACATACACATCAGGTAAAAAGTGCATTTCAACTTTAATTAAGCCGTCACCTTGGCAAGCTTCACAGCGTCCGCCTTTAACGTTAAAGCTAAAGCGACCTACTTTGTAGCCACGTGAGCGCGCTTCTTGTGTACCTGCAAATAACTCACGAATGCCGGTAAATATACCTGTGTAGGTTGCCGGGTTTGAACGCGGAGTACGACCAATCGGGCTTTGATCAATATCGATCACTTTATCAAAATGATCTAAACCACTAATTGATTTATACGGTGCCGCTTCGGCAGTTGTTGCGCCATTTAGCTCTGTATGAGCAAGTTTAAACAAAGTGTCGTTTATTAACGTTGATTTACCCGAGCCCGATACACCTGTCACACAGGTCATTAAACCAAATGGGATTTTTAAATCCACATTTTTAAGATTATTACCTGTTGCGCCAAATAGCTCTAGCCATTTGTCGTTTGTTGGGTGACGTTCTTTTGGTATTTCTATTCTACGTACGCCTGATAAAAACTGGCCCGTAACAGACTCTTTGCTTGCTAAAATATCGTCGCGTGTTCCTTGAGCAATAATATGCCCACCATGAACACCCGCGCCTGGGCCAATATCAATAATATGGTCAGCGGCACGAATAGCATCTTCATCGTGCTCTACCACAATAACGGTGTTACCTAAGTCGCGTAAATGTACCAATGTTTGTAATAAACGGTCGTTATCGCGTTGATGCAGCCCAATAGATGGCTCATCTAGTACGTACATTACACCTACAAGGCCTGCACCAATTTGGCTCGCTAAGCGAATACGCTGAGCTTCACCACCTGATAGTGTGTCGGCGCTGCGCTCAAGTGATAAGTAATTTAGGCCAACGTTAATTAAAAACGATAAACGGTCGCGAATTTCTTTTAGTATTTTTTCAGCAATTTGGCCTTTTTGTCCGGTTAGCGTTAACCCTTCAAAAAACTCCATAGCTTCACCAATACTCATGCACGTGATTGCAGGTAAGTTGGTTTTTCCAATAAATACATTTCGAGATTCTTCGCGTAAACGCGAGCCATTACAGCTAGGACATGCTTGGCTTGTTTGGTATTTAGCAAGCTCTTCGCGTACTGAGTTTGACTCGGTCTCGCGGTAGCGGCGATTCATGTTATTTAAAACGCCTTCAAACTCATGATTACGCGTAATTAAATCGCCACGGTCGTTACGATAATTAAACGCAATTTTAGTGCTACCAGAGCCATCTAAAATAATTTTTTTCGAGTCGCTGTCTAAATCTTGATAAGGCACATCTAAATCAAAATTGTAATGATCCGCAACCGCTTGTAGCATTTGATAGTAATAAAAGCTGCGTTTATCCCAGCCTTTAATTGCACCGCCAGCAAGGCTTAACTCTGGGTTATGCACTACGCGATTAGGATCAAAATATTGACGTATACCTAAACCATCACAGGTTTGGCACGCACCAGCAGGGTTATTAAACGAAAACAAACGCGGTTCTAGCTCAGTCATTGCATAGCCACAAGTAGGGCAGGCAAAGTTTGCTGAGAATAGAATTTCTTCAGCGCTGCTATCATCCATGTATGCTACATGTGCAACGCCATTAGACATTTCAAGCGCGGTTTCAAACGATTCAGCTAAGCGTTGTTGTAAGCCATCTTTTACTTTAAATCTGTCTACAACAACTTCTATTGTATGTTTTTTATGAAGCTCAAGTGTTGGTGGATCAGACAAGTCACATACTTCACCGTCTATACGGGCGCGAATATAACCTTGGCTTGATAGCTGCTCTAATAACTTAACATGCTCACCTTTACGCTCTTTTACTATAGGCGCAAGCAGCATTAATTTACTGCCTTCAGGCAGTGCCAAAACAGTATCTACCATTTGACTAACTGTCTGCGCAGCAAGTGGTAAATCATGTGTAGGGCATCGTGGTTCGCCAACGCGGGCAAACATAAGTCGTAAATAATCGTAAATTTCGGTAATAGTACCCACAGTTGATCGTGGATTATGAGACGTTGATTTTTGCTCAATAGAAATTGCAGGAGAGAGGCCTTCGATGTGATCTACATCAGGCTTTTCCATAAGCGATAAAAATTGTCTTGCATACGCAGAAAGTGATTCAACATACCGGCGTTGTCCTTCTGCATAAAGTGTATCAAATGCAAGTGATGACTTCCCCGAACCAGATAGACCAGTAATAACTATTAATTTATCACGTGGGATGGTTAGGCTGATGTCTTTTAAATTATGCGTACGGGCGCCTCGGACTTCAATGTTTTCCATGCTATCTCGTTTATTACCAAAATTATTTACTCAGTATCGCATAATACGAAGCAATATTAATCCTTGATCAATGAAAAATCCTTACTTATAGGCGATTAATTATTGCCAAGCTTATGGTAGAATCCCAACCTCAATTTTTCATAGAGTAAGATCACGCAGATAATGACCGCATCTTCACTTAATTCACGAGAAAAACGCGCCGCAGTATCGCTGGCGAGTGTGTTTGCATTTAGAATGCTCGGCTTGTTTATGCTGATGCCTGTATTGGCTATTTATGGACAATCGCTTGAAGGTTTTTCGCCTATTTGGATTGGTTTTGCCATTGGTGCGTATGGTTTAACGCAAGCCGTATTGCAAATACCTATGGGTCGATTATCCGATAAGATTGGTCGTAAAAAGGTTATTGTTGGTGGTTTAGTCGTATTTGCTATTGGCTCTGTAGTTGCTGCATTAGCTGACTCTATTCAAATGGTTACCGTAGGCCGCGCTCTACAAGGTATGGGCGCAATAGCCAGTGCACTACTCGCGTTTGCTTCAGATTTAAGCCGCGATGAGCAACGACCAAAGGTAATGGCCGTTATTGGTATGAGCATAGGAATGAGCTTTGCCTTTGCTATGCTACTTGGGCCAATTGTTGCAGCTTCGTGGGGTATTGCGGGTGTATTTTGGTTGACTGCTATTTTAGCTGTTTTTGGTATATTTATAGTGACTATGCTAGTGCCAAATGCGGTAAATAAAGCGCCCAAAGGCGATACATTAGCAAGCTTTAGCGACATAAAAAAACTAATTAAGCACCCTCAGTTAGCACGATTAAATGCAGGTGTATTGCTATTACACTTAACGCTAACCACAATATTTGTCGTACTGCCGAGTCAATTAATTAAAGATGGCTTAGTTGCCGACCATCACTGGTATTTATATATTCCAGTGCTATTTTTAGCATTTTTATTAATGGTACCAATAATGATTGTGGCCATTAAAAAAGAGAAAGAAAAACAAGCATTTATTGGCTCAGTAGCCTTGTTAACTATTAGTATGCTAGCAATGTCGGTATGGGTTAATAGTGTAGTAGGCATTGCTGTGTGTATGCTGCTTTATTTTGTGGCGTTTAACTTTTTAGAAGCCACTATGCCTGCGCTTGTATCGCGAATAGCACCTGCAAGCCAAAAAGGTTCAGCAATGGGTGGCTACTCATCTAGTCAGTTTTTAGGCGCCTTTTTAGGCGGTATGTTAGGTGGTTATGTAGCACAAACTACAACGACGCAAGCTGTGTTTGCGGCAGCGGCACTTGTTGGGTTAATATGGCTTATTATTGCGTGGAAAATGCAAGTCCCACCCAAAAGTAAAGTTATTAGTTTAATGACCAAATTAGATTCTGAAGAGCATGCTCAAACACTTGCTTCTCAGTTAGTTGCTTTACCAGGCGTAATAGAAGCAACTGTGGTTCGCGATGAAAGTCGCAGCTATTTAAAGATTAATGATAAAGAATTTGACCTAGACCAAGCACGTAAAGTAGCTGGTTTAATCTAACATTTATAGGAGATGGTTCCATGGCACGCGGTGTGAACAAAGTAATTTTGGTTGGTAATTTAGGGCAAGATCCTGAAGTTCGTTATATGCCTAACGGCAATGGTGTAGCAAATATTACCTTAGCAACTTCGGATAGCTATAAAGATAAAAACACTGGCCAAATGGTTGATAAAACTGAGTGGCATCGTGTTGTGTTCTTTGGCAAATTAGCTGAAATTGTTGGTGAATATTGTCGTAAAGGTTCACAAATTTATGTTGAAGGTAAACTTCAAACACGTAAGTGGACCGATCAACAAGGCCAAGAAAAATACACTACAGAAATAGTTGTAGATGGATTTACTGGTCAAATGCAAATGTTAGGCGCACGTGGTGGCGATCAGCAAAGTGGTGGTTACCAAGGTAATCAGCCGCAAGGTGGTCAACAAAGCGGTGGTTACGGTCAAAATAACCAAGGCCAAGCTGCACAGCAAAGTGGCTATAATCCGCAGCAACAAGCCGCACCAGCAGCACAACCAAAACCGGCTCCAGCACCACAGCAGCAAAGTAATCAATATCAGCCGCAAGGTGGTTATGCACCACAGCAAAAAAGTGCACCACAACAGCAAGGTGGTTTCGCTCCTAAACCACAAAGTGCTCCGCAGGGTGGCGCATCAAACCCAATGGAACCAACCATTGATTTTGACGACGATATCCCCTTCTAGTTTTCCAACCTTTACAGTGTAAATATGTATTATAGAAAAGCCCCGTTCATACGGGGTTTTTTTATACGAGTTGTGTAGTGAGGGCAACCCAGAACTATCAATGAATATCGTCATTAAGCAATAAAATGAAATAGTATTAGTAAACATGTTAAATTATGGTGGTATTTACATTTTATTTAATTGATATATATATCGTTAACACTTACCATTAAAGGACTTTCACCTTGATTACACAATGAGAAACATGAAAACTAATATCTTATTTTTATTTCTTGTTTTTCAATTTGTGAGTCCAATTTCAAACGCTCAACCTTCTTCAAATGTTACTCATGTTTTATTTATAAATTCAACAAACCAAGATATGCCTTGGCACAAAAGTGTTGATTCTGGACTGCGTAAAAAACTTATAGAACGTTCTTTTAGTTATGAACTCTTCGTTGAAAATATGGATGTAAACCGATTCGATGAAGCAAATCAAAAACAGTTAATGAAGGACTACCTCAAACAAAAATATAAAAATAAGCACATCGATATTATTGTTACTCAGTCTCCTTCTGCAGCAGTACTTTTATCGCAATTAGATGACTTTTTTATAAATGCTCCAAGAATATATTTGGAACCAGGCGCTCAATTTAGTTTGCCTAAAAATACTAACGGAGCAGTGATCCAAGCTAAATTAGATTACGCGCAAGCAACAGCAAGCGCTGTTAATTTAATGAAGCCTAAAAAATTAATCGTTATATTAGATACAAAAAACGATATTGGGATGAGCTTTTATCGAGGGCTCTTTTCGGTTATTAACCGTGACTTTTCGTATTTAGACGTAGAGAAGTGGTTTGATCTTTCAATGCCAGAGCTGCTCACTAAAGTAAAAAATGCGCCAGATGATTCAATTATATTGTTTACTCCCATTTTCAGGCATTACGACAATAAATCCCTTAGCCCTTATCAGCTCGTAGAGCAATTAGCAAAAGCAAGTTCTGCGCCCGTTTTTAGTTATTGGGAGGTACTATTAGGCTCAGGTGTTGTTGGTGGGTATGTGTTGTCGGGTGAAAAAATAGGCGAACGTATTGCCGATTCGATAATTTTATACAATGAAAATAAAAGCTTAAGTGAAATCAGTGGTGAAGGGCTAAGTGTTTACGCTTATGACTGGCGTCAATTAAACAAGTTCGATATAGCTCCACAAAGCTTGCTAGAAAAGTCGATCATATCTTATTACGAGCCAACCTATTTTGAGCAAAATAAAACATTAATTTACAGCGCTGCTGCGATTATTTCTATTCTTAGCAGCTTTTTAGTTTTCGTATTGTTTTTAAATCAACGCCGCATTCAACTTTTAAAAGAGCTTGATGAAGAAAAGCAAAGATTAGAGTCTCGCGTTGATCAGCGTACTGAAGAACTGTTGCAAGCCAAAGAAGAGGCCGAAAAGCTGACATCCGCTAAGTCTGAATTTTTAGCAAATATGAGTCATGAAATTAGAACTCCTATGAGTGGGATTATTGGCTTAACCAACATTTTGCTCGAAAAAGGTTTGCCTGGGGAATATGAGCATTATTTAAATAAAATTAAATATTCTTCAGATCAACTCCTTGTAGTTATTAACGATATTTTAGACTTTTCAAAAATTGAGTCTGGAAATATTAACCTTGAGGAATTTCCTTTTTCTGTAAATTCGGTTGTTGACTACATCAAAGCAACTTTTGATGAGCTAGCTCAAAGTAAAGGGATCACATTTGATATTGTCATTGGTAAAGAGGTTAAGCTCGATTTAATAGGTGATGTAGTTCGAATAAACCAAGTACTGCTAAATTTATGCTCTAACGCAATTAAATTTACTACACAGGGCTTCGTATCGGTATTAATAGAATCAAAAAGATCGTTAGCTGATCCTAAGAGCGTTTGTTTGTATTTCATTGTTAAGGATTCCGGTATTGGGATTGCCGAGCAAAGCCTTACCAATTTATTTGAATCTTTTACTCAAGCTGACAGCTCTACAACCAGGAAATTTGGCGGCACAGGTTTAGGTTTAACTATAAGTAAGCGTTTATGCCAATCGATGGGTGGGGATATAACGGTAAAAAGTACTCAAGGTGTAGGTAGTGAATTTATAGCTTCGATTAAGGTGAAATTGAATAACCAAGCGTTGATTGATAACACTCCCGACCTAACATTTACTGATTCGTTTGAGGTATTAATTATAGATGATAATGAAGATGATCTTAAGGTAATTGAAAATCAGCTAACGGCTATGGGGCTGGTATGTACGGCCTGTCAATCTGCTAAACAAGCTATTGATATTATTGAACACAATAAAGAGAAATTTAAAGTTATTATTGTCGACTGGGCTATGCCATCAATGAGTAGCGAAACTTTTTTAATACGCATTTTCAATATTAATCCTCAACTTTATAACAACACGATTGTGCTTATAATGAGTGACGAAAGTTTACTTAATAATGCAGCCAAAAAAGTAAGTATAAAAACTATTTTGCAGAAACCTGTATACACGAGTGTTTTGTATGAGGCGATTGAAAGTAAAGTAGTAGGCCCTCTTAATGAAGTGCCTATAGTAAACACCGTAAGTGAAGCGTCGCTGGCAGGTATAAAAATATTGGTTGTGGAAGATAACTCGATCAATAAACTAATCGTTACAAACATACTAGAGAAGGCTGATGCTCAAATTTACTTGGTCGACAATGGATTAGAATGTATTCAAGCCGTGAAATTACAATTGTACGATATTATTTTGATGGATATTCATATGCCTATTATAGACGGGGTTGAGGCGAGTAAAATTATTCGTAATGATAGTGATGAGACTATCGCAAATATTCCAATAATTGCTTTAACAGCTAATGTTATGAAAGATGATATTACACGATACTTATCCATTGGCATGAACGCCCATGTTGCAAAACCTATTAAAGCGCAAAATCTACGTGAAACTATAATCCGCTGTTTAAATAAATAGCTGAACTATTAAAGTGATTTAATAATTATCTATATTAAGTACCTATCGTAATATCTCCCGTTGTTTGATCCTGTTTTGAATAACTTAAAATAGAATTTGACTCAAAGGTTTAATAGGTAGTTTAACTAGTTATAATCACGGCAATTAAGCGGAGCTCAAAAATATAAAATTTAAGTAATGCAAAAATAACAAAGCCATGGAATCCTCCACGGCTTTACAACGTTACTTTTATAGTGCAGCAACAACTTCGACTAACGTGTCTTTGGCATCTCCAAATAACATTTGTGTGTTTTCTTTAAAGAATAAGGGGTTTTGCACGCCTGCATAGCCTGTCGCCATACTGCGTTTTAAAACAATGGATGTTTTACCATGCCAACACTCAAGTACAGGCATTCCTGCAATAGGGCTGTTTGGTTCCTCAAGTGCCAATGGATTGACAATATCGTTCGCACCAATAACAAGTGAAACATCAACTTGTGAAAAATCGTCGTTTACTTCATCCATTTCAAAAACAATGTCGTAAGGAACTTTAGCTTCAGCTAATAACACATTCATTTGTCCAGGCATTCGCCCTGCAACAGGGTGTATTGCAAAGCGCACGTTAATGTCTTTTTCACGTAATTTACTTGTGAGTTCAGAGACTATTTGCTGTGCTTTTGCAACGGCCATCCCGTACCCCGGAATAATCATTACTTCTTTTGCACTCATAAGTAGTGCAGCTGTTTCGGTTGCACTTATGGTAAGCACTTCACCTTGATCTTGAACCTCTCCAGATGAGGCTTTTACATTGCCACCACCAAAGCCGCCGGCAATGACAGATAAAAAATTTCGATTCATAGCTTTGCACATTATGTAGCTTAAAATAGCTCCGCTTGAACCTACTAATGCGCCAATGACAATAAGTAAGTCGTTATTTAGCATAAAGCCTGTCGCGGCAGCGGCCCAGCCTGAGTAACTATTAAGCATAGATATAACAACGGGCATATCGGCACCGCCAATTGCCATAACCATATGAACACCAAAAACTAAAGCAAGCGCTATCATAATAACCAGTGGCAACACGCCACTCCCTACAGCCGATTGCACAACAAATTGCTGCCCAAGCCAGGTAACAGAAAATAATAATAAAAGGTTGAATATATGCCGCCCTGGTAGTGTTAAAGGCTTGCTGCCTATTCGACCAGATAATTTACCAAAAGCGGTAATTGAACCTGAAAATGTAATAGCGCCAATTAAAACTCCTACATAGGTTTCAATATCATGAATAGTTAAATCAATACCCGAAAAGTGGCTGGAAGCGTCAGCAAAATTAGCATAGCCAACCATTATAGCCGCGAGCCCAACAAGGCTGTGCAAAATAGCAATCAGCTCTGGGATCTCAGTCATTTGCACGCGTTTTGCTACAAGTAGGCCAATACTGCCACCCACTAATAATGCAATCATCAATTCAATATAGTTATTGGTAACAACGCCCAAAACAGTCGCAAAAAGCGCAATAACCATGCCTGAAATACCATACCAATTACCTTTACGGGCAGTTTCTTGGTTGGATAGGCCGTTTAAAGCCAAAATAAAAAGAACCATCGCAGCAATATATGCCACGGTTACAATACCAGTACTGATCATGACAACCTCACTTACGGAACATTTTGAGCATGCGATGTGTTACAGCAAAGCCGCCAACAATATTAATACTCGCAATTAACACGGTAAAAACGGCAAACCATTTAATGGTGTCGTCTGTTGAGCTTATTTGAATTAAAGCACCGATAACAATAATGCTTGAAATGGCATTGGTTACACTCATTAAAGGCGTATGCAGCGCAGGCGATACACTCCAAATAACCATATAACCTACAAAGCAGGCTAAAACAAAAACGGTAAAATGAGACATAAAATCAGCGGGTGCAACGCCACCAAGACCAAGCAGTGCTAATGCACCGATAGCAGCGCCAATAATAGGTCCAAATACCGATTTCTTCTTCTCAACAATAGTGGGGGTAGAAATTGGTGTTGCGGCTACCTTTTTAGGGGTTGCAGATAGTGTGGGCGCTGGTGGCGGCCAGGTTGTTTTTCCTTCTGTGCATATGGTTGCACCTAATACAACGTCGTTTGTCATATCAACAAAGAGCTCGCCGTTTTTTTCTGGGGTCATTTCGGCTAACAGGTTGTATAAGTTATTACTGTATAATTGGCTCGATTGCGTAGCTAGGCGACTTGGTAAATCGGTGTAACCAATGATCGACACACCATGACACACGGCAACCTTTCCCGGGACTGTTAGTTCACAGTTTCCGCCTTGTTCAGCAGCGAGGTCGACTATTACGCTGCCGCTGTTCATTGATGCAACCATCTCGCTGGTGATCAACTTAGGCGCTGGTTTTCCGGGTATGAGCGCGGTAGTAACAATTATATCAACGTCTTTAGCTTGCGCTGCAAACAATGCCATTTCGGCTTCGATAAATTCATCGCTCATTACTTTAGCGTAACCGCCTTCGCCTGAGCCGTCTTCATCTTTAAAGTCGAGCATTAAAAACTCAGCGTCCATGCTTTCAATTTGCTCTTTTACTTCAGCGCGCGTGTCAAATGAGCGAACAATTGCGCCCATACTTTTTGCTGATCCTATTGCGGCCAAACCTGCAACACCTGCGCCTATTACAAGTACCTTGGCGGGAGCAACTCTTCCTGCCGCTGTAATTTGTCCGGTAAAAAAGCGACCAAAATGTTGGGCTGCTTCTACAATTGCACGATAGCCAGATATATTAGCCATTGAGCTTCGGGCATCCATTTTTTGTGCCCGAGAAATACGAGGAATGCTATCTATTGCAATGGCGGTGATGCCGCGTTGAGTTAAATCTTTTAGCATCTCTGGATTTTGTGCAGGCCATAAAAAACAGATTAATGTTTGTCCACTTTTTAGTAATGTATTTTCATCACCTTCAGGTGCTTGTACTTTGAGCACAATATCAGATTGTGCCCATATATCTTGTGCTGAGTTAACTACTTCACAACCTGCTGCGATATACGCATCATCTGTGTAATTAGCCGCCATACCTGCACCCGCTTCAATGGCGACATTAAAACCAAGTTTTATTAATTTACTTACAGCATCAGGGGTTGTTGCGACTCGGCGCTCACCTGTGCGAATTTCTTTTGGAACACCGATTTTCATTTTATACCTCAGATTTTAATGCCAAGAGTAGAGATTAGTGTTTTAGGGCGTGGAATCAGTAATACGGTGGTGGTTGTTGCTTATTGGCACGTGTCCACCGTATTTATTGCTATCTAAAGTGTAAAATCAATAACTACGCGAGAAGGGACCTTGCCATTTTTGAGCCTTTCAAAAATGTTATTGATAGCGCTCAAAGGCTGTAATTCAATATCAGCTTTAACTTTGCCTTGTGCTGCAAAAGCCAATGCCTCGGCCATATCTTTGCGATTACCAACGAACGATCCTTTTATAGTGATACAATTTGCTACTACATCAAATAGCGGCGTCGGAAACTCGCCTGGCGGTAAGCCAACTAAAACACATGTACCGTGTTTGCGGGTCATGTTAACCCCTTGCTCAAATGCAGGCAGTGAAGGCGCTGTAATAAGCACGCCATGCGCACCACCTTGCGTTATTTCTTTGACTGTATCAGCGGCATTCGCTTTTTTTGCATTAACAACCACATCTGCGCCCAATGAGGTGGCATGTTCAAGTTTTGTATCATCAATATCAACGGCACAGACTTTAAGACCCATAGCTTTGGCATACTGAATTGCTAAATGACCAAGCCCTCCACAGCCTGAAATTGCTACCCACTCACCTGGTTTAGCATCGGTTTCTTTAATACCTTTGTACGTTGTAATGCCAGCACAAATTATAGGAGCTGCTTGTACTGCTGATAAACCATCAGGAATATGCGCTACGTAATTAGGGTCAGCGATAATATATTCGGCAAAGCCGCCATTTTTAGTATAACCACCAAACTCAGCATCAGGGCAAACGGGTTCATAGGCACTTAAGCAAAACTCACAGTGTCCACAAGCAGAATAAAGCCACGGAACACCGACCCTATCGCCTACTTTTACGCTTGTAACACCTTCACCAATTTTGGTAACTAGCCCAATGCCTTCATGACCAGGAGTAAACGGTGGAGTTGGTTTTAATGGCCAATCACCGTTTGCTGCATGTAAATCTGTGTGGCATACACCGCAGGCTTCTGTTTTAACTAATATTTGCCCTGCATTAGGTGATGGAATATCTAAATCACGTAGAACTAAAGGTTTACCAAATTGCTCTACAACGGCTGCTTTCATTTTTTGGTTCATAATTTTTCCTATAATATTAAAAAGCTAGAGACAGCGCCTTTAAAAAGGCGCGTCAATATCAACAACATTAAATGTTAAGTCGGCTACATCTTTTGCACGAAGTAATATAGAGAACAGCTCCCCATCTCACTGACTACAGGGTGATGTAGCTTGCATTTCATTCACTTGCTGCCGTAAGCCAATTTTCCTTAATCGAACACCTTGTCCGCGACCTTATCGGTAGACGATACCACCATCAGTAATGATTGCCTGGCCAGTTATGTAGTCTGAGTCTGGGCTTGCGAGATACGAAACTAGGCTTGCAACATCGTCAGGTGTTTCTGAACGGCCTAGCGCAATGCCATCCACGAACTTCTTGTAGGTTTCACCAACAGCAGCCCCCGTAACTTCTGAAAAGCGTTTATCAATTGTTACCCACATATCAGTACCCACAATCCCAGGACAATAGGCGTTTACGGTGATACCATCGCTGGCATACTCTTTCGCAGATACTTGTGTTAAAGCTCGGATTGCAAATTTTGTTGCAGAATAAACACCTAACATAGCAAAACCATCATGTCCGGCTATCGATGAAGCATTAATGATCTTTCCTGAATGTCCTAGAGCTTTGAACTTAGCTGCTGCTGCCTGAATTCCCCATAGCACACCTTCAATGTTTATTTTTAAGATACGCGAGACTTCTTCAGGTTCTACATCGGCAATAGGGTTAACCTGTGCGATACCTGCGTTGTTAACCATGACATCAAATCCACCTAGTGTATTTTGAGTATGTTCAACGGCAGCATATACTTCATCGCGGTTACTTACGTCAGCTTTAAACGTCGTTACTTTACGACCAAGATTTTCAATTTCTGAAGCGACTGCTGCCATTTTTTCTTCGTTAATATCAACGATTGCAATATCAGCCCCATCGCTTGCAAGCCGTAATGCAATACCGCGTCCAATACCCTGACCAGCTCCAGTAACAAGTGCTACTTTGTCATTTATATTTTTCATAAAAATGTCCTCTAAACTTGAATTTATAGATATTTATATAAATAATTTTTCTGTATGCTATTTAACAGCGCCTTTAAAAAGGCGCGTCAATATCAACAACATCAATAAGTTTATGATTCACAAATTCTTTAATCCCTAGGCCAATTAACTCACGACCAAAACCAGAGCGGCGTACGCCACCAAATGGTAGGTCTGCTTTAACCATTGTTGGATGATTGACAAAGATCATGCCGGTAGATATTTGCTTAGCGACTTCTAAGCCATGTTCAGGATTTGAAGTAAATACTGATCCACCTAAGCCAAATGGAGAGTCATTTGCAATTTTAATTGCGTCATCTTCATTTTTTGCACGAAATAACATAGACACAGGACCAAAGAATTCCCAGTTGCGAGCCGGATTATCTTCGCTAATATTCGTTAAAATAGTGGGTTGTACAAAGGCGCCTTGACTAGGTACTTTAGGGCCCACTTCAGTGGCAGTTGCACCAAGCTTGATCGCTTCGTTAATTTTAACTTTTAGTTCATCAGCTGCACCTTGTGATGACAATGGTGCCAAAGTAGTAGTTGGATCTAGTGGATCGCCTGCTTGCAACTTAGCAACACCAGCAGTATAAAGTTCAACAAACTCATCATAAACTTCATCTTCGATGATCATTCGTTTAGACGATACGCATACTTGTCCACCGTTCCAATGACGACCAAATACAGCCCAATTAACCGTTTTTTCCATTTCAGCATCAGCAAGTACAACAAATGCGTCTGCACCACCAAGCTCTAATGTAGACTTTTTAAGTGCTTTACCAGCGGTAGAAGCAACGATTGCACCAGCGCTTTCAGAACCGGTAAGTGCAACACCACGAACTAATGGATGAGAAATGATCATTTCTGTTTGGGAATGTGCGGCGTATAGGTTTTTAAAAGCGCCTTTAGGTAGGCCAGCTTCGATCATGAGAGCTTCAAATGCTGCTGCACATTGTGGAACAATCCCAGCGTGCTTGAGTAACATCGTATTGCCCGCTGATAATTGTGGCGCAATGATACGAGCAACCTGGTAATACGGGAAATTCCATGGTTCAACAGCAAGTAGTACACCAAGCGGTTCGTGTACAACAACTGCTTCACCTTCAGCAGGTTCTGCTACGGGTAAATTTGTAGGTGCAAGAAGTTTTTCAGCGTTGTTAGCGTAGTACTCTAAAATAGCGGCTGATAATTCTACTTCGGCTTTTGCTTCTGATGTTATTTTTCCCATTTCTAGGGTTAATAAATTAGCGTATTTAATAACATTTTTGCGTAATAAGTCGGCCGCTTTTTGCATTATTTTTGCGCGTGAAGAAAAAGATGTTCGCTTCCAAGATTGGAATACCGAATCGGCATTTTCTATTGCTTGAGTGATTTCAGCATCAGTAGCATCAGGAAAGGTTTTTACAACCTCACCTGTATATGGATTTGTTGTTGCGTAAGCCATGATAGTACCCTCAATTAAACTAAATAAGATTGTTAACACTTTCATTTTTAATGAATAACGCCGAGAAACTGCGTATGTAACTATCCTAGAGTAAGTATTGAAGTGAAACTATTGGTGATGTTACGTAAAAACATGTGGAAAACCACAGCTTGAAAAGTTAAGTAATTGACTCAATAGAGCTAATTTTATTGTTTAGTTACCTCTTGACGCAAGTGTAAGCGAGGAGGATTATTAAGCAAGGAAGTGCGAGATAAGTAAGTTTACTCGTTATTAATCAACTAGGCGTTAGTGTAAATTCACTATGAACTACAGCGATAAAGAAGCAAAGCTATTTTCCTCATCCCAATTAGCCATTTTATGGTATGCAATAATACTTGGTATGCTGGTTACGTGCTTAATGATTATTATAGTCTTCCATATAGATTCTCAAGAGCGAACATATATTGAACGCATAACCCAAGACACCGCTGAAGGCATTAAAACACTACTTAAAAACGATTTAGAAAAGCGAATAACATCGCTTTCAGAGCAATCTAAACTATCGGTTATTTCAAGTGGTATGTCGCAAAGTGATTGGGATGCGATTAGTAAAAATTTTTATGGTACACAATATGGTTATCAAGCTATTGGCTGGATTGACAACACCTTTCATGTTCGAAAAAGAATACCAAAGCACAATAATGAAGTGACTATCGATTTTAATTTAGCGTTAAACCCACCTGCCTTATTAACAGCAATAAAAGCAAAAGATACACAGCAAAGGGCAGTCATAATGCCTTTGGCGTTTATTCATGGAGATGAAGGGATTGGAATACATATCCCAATTTTTAACGCCAATACAAGAGGCAATAAATTAGATGGTTTTATCTCAGGTGTATTGCTGTTTAAACCTTATATTAAGTCTGTTGTGCCTGATTTTTTACTCAACGAGTATTATTTCACACTGTTTATTGATGGGCATAAAGTGTACTCAGATCAAAGCAACCAACCCGCTATTGCATATGCCTGGAGTAAAAGCTCATCTTATTATTTGCAAGGTCATGAATGGGAAATAAACGTATCGCCCAACGATGAGTTTTTATATATTGCTCACTATAAAGTAATGAGAATTTTAATTGCACTGGGCCTTTTTATCACTTTAATAATTGTATTGGCTGCTTACACCTATTTATTTGCACGTAGTAAACTAAAAGATGAACGTTATAAAATTGAACACTTGTTAAAAAACCTTCCAGGTATGGCGTATCACTCATCTAACACTATAAACAGGCCAATGATACTTGTTAGTGATGGGTGTGAAAATTTAACTGGTTACTCTCGGGCTGAGTTTAAAAAAAATAGAATGCTGTGGAGAAAAATAATACATGAGGATGATTTTAAACGGGTAGAGAAGTCACTTAACGAAGCTTTTAAAGTAAACAGCCCCTTTGAACTTGAATATAGGATCATCACTAAAAATAGCGATATTAAATTAGTATGGGAAAAAGGAGGCCCAGTTAGTTCTATTTTTAATGGCGAAATAATCATTGAAGGGTTTATCAATGATATTACTTCTATTAAGGAGGCTGAGGCTGATTTAATTAGTAGTTATGCCTTCTCTGATGCGGTAGTAAATTCAGTAGTTGAAGCGGTTATTACAATTGACCAGCATGGGCTTATTCAAAGCTTTAATTTTGCTGCACAAGTTATGTTTGGTTATAGCGCTGATGAAGTGAAAAATAAAAACATAACAATACTAATGCCTACACCTTTTTGTGATCAGCACGATCAACATTTAGCTCAATACTTAAAAACAAAGCAAACGCATATTATTGGTGTAGGTCGAGAGCTTATTGCTAAACGCAGAGATGGCACGCAGTTTCCAATTCATTTATCGGTAAGTGAAATACAAAACCATGAAAATACGATGTTTGTTGGTTTAATTCGAGATATCACAAAACAACGGGCTTCTGAAGAACAAGCTCGGCTTCATACTGAACAATTAGCTCATGCCGAAAGGGTAAATGCATTAGGAGAAATGGCAGCAGGAATTGCACATGAGATAAACCAGCCTCTGACTGCAATTTCACTTTTTTCTCAGACAGCTAAAAATTTTTGTGAGAAAGGAAAGTTTGAAAAGCTCCCCTCAATATTTGAAAAACTAAGTTTGCACTCTCGTCGAGCGGGAGCCGTTATTGAGCGTATGCAGTTAATGACCAAAAAAGGGCAGCGCTCAAAAGAAGTCATCGATTGTATATTTATGATAAAAGAAGTAATAAATCTTGCTGAGTCAGAAGCACGGCTTCGCAATATAACTATACGAATGACAGCATGTGATGAGGCTGTTGATGTATTTGTTGATCGAGTTCAAATAGAGCAGGTTATTCTTAATTTGTTGCGCAATGGTATGGAAGCTATGCAGTTAAATACTTGTGATAATGGTTCAAAAATAGAGCTTGAAATAAAACTAAATGAAGATAAAAATGTTGAAATATCAGTGACCGATACAGGGGCAGGATTGGCCCAAGAAATGAGAGAAAGATTATTTAAACCATTTTCGTCAACCAAAGAAAATGGCACAGGTATTGGCCTATCAATATCAAAAAGTATTATTGAAGAGCATGGCGGTCATATTAATTTTTGTGATAATAAACCAACAGGGGCCATTTTTATGTTTACTCTGCCAATTTATGAAAAAAGGAGTCGCGAATGAGTGATAAGCAAAGCGTGTTTATAATTGATGACGATGAAGGTGTGCGTGAAGGGCTTGCAATATTATTAGACTCCATTGGAATAGATGCACAGAGTTTTAGCTCAGGGTCTGCATTTTTAGATGTATATAATGAGAATATGACCGGTTGCTTAGTGCTGGATATACGTATGCCTAAAATGAGCGGCTTGGAAGTGCAGCAAAAACTTAAAAATTTAAACTGCTCACTACCTATTATATTTATTACCGGACATGGTGATATTCCAATGGCAGTAGAGGCTATGCGTTTAGGCGCAATTGATTTTATTAGAAAGCCATTTGATGAGCAGCATTTGATTGATCGCATTAACGAAGCATTGATATTTAATGAGAGCCAACATGAAAAATTACTCGATAAACACAAAAATAAAATTAATGTAGAGTCGCTATCGAGCCGAGAGCGAGAAGTATTTGAGCGAGTGACGGATGGTGCAATGAACAAAGTAATTGCATGCGATTTAAATATTAGTGAACGTACCGTTGAGGTTCATCGCTCCCATGTAATGAGCAAATTGGGTGCTAAAACACTTGCTCATTTAGTGCGAAGTAAAATTATGTATGAGCAATTAAATTAATTATCAGTCCATCTATTTAATAATGCTGAAATGACACAGACTTTTAAACAGCCCCCATGTGGGCCTTTATCTAATATCTAATATCTAACTAATTTAAACTATTATGTCTCGTTTATCAGAGTGTTTTTTGTTTAGCGCTATTAATAAACGTTTAAACTTAGTTTACAGCCTTGTACTTCTATAGATATTGAACAACACTTTAGTTAATAATTTAACGGGTGGCAGGCTATGCAAAAGAGTAAACTCTGGCTTTTCAAGTACTTCAAAGGTATCTCTTTTGTCTTATTTTTAATGATGCTTATTAGTTTTAATTTCGTTTTAAATGATGCATTACATCAAAAAGTTCATGCTTCTGGGCAGCAGTTCGTTAAACACGTTTACGAGCTGAATTTATCTCCTTCTATAAACAATGAAGTGTTGGCCGCATTAGCTAAAAGTGAAGGTTTTGTGTTGGAGGTGCCAAAGCCTGCAGAGCATTTTAGGCATTTAGTGAATATAGAGCGCGAAGTTTTTTCTTACAAAACATTAAGTTTGAGCCTCTATCACTATCCTGCTTGGGTAACACAAAGTTACTTATTTATATTGCTAAACTTGATCATATTAGGCGCCGCTGGCTGGTCTTATCGTTGGTGGGGCTTATTAAATGTAAGCCGTAGAATTACACCCAAAAATACAATGATACAACCTACTAAAACTATTAAACAAAATAAAATACGATTAATTAAACAAGTAAAAAAATGCGAATTAAGTTCTTTGTATGGGGTTAATAGAGCATCACATAGCTTATTTTTACTCATTGAATGTGACTTTGATAAGAAAACCGATAAAGAAGCTATTTTTAAAGTGTTAATCACTCGAAAATTGACTGAATTTAAAGATGTGTCGGTAAAAATACTAAATTCCAGTTACTTGGCCGTCACCTTGCCACATATACCTACTCCCGAGTTAGACAGCTACGTTGAAAAGCTCCATCAGAGCGTGTTTTTACTATGCCAAAATTATCAAAAAAGTATGACTCATAAAAATATTAAAATAGGTGCGTGCGACTATCGATTAGGCGCAGATAAAATTGCGGTTTATCAGTTAGCAAAATCAGCACTTATGCTATCGCAAAACAGCTCAGTACAGCACTCTCACCGCTTAGCGTTAAATTACTGCCAAGAAAAACCACTTTCTAGTAAGCAAGTTATCGAAAATATTAAAAAGAACAAATTTATATTATTCTTCCAGCCTTTATTTAAGCTCTCTAGCGGGGAAATTTTAGAACATGAAGCTCTTATCAGAGTTAGGCATAGCCAACTTGGTTTACTAGCTGCTCGTTATTTTATTAATCAGGTTTATAGTAATCAAGACGCTTTAATATTAGATAAAGCAGTAATAACACAAGTTAAAAAGCTAATGCTGAGTGAATCTTCGGCCTTAACAGTTAGTGTAAATCTACACCCTAAAAATTGGTTTAATAATGTATTTTGGGAATGGTTACCTAGTCAAATAGCAGAGCTTAAATTAAGTGCTAAATTACAATTTGAAATAAGTGAGGCTGAGTTTTTTACTCATAGAGAATCGATAACTAATGCACTTGATGTAATTAAAAAAAACCGTTCACAAATTGTGATTGATAATGTAAAAAGTAGTGAGAAAGTAGCTGTATTAACTGATTATAACCAAGTATGCGGGCTTAAATTATCATGCGAACTAATTCATTTATTAAATGAAAAAACTCAAAATCAAAGGCAAATAAAAAAGATAGTCGAAGCCGCAAACCTTTTAAATTTACCTGTATATGCCGTTGGTGTAGAAACTCAAAAAGAGTTATTTACGCTTGCCAAATTGGGAGTGGTGGGAGCTCAAGGGTTTTACTTTTCCGAGCCATTTCAAGAGTTTACGCAAGCGGTATTTAATTAAATTAACCCTCTGTATTTAAGTCCATTTAGCCCCTGAAGCCCGCCAGTATGAACCGCAATAATTTTACTCCCAGATGGGAAATAATCTTGCTCAATAAGCTGCCACAATGCATACATCATTTTTCCGCTATAAATAGGCTCAAGCGGTAGATTATGTGTACGGCTCATATCTTGGCAAAACTGCCATAACTCAGGTGAAAACTTACCATAGCCACCACCATGAAACTCTGTGAGTAACTGCCAGTTGTTTTGATTATTAGCTTTAGCGCTCAGCTTTTTTATTTCTTCATTTAAATAATTAGCTTGTTTTAATACTGCTACACCAATCACTTGTGTTGTTGAAGCACTGCCTTCTATTAATCCAGCAAGCGTGCCACCACTACCGGTAGGGCACACTAAGTAGTTATGCTCAGGTAAGCTTTGTACTAACTCTTTACACCCTAATAAAGCATGTTCATTTGTACCACCTTCAGGAATAATATAAGCATTTGGAAAGCGCTCTTGCAGAGCATTAAGGTAATCGATGTCGTGGCGTTTTCGATATTCTATACGGTTAACAACATGTAGGTGCATACCGCATTGCTTAGCAAATTGAATAGTTGGGTTGTTGTTATCAAGTTCTGGTCCGCGAATAATTGCATGTGTTTTAATGCTAAATTCTTTTCCTGCTGCTGCGCAGGCGTGAATATGATTTGAGAACGCGCCACCAAAAGTCAGAATTTCTGTTTTATTTATCTTTTGCATATGCGCTAAATTATATTTTAACTTTCGCCATTTATTACCACTTATTAATGGATGCAGTAAATCGTCTCGTTTTACACCTAAATAAATATTTCTCTTTTTTAGAAACGTTGTATCTATTTGCTGAATATAGTTATTTTGGTTAGTTTCAAATGATTTATGCATATTTATTAGTTTTCAACTTGGCAAAGTAATTAAAATGTACGACACTTCGTTAATACATAATTAACAATAGTAGCTATATGAAAGAAAAGCTGTTTTCTTGGTTAAATCGTAGTTTAGATCCTAATACAGCTATTGGTGTTGCGACGTATGCAGATACTGTAAACGCAGTATGTTTAAAAAAACAACGCGACCAATGGATGGTGCATAGTTCACATAGTGTAAATGTATCTGAGCAAACCGATTATACCGCTGCTATTGTTGCTTGCACAAATCAAGTTTCTAACGACGTGTGTGCAGTCAATTTAGTTGTACCACACTATTTTTATCAAATAGTGCAAATGGATAAACCAAACCTTAGTGATGAAGAGATAATACAGTCACTCCCTTGGACTACAAAAGATTTAGTTGATATAGCACCTGAAAACATAGTTGCTGATTTTATCGATTATCCAATAACGTTACCGATGCAAAGTAGCAAAATGAATGTATTTATTACTAATAAGCTGCAGCTACTTCCGTTTATAGATAGTTTTGAGCAAACCAAGCCTGTTTTACGTGCAATGACCTCCGAAGAGATGATTTTAGTTACCTTGTTTGGCGCGTATAAAGAAGCGCATATGCTGATTGTGCAACATGTTAATCATGAGCCTCGAATCTTAATTATTCGTAATGGACAATTAGTATTAGCTAGACGATTAAACGGTTTTTTAGGTATTTCTGATAAAGATCAAAATCAAGAATTAGTAGAAGCGTTAGGATTAGAAATTCAGCGTTCTATGGACTTTTTTGAAAGCCAGCTCAAGCAACCGCCAATTCGCAGCATTCAGTTGCAGTGCGACGACTTATCGTCATTGACTCTTAGGGCTGGTCTTGCAGAGTTTTTACAAGTAAAGGTAGTGGATTTTGCGCCCAATTTAGAATTAGCGAAGCAATTAGAACCTAACTTTTATTATGCACTCGGTGCTGCCTATCAATTAACTGATCCGGAGTCTGTGCTATGAAAACCCGGATTAATTTTTATCAAAAAACCTTACGAGTACGGCGAGATCCAGTCCCTTTATCAGGAATGATTACGCTGTGGTTAGGTGCGCTATTAATTATTGCAATCACCTGGGCTTTTTATAGTTATAAAGCCTATTCAAGTGAGCTTGATTTAGAACAAAACAGGCAATACCTCAAGCAAGGGAAAGCCCAGCTAGAAGTTGTAAAACAGCAATTAGCAGAGAAGCAAAAGAAAACGCTCTTCATTAATGAGTTAAAAACACTTCAGCAAGAAGTTTTACATAAACAGCAAATATTTAGCTATTTAGAGCAAAGTTCGAATCAATCTGCAACCGACTATGCGCAGGTTATGCAAGATTTAGCCAAGTATCACGAGCCTAACATCTGGCTTACCCATATTAAATTTGTAGGGCAAAGTGTTACGTTTCAAGGGCAGGTATCGCAGTCAAAATTTTTACCTATGTGGTTTAATAATTTAAAGCAATCACCTTTTTTCATTGATAAAGAATTTTCAGTTTTAGAACTGTCAACAAAAGATGGTTTGAGTGAATTTAATGTGGCGACCGACCTTACTGATAAAGGCGCTAAACCATGAACAACAAAATAAATAGCCAAAGTAAAAAGAACAAAGGCTGGCCTATGTGGGCTAAGTATCAAGCGCAATTTTCATCGCTGCAAAAGCGTGAGAAGTATTCAACAGTATTTGTTGGCTTATTTGTGGTGATTTACCTTGGCTTGTGGTTTGTTATTTTTCCACAGCAAGATGAAGTTGCTCATATTCGTTCTGAACAAAATGCAGCGCTGCAGGAGTTACAGCAAATAAATGCACAGCTTTCAATGCTAAACCAAGCACTAAATCACGATTATACTAAAATTTTACGTGGTCAAATAGCACAAACAAGAAATGAACTAGAGGACATTAATAATCAGCTCAATAGTTTTAGCCAAGGTTTTATTGCTGCTAAAAATGTACCTGCTGTTTTAAAAGATTTACTCGTAGATAGTAGCGATGTGAGAGTAAGCAGTTTTAATGTAAAACCTGCGCAGGCTATAGATGTTGAAAAATTGGGTGAGCATGATACGCAAACATTATTTTTTGAGCATCAGATGGTGGTTACTTTAGAAGGTAGTTATTTTAGCTTACAAAAGTATTTAGCAGCATTAAAAAATAACCAAGAAAAATTGTTAATACAAGAGTTTAGTTATCAGGTACTAACGTACCCACAAGCTGAGCTAACTTTACAAATTGCTACAGTGAGCGCTAATGAAAAATTTATCGCATTATAATTTATGTTTTTTATTACTTTTGTTCACTTTCGCACCCAGTGCATTAGCGCAATTACGTGATCCTACTCAACCAAATATGTATGTAAATAACAACAAGAGTGTAACTCAAAACACAGAACTTAAATTGCAATCTATTATTAAAAACAGTACCGCATTTAAGGCTATTATTTCTGGCCATATTTATCGAGTGGGTGATGCTGTAGACGATTTTCGGGTGCTAAGCATAAACTCAAAAAAGGTTGTGCTAGCAAATGACGATAAACAAATAAAATTAGAATTATATGACTATGAAATTAAAAAATAATTTATCTTACCCGTGGCTTGTTCTCCTGTTATTGCCTACATTTTTAACGGCTTGCCATAGCTTTAAGCCTGGTAAAGAAGTTAAAACTCATATAGAACAAGAGCTGGCTGAAAAACCTGTGGAAGCTAAAGCGATTGCGCCTTTACAGATGCCAAGTGAGCTTACACAAAGCCTACTATCATCAATAAATAATGAGCAAACTATAAGTGATGATTTATCTATAAAGCGTTTTGATGTAGCCGCTAATGACGTTGAAATAGGCGCCTTTTTTACCGGCTTAACAGACGACACCCCTTTTAGTGTTGCTGTACATCCTGAGGTGAGTGGCACTATTAGTTTAAATCTCAAAAGTGTGACATTTAATGAAGTGATTGCGGTTATTAAACGCATGTACCCTTTAGATATAGTTAACGAAGGGCGTATTGTACAGGTGCTACCAGCTAAAATGCGTACCGAAACAATACCTGTAAATTATTTAATGATGCAACGCCATGGTCAGTCTACAGTGAGTGTTGTTGCTGGTGGGGTGAGTCAATTTGCACAAAGTGGCAGTGGTTCGAGTGGTTCAAGTTCAGGTAGTAGTAACCAGCAAAATAGTGAATTTGGCGGCGATAATCAAAGCTTAGATTTGAATGGTTCTCGTATTCAAACAATTAATAAAAATGATTTTTGGAAAGAGTTAGAGCTTGCTCTTAAGTCGTTAATTGGTGCAAGTGAAGGGCGCTATGTTGTTGCTAGCCCACAAGCAAGTTTGGTAACGGTTAATGCATTACCAAGTGAGATTAGTCAGTTAAAAGAGTTTTTGCGTCAAAGCCAAGAAAACTTACAGCGCCAGGTTATTCTTGAAGCTAAAATTATAGAAATAACCTTAAAAGATGAATACCAGCAAGGGGTTAATTGGGAAAAAATATCAAGTGGGTTAGAAGGTGGTGTATCGTTTGCAACAACCGCAGGTACAACTATTAGTAATAGTATATCGGCTGTTTTAGGCGGGTCATCGTCGTTAACAATTCAAAAAGGGGATTTTAACGGCGTTATTAACTTGCTTGAAACACAAGGTGATGTGCAAATGCTATCTAATCCTCGGGTAACCGCAACTAACAATCAAAAAGCTGTTATAAAAGTAGGACAAGATGAATACTTTGTAACGAATGTATCGAGTACAACAGTGACAGGTACTTCAACAACAACATCGCCTGAGATTGATTTAACGCCTTTCTTTTCGGGTATTGCCCTTGATGTAACACCACAGATTGATAAGTACGGCTCAGTAATTTTACATGTACACCCCTCTGTGACTGAAACCGAAGAGCAATTAAAAGTAATCACGTTAGATGATCAGCGTTTTGAGTTGCCACTAGCGCAAAGCAATATTAGAGAGTCAGATACGGTAATTCGTGCACAAAGTGGTGAGATAGTTGTTATTGGCGGTTTAATGCAAACGACAACAGAAGATGAAGAATCAAAAACACCGGTATTAGGTGACATTCCGATTTTTGGTAATTTATTTAAAAGTATACGTAAGCGCCAAGAGAAAAAAGAGCTGATTATTTTAATCAAACCAACTGTTGTTATGCCGGATACTTGGAAAAAACAGCAAGGCGAAACTCGCAGACTTTTAAATACTTGGTATGAAAATTAACTATGTATTTGCGCTTTTTCAGTTTAAGTGAAATGCCTTTCACGTTAACCCCAAATACGGAGTTTTTTTGTGCGCTTGAACCTCATCACGAAGCTATGCAGGTACTTACAACCGCAATAGAAATGGGTGAAGGGTTTATTAAAGTCACAGGTGAAGTTGGCACAGGTAAAACGCTACTTTGTAGAAAGTTATTAAACCAGCTTGAGCCAGATTACATTGTTGCTTATTTACCTAATTCTTATTTAAGTCCTGAAGAGCTTAGATGGGCCATTGCAATAGAGCTTGGTATGGATGTAGATAAAGCATTAGATCAACAAGCACTTGGGCAGCTTATAAATCATCATTTATTGGATTTACAAGAAGATAATGAGCGTGTAGTCCTTTTGATAGATGAGGCGCAATGCTTGAGTTGGGAGACTCTAGAAGCACTGCGATTATTTACAAACTTAGAGACAGAAAGTGAAAAGCTAATTCAAGTTGTGTTATTTGGGCAACCTGAACTTGATGAAAAACTAGCTAATAATAAAGTAAGACAATTACGCCAACGTATTAGTTTTTCGTATAAGTTACGGGCGATGACTGGCGCTGAGGTTGTTTATTATATTAATCATCGCTTACAAGTTGCAGGATTTAATAGGCCTCCTTTATTTAATAATAGTATGGGGCTTAAGATTGCCAGAGCAAGCCGTGGAATTCCTAGGTTAGTTAATATTTTATGTCACAAAGCACTATTACAAGCTTACGGTGAAGGGTTAAATATAATAACAAATCGCCATATTCAGCTTGCCATAAAAGATACCGAAGACTGCGCAAAATATCGAACCGGTCAATATTGGAGCTACAGCGCGTTAATGTTTAGTGTTTTAGCTATTGCTGCCATATGGGTTTGGAGGCAGTGGTTATGAGCGTTATAAATAATATGCTTAAAAATATTGAGCAACGTGAAGCTAAACAAGTGAATATTCAAGAAGGTATAAGCGTAAAGCCAATATATGATGTAAAAAACATTGTATTTAAAGCCGCAATTTTACTTATTATGCTAAGTGTCATTTTTTTAGCATACCTGTATTTACCGACCGCCGACAAAAAAGAAACTCAACGTGAGTCTGTGCTACCACAGCAAAAAATGGTCGCGGTTTTGAGCTCTAATTTATCTGATTCTCAAGATGAAAAAAGCACTGTAGAGCCTTTAGTTGAGCAAGAAGTTGTGAAGAAGGCTGTGCAAGTTGAGCAAATAAAACCAGAAGTGAATGATTTAGCTGAATCTAAGTTGAGTGAAGCAACATCACTGGTTTCTCAACCAACGGCTGAGCCGGTTGTAATTGCCGAGGTTGAACAAAGCCCTGCACTAGCTAAAGATAATGTGTTAGTGGCTAGCGAAGTTATTGTCAGCAAGCCAAAAATCACTTCAGTGACTAAAACTAAGCCACAAAATACTATGATAAAAAGCGCAGCAGAAACTAAGTCACCACAGGCTTTATTGGTCGAGCAATTAGCAGCAGCTAAACAGGCAATACAGTTTGGCTTATACAACGAAGCTATTAGTGATTTAAACATTATTTTAGCGCAATCGCCTTTACATATTGAGACCCGAAACTTACTGGCTGCAACTTACTTTAAACAACAAGATATAAATTCTGCGCAACAGGTTTTGCAATCAGGTATTCGCCAAAACCCTAACGTACTTGAATGGCGTATAATGCTAAGCAAAATACTCATTATGCAACAACAGTATGAGGGAGTATTACTGCTTTTAAGTGATGAATTTGAATCCCAGGCGAATCTTGATTTTTGGGTGCTGCAAGGTACTGCTGCGCAAAGTGCGAGTAAGCACCACAAAGCACTTGAAAGCTTTAAACATCTTACACAGCTCCAGCCTAGTCAAGCTAAGTGGTGGCTTGCACTTGCAACCTCAAAAGATGCACTGGGAGAGTACCTCGATGCTAAACAGCTTTATAAAGTAGCTCTAGATTTAGGTGGGTTAAATACCGCTATGACCCAGTATGCATTACAGCGTTTAGTTGCACTAAAGGAGGCCGTATGAGACCTAGTTTAAAAATGCGCTTAGGCGATTTACTTGTCCACGAACACATGATCACCGAAGCGCAACTAAGTGAAGCATTAAATGTTCAAGCGGCGACTGGTCGTAAATTAGGTTCCACACTTATTACCCTTGAGTTTATTAGTGAACCACAATTATTACGCTTTTTAGCGCAGCAATTACAGGTACCTTTTTTAGATATATCACAGCGAAAAATATCACACGATGTATCTAAGCTTTTATCTGAGGTATATGCGCGTCGTTACAGAGCACTAGTAATTGAAGACAATGGTGACTCTGTTTTGGTCGGGATGAGCGATCCTGCTGATTTAAGGGGGCTTGATCAACTTGCGACTATGCTTGCTCCTAAACGAATAGATTTAGCTGTTGTACAAGAAAGCCAAATCATGGCTGCATTTGATAACGTATATCGTCGTACAGATGAAATTACCAACTTTGCAGCACAACTCCATGAAGAATACCAAGATGTAGAAGAGTTTGATTTAAACTCTTTAGGTGATGAGACATCTGATGCAACCGTCGTAAAGTTACTGCAATCAATATTTGAGGATGCTGTTCAAGTTCGCGCATCTGATATTCATATTGAGCCAGATGAAGGTTTGCTTCGCATTCGTCAACGTGTAGATGGAATATTACAAGAGCACACTCTTAACCAAGTAAAAATAGCATCGGCACTAGTGCTACGTTTAAAGCTTATGTCGGGATTAGATATATCTGAAAAACGCCTCCCTCAAGATGGCCGGTTTAATATAAAAGTGCGCAGTCATAGTATTGATGTACGCCTATCTACCATGCCGGTTCAGCATGGTGAATCAGTTGTAATGCGTTTGCTTGATCAATCTGCAGGATTATTATCGTTAGATGAAACAGGCATGCCGGCACACATATTAAAACGTGTGCGCAGCATTATAAAACGCCCACATGGCATGGTTTTAGTTACTGGGCCAACAGGCTCGGGTAAAACAACCACACTTTATGGTGCATTAAGTGAGTTAAACCAACAAGAAAGTAAAATTATTACCGTAGAGGATCCCGTTGAGTATCGTATTGGACGTATTAACCAGGTACAAATAAATAATAAAATAGGGCTAAGTTTTGCCAGTATTTTACGGACCGCTCTAAGGCAAGATCCTGACATCATAATGGTTGGCGAAATGCGTGACCAAGAAACCGTAGATATTGGATTAAGGGCCGCTTTAACAGGCCACCTAGTACTATCAACGTTACATACCAATGATGCAATTACCAGCGCTATGCGCTTAATCGACATGGGTGCACCGGCTTACTTAGTCGCAAGTTCACTGCGAGCGATTATTGCTCAGCGATTAGTAAGGCGAGTATGTAATGACTGTAGAGTACCGTACTTGCCAGATCGCCAAGAAATAAGTTGGCTAAAATACTTAGGTGAAGATGTTACTGAAGCTCAATTTTCTAAAGGGCAAGGTTGCACAGCATGTAATCATAGTGGCTATAAAGGACGTGTAGGCATTTTTGAGTTACTCGAAATGGATGATGCGATGATGGATGCCTTACGAGTGAACGACACACAAGGTTTTGCGAAAGCCGCTAAAAATAGCGCAAACTTTTCGCCGCTCTCGGCTATGGCATTAAATTATGCTAAGAAAGGTATTACCTCTTTAGATGAAGTATTTAAAGTGGCTGAATATATCCCCGAAATAGTAGGGGATATTGATGCAACTATATAGCTATAAAGCGAAAGACAGCAAAGGTGTATTAGTAAAAGGCCAATTAGAAGCGAGTAACCAAGCTGGTGTAGCTGATAGTTTAATGAAGCGTCAATTTATACCAATATCAATTTCTTTAGTTGAAACAAAAAATAACATTAAAATTTTCGATAACTTATTTGTTGAAAAAATAACGCTAGACGACATGATTATGTTTTCTAGACAAATGTATTCGCTACTAAAAGCGGGTATTCCAATTATACGAGCAATGATTGGATTGGCAGATACAACACAAAATAAAGAATTTAAAAATGTATTGATGGAAGTTACCAGGCAACTTGAGCAAGGCCGGGACTTATCCAGTGCAATGGCAATTCATAACGAGGTATTTAGCCGTTTAACCGTGTCAATGGTAATGGTTGGTGAAGGTTCTGGCCGGTTAGAGGATGCTTTTTACCAGCTCGCTATTTACTTTGAAAAAGAACAGGAAACTCGCAAACGGATAAAAGCAGCGATGCGCTACCCTACTTTTGTTATTTTGGCTCTTGTAGCAGCTATGGTTATTTTAAATATTTTTGTAATTCCTACCTTTGCTAGCATGTTTGCCAAATTCGATGCCGAATTGCCGTTAATGACTCAAATATTAATTGGTACTAGCAGCTTTTTTGTTAATTACTGGTGGTTATTGTTGGTAATGGGTATTGGAGCGGTATTTGCGTGGAAGCGTTATTTAAATACAGAACCTGGACGTTTTAAGTGGGATCAATATAAATTAAAAATTCCATTTATTGGAGATATTTTAAAACGCACATTGCTTGCGCGCTACAGCCAAAGTCTAGCTATGGTATTGCGATCTGGCGTACCTATGACCACGGGGTTATC
This sequence comes from Pseudoalteromonas sp. SA25, assembly GCF_011378705.1. NCBI lineage: Bacteria > Pseudomonadati > Pseudomonadota > Gammaproteobacteria > Alteromonadales > Pseudoalteromonadaceae > Pseudoalteromonas > Pseudoalteromonas sp. SA25. The sequence continues at coordinate 210,308 of NZ_WTKV01000001.1, read as the reverse complement.
GCTAACAGCGCATGCCGTAGATAATAGCTATATGGAAAAAGCGATTATTACTATGCGCCAAGATATAGAAAAAGGCGATAGCTTACTTAGAGCCTCAAAAAGTTCTGAGCTGTTTTCTCAGCTTGTATTACAGATGGTCGCCGTAGGTGAAGAAACAGGCCGGGTTGATGAGTTACTTCAAGAAGCAGCTGATTATTATGAGCGTGAAGTTGATTACGACCTACGTAGTTTAACCGCCAAAATAGAACCTATTTTAACTGTGTTTGTTGCCATTATGGTGCTGATTTTAGCATTGGGTATTTTTATGCCGATGTGGAACATGATGTCGGCAATTAAAGGGAATTAAGGTGAACACAACAATAGCTTACTCAAAAGGTTTCTCATTATTTGAGTTAGTTATTGTTGTTATTTTACTGGCAGTAATTTTGAGTTTTGCTATACCTCAATATATAGGTATTAAAAATCAAGCGCATAATGCAAGCGTAGATGCTATTGCGGGGAGTTTTTCATCGGCTGTTGGCATGGTTAGAGGTCAATGGGAATTAGAGGGAAGGCCAAATAGTAAGTCAAACAAAACATTTGTTAATTATGGAGGTGTAATAGTTGGTGTCGATGGAGTGTTAGGTACACCAACAAGCGATGAAACAGAAAAAAAAGATACTCGGGTAAAAGCTCTAAATGCTAATAAATGTCGCCAAGTATTAAATGTAATTTTACAAGATGCACCCAGTAGTACGTTAAGTAATGAAATATCAAGAATAAAAAGTGTAAGTTTTTTAGTTAGGTACAATGCAGAAAGTTCGCAATGCGTCTATTATTTAACTCATACCATTGATATTAAAAGTATACCTAGCAATACGGGTAAAATATTAGGGTTAACAGGTTTTTCATATTTTGCTAAAACAGGCAAAGTAAAAATATTTAAAAATTAAGTAATTAAAAAGAGGCTTACTTATGAAAACGCAATCGTTAAAAAGTTTACCAATGAATAAACAAGCAGGTTTTACACTTGTTGAATTGATCATCGTAATTGTTATTTTGGGCATTTTAGCTGTTACTGCAGCACCTCGTTTTTTAAACTTGCAAGGTGATGCAAATGCTTCAACACTTGAAGGCTTACAAGGCTCTATTCGCAGTGGTATGAATATTGTGAATGGTAAGGCTATTATTGCTAGCACGCAAAAGGAAGACACAGAAATTGTTGCAGTTGATACAGGAAATGTTGCTATTGTGTATGGCTATCCAGCTGCAACAGAGGCTGCATTTGAAGCATTTTTGGATGTGGATTTCGATGGTACTGGAGCTGATTTGGCAGACTTTAACCTTGTAGTAACGGCTAATGGTACTAACGGCCCGACTAATGCTGGTAGTGTACCAAAAGTTACTATTTACCCTAATAGTTACACTGCAACAGGGACACCAACTACAGATGATGAATGTCGTATTGAGTACACTGAAGCAACGGCATCTACTGGACCAGTGAAAATAACACCACCTAAGGTTGAACTTTTCACGGACGATTGTTAATTTATATAAATGAAAAGCAGTAGTAAGCAACGATTGCGTGGCTTCACACTCATTGAGTTAATTATTACTCTAGTGATATTGGGAATACTGTCGGTAACGGCAGTTCCCAAATTTCTGGGCAGCTCAACAGAAGATGCATACTCATATCGAGACCGTACTTTAAATGCACTGAGAACAGTGCAGTTACGTGCAATGCAAAATACAGCGACAACAAGTTGCCATACTCTTTATATAACCTCCACACTTATTGCTCCCCCCACACCTGATACATGTATCGGTGGCGCTGATACCAACAACACCGATCATTTAGTAGTACAAATAAACACGCAAAGAAGTGATATAACATTTAGCGCTTTAGATAGTAACGCAAATATATTTACCCAAATTAGTTTTGATCCTTTAGGTAAATCAAATCAAACTTGTACTACGCAGTGTCGAATAGACGTTGGATTAGCTGGCGTATGCATAAGTGGTGAAGGGCTTATCTATGCGTGCCCTTAAAGTAAAAGGTTTCACTTTAATTGAGCTTATTATTGGCATAGTCATGTTTGCTATTGCATTAAGCATTATTACCGCGCTCATTGCCCCGCAAGCAAAAAGAAGTGCAGAGCCAATTATTGCTTTAAGAGCGTCTGAATTTGGTCAATCATTAATGAACGAAATTCAAAGTAAATCGTTTGATGAGCACAGCGATAGAAGTGCACCTTTTAGGCGTTGCGGCGAAACAACCTTGGGTGCTGAGCCTTGTACCGCAGAGGGCGATTTAGGCGTCGATAGCTTAGGGGCAGGCCTAGAAACCCGAACCAGTTATAACGATGTAGATGACTATATTGCACTGTCTAACCAGCCTATCACCAATAGCTTAGGTGAGGTGTTAAGCCAATACAGTGACTTTAACTTAGTTGTTACTGTTGAGTACGATAGCGACTTTAACGAATTGACCATCAACGATGGCACAACCTTTAAGCGTATTACTATTGAAGTAACATCACCCTTAGGCGAAGTTTACGGATTTAGTGCATATAAAGGGAATTACTAATGCAAAGAGCTAAATACCAAAATGCATTTACCCTTATAGAGCTATTACTTGTCATGGTTATTATTGGTATTTTAGCCGTAAGTGCATTTTCGTTTATTGGTGCTGGAGTCAGTATTTATTCGCAAGGGGTTGAACGCCAAGAAGCTGTAGCCCAGGCCCGCTTTTTAATAACGCGACTTAGTAAAGAGCTTCGCCACGCTACGCCTAATTCATTAAGGCTCTCTTGCGATAACAGCACTAGCGGGGCCTGTAGTGCTCAGCAGTGTTTAGAATTTACGCCGTTTTTATCGGCCACTCACTATACAAATTACCTACCTACCGTAGCGCCTTTTAATGTTAGCGCTGTTGATTTTGAACTTAATAATTTAACGCAGCCGCAAGCTGGAGATTGGGCAACTATTTACCCATTAAGCAGTGCTGATATATACGATGAAAACAATAATAAGCGCTTGCAAGTATCAGCATTTAATAGTTCAGCGAGCGAAATTGATGAGTGGCAATTTAGCAAAGCATTTACCCAAGAGTCGCCGAGTAAACGCCTTTATTTACTTTCAGAACCTGTAAGTTTTTGCGTTGAAGGGCAGTATTTATATAGATATACCAATTACGGTTTTACTGTTAATCAATTAGATGCCGTGAGCTTACAAATAAGCAGTGGTGTTAAACGTGATTTATTAGGTATTTACATTGCCAATAATTTAGCGAGCGATTTATTTTTTACTCTTGATGCGCTCTCCCTACAAAGAAACGCTGTGCTTAATGTGAATGCGCAAATGCAATTTAACGATACTGAAGTAATGAACTTTAACCATGAGGTACATATTCCTAATGTACCTTAAAAAAAATCCTCACGGAAAAGCCTTACCCAGTAAACAAAAAGGGAACTTAATAATTGTTTCTTTAGTAATTATTGTTGCTTTATTAGCACTAGGATTAGCATTAGTTAAAGTGCTTTCTGGTGCATCTCAACAAAATACGATTGAGTATTATGGGGCTCGCGCTTTTATGGCAGCACAAAGCGGCCTAGAAAGTGGTTTAACGCAACTATTTCCAACAAATAGCTCAGTTCAAAGCTGTACATCAGTTACTACTGATTTAACCTTCCAAACTGCATATTTAGCTAACTGTAAAGTAGTGGTGAGTTGCGATGAATATATAGACTTACCTGATAGCAGTACAACCAACGGGCTTGTGAATATATATTACTTACAAAGCAGTGCAACGTGCGCCGCAATTGATTGCCCTGCAGGTAGTAGCTGCAGAAAAGATTATTGGCAAACACAAAGAACGCTCAGTGTGGAGGCTAAAACTTTACCATGATGAAAAACGCATTGGTCATTATATTTTTTAGCTGCGTGTTACTTTGTAATTACGCAAATGCAGTGCCTCCAAAAATCGAGGGCCGTTATATAGAACTGCAAGATACATATACATCGCCTGTTTGGACAAAAGTTAATTTTCAACAGCAATATATAACGCCTCCTGCTGTTTTTATGCTCTCAACAAACCAAGGCGGAAACCCTGCAATAATAAGAATACGTAATATAACCACAACTAGCTTTGAGGCCTTACCGCTTGAACCTTCAGGAGAGGATGGTGGACATATTAGTATGGGGGCGCACTATTTAGCTGTTGAGTATGGTGTGCATCAATTTCCAGACGGCACAATTATGGAAGTAGGTAATACTGATCTATTGCTCGAATTACAGTATGGCTCTAAGTCTGGTTTTGCTCCACTAACACCTAAAGGCTATAAGCCTTTAACATTTGCTGAACCGTTTACTCAAAGGCCAAACTTTTTTCATTCGTTACAAACACTCAATAGCATAGACAGCAATCCACCAACGCAAGCATTAATACCATTTTTAACAGTTGCAGTTGAAAGTAATTCTCTATCTGCCAGCGGCGTTAATATTGCTTTAGAAGCATCTGAAACAGCACTTGGGCTTATAAAAACCGAAACTGTTGCTTATATGGCTGTGGAGCCCGGAAGTAACCGCACATTTTCTGACGATAATGGCGTTGAGGTATCGTGGGAAACTTTTTTCACAGGCTTTGAAGTTGACGGTTGGAGCAATGGCTGTAATTACTTTAGTTTTACTAATAATTTTAGTGTGGCTCCGTTAGTTGTAGCAAGTAAAAACTCACGCCAAGAAGATGATGGCGGGTGGCTACGCAGCTGTAACCTAAGGACCGACAGGTTAGGGCTAGTTGTTGACGAAGATCGTGATGGCGATAACGAGCGCCGTCACGTAAACGAGGAAGCATCAATACTCGCCATGACCAGTACCTTTGTATTTAATGGTGATATTTTAGATTGTGATACGTTATTCCCGGGCGCTATTTCTACTTATAACAATGGTGAAGTGCAGCTGGTGCAGGGAGTAGAAATAACCGATGGTAATGCGCAGTTTGTCACCACCACAAGTTTAATTTCTACAGCGCTGACGAGCCCTCCTTTGTGTAATGGTCAGGCGTGTGTTGCTGGTGGTTATAACTCTTTAGAACCGAATCAAGCGGCGCAGGTGCCAACGGTTACAAATGATGGTAGCTCAACAGGGCCCGTACCTACTTCTTTAGCTGGCGACTATTATTACGATGAGTTGCAGTTAAGTATGCTGGAAACACAATACAGAGTAACAGCGCCTACACGTATTTTTTTAAAAGACACAACCTCACTTCTATCAACTTCATTTTTGAATATAGGTAAAACAAATATAGTAGTAGAAACTGGCGCGTACTTGGCTATTTATGTGGATGGTGCGGTTGCTATTGCAGCCGATGCAAATATTGCGGGCTATATTGTTGCAACTGGTGAGGTAAGAATCGCTCAAAATGTAACGTATCAGGGATCAATTACATCGGCTACTCAAATTATTACCGAAGGGAGCTCAACGTTTGACGCTTTACCAGTACCCGAAAGTATCCCTGGTTTTTGTGGTATTTATACACCAGAAACACTGGATCATTATCGTTTAACAATAAGCGATAACAAAGGTCTAACGTGTGAAGCTAAAGAAATGACACTAACAGCCTGCGCTAATGATGCCTGCGATTTATTATTTGCGGAACCCTCTAGTTTAAACCTTTCTCCAGATAATAGTGGTCAGCAAAGTTGGGTTACAGGGGAGAATATTAATTTTACAGGCTCAACAACTGTTGAGTTTGCTAAACGCACCACAGGCAGTGTTACATTTGGATATAACACTGCTGATCCTTCTGCACCTCTTCGTTGTTATATCGGTGGTAATAATGTTGGTTTGAGTGGCTGTAAAGTTACGTTTTCTGATGCTGGATTTATTTTTAATAATGATACTGATGGAAATACTACAATTCCAACTCAGTTATCAGCAAAGCCTTCAAATACTGGATTTAATGCAAAAGCGCTATCTATTCAAGCGGTAAAAACAAATACCACTACGGGCGTATGCGAAGCTGCATTTCCCGCTGGTGGCGATGTAAGCTTAGATTTATCGTATACATGCAGTACTGGTGCAAGTTGCTCCGATACGGTTTCACTTAGTAATAACAATAATACCTTTGCGGTAGAGCAAGCCTCTAAATCATTCATACTTAACTTTGATAGTGATTCTAAAGCCCCGATTGTTATAAATTACCCCGATGCAGGAAAGTTGAGTTTAAATGTAAATACCAATTTAATTTTAGACCCACTAACTAATTTATCAGTAAATTTAACGGGTAGTTCAAATGAATATGTCGTAAAACCATTTGGATTAGCCATGGAGGTAGCAAGTGATGGTTATGCAGCAGATGCCAATGGGAGCTTATTTAGATTAACGGGCGAAGCATTCGATTTAAAAATGAATGCGGTGCAGTGGCAAACAGGGCAAGACACTAACAACGATGGTTTCCCAGACAACTACAGCAATATTACAAATAACAACATAGCTAAGCATTTTATTACAGAGCAACCGCTTGTAGAGGCATTACTTAAAGCGCCTACGCCAGGCATTCAAGGTACGCTTGAAGCGATGAGTACTGTTGCGTTTAGTGATACAGGTAGTTTGAGTGAATCTATATCGCAATATAATTACGACCAAGTTGGCATAATTGATTTAACAGCAGGCCTTCAAGATGCCGATTATTTTGGTGCGGGAGATGTAAAAGGTGAGCTATATAACGTTGGTCGTTTTGCACCTTCGCAGTTTCAGGTAGTGGGGGTTCAAGCCGCCGCGCAATGCACGCAATACGGCAGTAATTTAACTTATCTTGATCAACCTTTTGAACTTGGCTTTACAGTACAAGCACAAAATCAAAATGGTGAGCTAATGGCTAATTATAAAGCGGGCTTTAATAAATCGAGTGTAGACGTTAATGCCGAAAATAATGAAGTAGGTAACTATGTACCTGCAACTAATTTTACTAGCCGCTTAGTAAACCTAGGAAATAACAACTGGGGAGATATAAGCGACGGCCAATGGCAAATGAGCCAACTCAACACGACACTTAAAAGATTAGGTGTAGGGCAAGCAGACGGACCGTTCGCTATGGTGAGCTTAATGGCAACGCTTTCTAACATAGAAGGAGCAACACTCATTGATGCAAATGATAAACCTAATACACAAACAGCATGCTCGGGTGGTTGTAATAGCGTACGACTAAATGCATTACCGATAGAGTTTAGGTTTGGACGTTTAGTCCTTGGCAATAACGTAGGCTCCGATCTCGACCCTTTACTTATTCCTATGCAGGCTCAGTATTACAACGGCAGTGGATTTGTAAATAACACTGAAGATAACTGTAGTGTATTTGATCATACCCAAATCACTCAAATATCACCTAGCAGCCCACAATTAACCTATAAATATGGGACTGGTGTATCTGGCCAGCTAGAAGCGGGAGTGTATCCGGCAGATAACGGTATTTATGCACAGCCAAATGGTTTGGGTGAATTTACCTTAGAATATAATACTTATGATTGGTTAAAGTGGGATTGGCAGGGCGATGGAGCACAGCTTGATCCTCGTACTATTTTACAATTTGGACGCTTTAGAGGAAATGATCGGGTTATTTACTGGCGTGAAACACGCGAATAGTTGTAAACTAATATAATAATTGAACAAAGCTTGTGTTTTGTGCTGCAAGTACATAGCATAAGGCTTTAATTATAAAAAATAATAACGACCAAATAATTGCCGCTTTTTGGGACTGGAATATATGCGAATTACTCCTTTATCTCTGTTAATTTCAGCTAGTTTGTTAGCTAGTAGTGCATTTGCACAAGACACAGCTACAGTGACTGGAATTGACTCAGAGATTAGTGTTAAACAGACAGAATACGATAACTCGACAAGAATACTTGAAAAACATCTTAAAGAAGAAAGTCAGTTACAAAATCAATTAGAGCTACTTCGTTCTCGTTCTACAGAGCTAGATAAAGAAAAAAACCAAGCGCTCGATGCGATGAACGAAATGTACCGTCGTTTAATTGACGATCCCACTATTAATATTAGTGCGGCTCAATCACGCTATCAAAAAGCGGTGATTGATCATAAGCAAAATAAAGATGACATTTCTATGCAGTTGGCGGCAATTGCATCCCACCGTAAAGATATAGAACAAATTCGTGTTGCTAAGCATACGCTTTTAAATACATTAGAAAGTTTAAAAGAGCAGTTAACCACAGCCCGCGTAGAGCGTTTACGTAACGAGTTTACACGTGAAGGTACGCTTGAGGTTAACCACACTATTAACTGTAAGCGAACAGAAACGCTAGCAGCATGTGAGCAACGCGGTCAGCAAATGGGTCTACAAAAAGCAACTAAACGCTTTGTTGATCAAATTTTTGCAAATCTAACAGAAGAGCGCATTGTTGAGCCAAAACGCAATTTGGCGGGCGCTCAAGTACAAATATTAAGTAGCCATGTAGTTAACAGTGCATTTAGCGGCCAAGGTAATTACAACGTTAACTTAAGCGTAACTATGCGCGGCGAAGTTAATAGCAGCCGTTTATGTAGCTTATTAAGCATAGATAACCGCTATTGTTCTGAGTACGGCACGCCACTTACGGCTGCTTATCAACCAGCGTATAACAATACATTTACTGATAGTCAGTTAACATTCAGTAATAGCGCGGATAATAGCAACACGGTGTCGGTTTCTCGTTTAAATGAGCAGCCAGTACGTGATTATTCAGTTAAACCTGCATCGGTGAAAAAAGATTACCCTTCTATCCTTAATAAGAAGAAGGATCAATCAGTAGAGCTAACATTACGATCAAACGTATACGACGATGAAGTGTTTATCGATGGTGTAAGCTTTGGCTCAACACGCTTGATTACACGTTTACCGCCGGGCATTCATAACATTGAAATACGTAAACTTGGTTATAAACCTTATCAAGCACGTGTTGATTTGAATAAAGCGCAAACAATTAATGCAAATTTAGTAAAAAAGCCTAAGTCGATTGCTGCACCGACCTATACTCGAGAGCAACCAGAAGTAACAACACGCCAGGTTAGTGAAAACGTTAATGTATTAAATGCAAACGTTGAAACGCCGGTTGTCGTTATTCCTGCAGGCAAATTTAAAATGGGCGATATTAACGGCAATGGTTTAGCTAATGAACGTCCAGTAATTGAAAAAGTAATAGCAAATTCTTTCGCTATGCAAAGTAAAGAAGTAACCGTGGGTGCCTACGAAAAGTTTGTAGCAAATACAGGTTATAAAACTCAAGCGGAAAAAAATAAAGGGTGTGCGTATTATTTAAATGGCGAACCAGTATGGGAAGCAAATTTAAATTGGCGTAATCCTGGTTTTGAGCAAGGCAGTGACTTTCCTGCTGTATGTTTAACTTATAACGATGCAAAAGCTTACGCTGAGTGGTTATCTGGTCAAACAGGACAGCAATTTCGTTTACCTAACGAAGTTGAGTGGGAATACGCAGCACGCGCAGGAACTGAAACAGAATACCCTTGGGGTAACGAAATTGGTAAAAACCTAGCTAACTGTGGTTGGTGTGGTAGTGAATGGTCAAACAGACGTGCATCACCAGTAGGTTCTTTTTCTCCAAATGCATTTGGATTATACGATACCGTAGGCAATGTATGGGAATGGACCGATAAAGAATCAGGTGAGTCTGATGTAGCAGTAAGAGGCGGAGCGTGGAACTTTGCACCAAGCCTTGCTCGTGCATCTACGCGTTTAATTTTAGCGCCTGATTTTAGATCTAACTACATTGGTTTTCGCTTAGTTCGCGAACGATAAAACTCAATTAAGGAAGCTTTGCTTCCTTTTTTCACAAATTCACAAAGGCGCTGCGCTTTATATTGCTCATATAGTTGAGCATGTTAAAGTGAGGCAGCTAATATAAGAACGTATTTCAAAGGTCATCCAGCCTCATGTTTAAAAAACTCCGTGGTATTTTTTCTAACGATCTATCGATCGACTTGGGTACAGCCAATACCCTAATTTATGTAAAAGACGAAGGCATTGTATTAAATGAACCTTCTGTTGTTGCTATCCGCCAAGAGCGTGCTGGTGGACCTAAAAGTGTTGCATCTGTAGGTACAGAAGCAAAGCTTATGTTAGGTCGTACACCGGGTAATATAAAAGCGATTCGTCCAATGAAAGACGGTGTTATTGCTGACTTTTTTGTAACAGAAAAAATGTTACAACACTTCATTAAACAAGTGCATAACAATAACTTTATGCGTCCAAGTCCGCGTGTACTAATTTGTGTACCGTGTGGTGCTACTCAAGTAGAAAAACGTGCAATACGTGAATCTGCAATGGGTGCAGGTGCTCGTGAAGTTTACTTAATTGAAGAACCAATGGCAGCAGCTATTGGCGCAGGCTTACCAGTATCAGAAGCAACCGGTTCTATGGTTGTTGATATTGGTGGTGGTACAACTGAAGTTGCTATTATTTCACTTAACGGCGTTGTTTACTCATCATCTGTTCGTATTGGTGGTGATAAGTTTGACGAAGCTATCATTAATTATGTACGCCGTAACTTTGGTAGCTTAATTGGTGAAGCGACAGCTGAAAATATTAAGCATCAAATTGGTTCTGCGTTTAAAACTGATGAGCCAATCGAAATTGAAGTGCGCGGTCGTAACCTTGCTGAAGGTGTTCCGCGTTCATTCACACTTAACTCACACGAAATCCTAGAAGCTCTACAAGAGCCATTAATGGGTATTGTGAGTGCAGTAATGGTTGCGCTTGAGCAATCACCACCAGAGCTGGCATCAGATATTTCTGCACACGGTATGGTACTTACTGGCGGTGGCGCATTGTTAAAAGATTTAGACCGTTTATTAATGGAAGAAACGGGTATTCCGGTTGTTGTTGCTGATGATCCACTTACATGTGTTGCACGTGGTGGTGGTAAAGCACTTGAAATGATCGATGTTCATGGTGGTGACGTTTTTAGTTACGACTAATGAAATTAATGTTTGGACGCACAGTCTCTTTGCAACTGCGACTTTTTGTCGCAGTGCTTTTGAGTATCGTACTCATTGTTGGAGACAGATATACGCAAGGTGGTACCGTTGTTCGTACCAGCCTCAATACCTTAGTTAGCCCACTAATTTATGTTGCTAATTTACCCTACGAATTATTTAGCTTAAGTGCTAAAAGCCTGCATACGCGAGAGCAACTTCTTACTGAAAATGAAGCGCTGAAAAAAAAGCAAATGCTACAAAGCGAGCAACTTCAGCAGTATCAATTTCTAGCCAGAGAAAATCAAAAACTACGCGCCTTATTAGGCTCATCTGCAAAGCAATCAAATCGTAAAATTATTGCTCAAGTACTTTCTGTGCATTCAAATCCGTATAGCCATCAAGTTGTTATAAATCGTGGTACCACCGATGGACTTAGTGAAAGCCAAGCCGTCATTGATGAGATGGGTGTAGTAGGGCAATTAACTAAAGTAGGGTCAACTACGTCACGCGTATTGCTCATGACCGACACTACGCATGCCACACCTGTGCGTATACTGCGTAACGATGTGCGAACGGTTGTTGAGGGCATAGGTAAAATTAACGTCGTTAAGCTCTCTCACGTTCCGCACAGCTTAGATGTGCGAATTGGCGATGTACTTGTTACATCAGGATTAGGTGGCACATTCCCAGAGGGATACCCGGTGGCTGTAGTAACCGAAATAAACCGTGATGAAGGCCGCCCGTTTGCACAAGTTTTTGCAGAACCTATTGCGCAATTAGATCGCATTCGTTTGCTGGTTATTTTATGGCGTAATCAACAGGAGCAAATCAGCGATGATTAACCGTTATTCATTGTTAATTGCGCTAAGTATCTTTTTTGCGTTAATAATGGCATTAATGCCGCTCCCTTTTTCGTTTGAACCATTTAGACCTGACTGGGTTTTACTTGTACTTATGTATTGGTCGTTGGCAGTACCGCATCGTTTAAATATTGGTACTGCTTGGGTTGTTGGTTTATTAATAGATTTAGCATCTGGCTCACCGCTAGGTGTGAACTCGCTTACATTTTCAATATGTATATTTGTAACCGCGAGCAACTTTCAAAAAATTCGTAACTTTTCGCTTTGGCAACAAAGCTTATTAATTGGTTTGTTTTTAACGCTGTATCATTTAATGCAGTTTTGGCTAAATCACTTTTTGTTAGGGGTTTACTTTAATCCACAGTATTTATGGCCAGTAGCAACCGGAATGGTTAGTTGGTTTTGGGTGTTTTTACTACTTCGTAAATATCGCAGACATTTTAGGATCAGGTAATGACTACCGCAGTATATTTGGCATCAGCCTCTCCCCGTCGTAAAGAGTTATTAAGCCAATTAGGTGTCGAATTTACACAATTTAGTGTTGATGCAGATGAAAGTCCACTTCCAAACGAGCAACCTAGAGCACTTGTTGAGCGTTTAGCTCGCTTGAAAGCCCAAAGCGGTGTAGAGCTTGGATATACCGATCGCCCTGTACTTGGTAGTGATACCGTGGTTGTTATCGATAATGAATCACTGGGTAAACCTCGTGATAAAAACGATTTTATACACACATTAAAACGTTTATCAGGTAACACACATCAAGTACTTACCGCAGTTGCATTTGCGACGCAAAATGATGTGCTTAGCGGTGTTGTAAGCACAGATGTCACCTTTAAAACTTTAACTGATGAAGAAATAAATACCTACTGGGATTCTAATGAGCCACAAGATAAAGCTGGTGGCTACGGTATCCAAGGTTTAGGTGGTCGCTTTGTAACTCACATTGCGGGTAGCTATTTTTCTGTTGTAGGCTTACCTTTATATGAAACCGAACAATTATTAAAAACATTCTTAAGAAGGTAACATGAGTACAGAATTACTGATCAATGTCACACCGAGCGAAAGCCGTGTTGCCCTAATAGAAAACGGTGTACTGCAAGAAATACAGCTAGAGCGAATTGGTAATCTAGGTATTGTAGGCAATATTTACCTAGGAAAAATAAGCCGCGTACTTCCGGGTATGCAGGCTGCTTTTGTTGATATCGGCCTTGAAAAAGCGGCATTTTTGCATGCATCCGATATTGTAAATAGTGCCTCTATTGTTGAAGGCGTAGACGACGTACCAATAAAAAAAGTACAAGATATTAGAGAGTTAGTTCGTCAAGGCCAATACATTATGGTGCAAGTGGTAAAAGATCCGCTAGGCACTAAAGGCGCAAGACTCACCACTGATATAACTATTCCTTCTCGCTATTTAGTGTTTATGCCAGATGCGACCCATGTAGGGGTTAGTCAGCGTATTGAAACTGAAGAAGAGCGTTCACGCCTTAAAAAAATAGTCGCAGAATATGGCGATGAAAATGGCAGCTTTATTGTACGTACAGCAGCCGAAGGTGCTAGCGAAGCAGAATTACGACACGATGCCGGTTTTTTAAGAAAACTGTGGGAAAAAATTACGGCTCGTCGCAAAAAAACCAGTAAGGCCAGCATCCTTCACGAAGATTTAACGCTTGCCTTTAGAACCCTACGTGATTACGTAGGCGAAGATATGGAACGCATTCGTGTTGACTCTAAACTTACTCATGAAGAGCTAAAGTTATTTACTGAAGAGTTTGTTCCACAACTGTCTCAAGTACTCGAATACTATCCAGGTGAGCGACCTATATTTGATTTGTTTGATGTTGAAAACGAAATTCAAAAAGCACTACATCGTAAAGTTACACTAAAATCTGGTGGTTATATAATTATTGACCAAACAGAAGCAATGACGACTGTTGATGTTAATACTGGTGCATTTGTAGGACATCGTAATTTAGAAGAAACAATTTTTAATACCAACGTAGAAGCAACCTCTGCAATTGCTCGCCAGCTTAGGCTGCGTAATTTAGGCGGTATTATCATTATCGACTTTATCGATATGGTAAGTGAGGATCATAAGCGCCGAGTATTGCATTCACTTGAATCAGCACTTGCAAAAGATCGCACTAAAACAAATATCAATGGGCTTTCAGCACTTGGGCTTGTTGAAATGACACGTAAACGTACACGCGAAAGCTTAGAACATATTTTATGTGATGTATGCCCTGCGTGTTCTGGTCGTGGTTCGCAAAAAACAGTTGAAACGGTTTGCTACGAAATACTACGTGAAATAGTACGCGTTAATAGAGCATACGCTGCCGATAAGTTTATGGTATATGCAGCGCCTGCTGTGAGCGAAGCCCTACTAAACGATGAGTACCATAACCTTGCCGAGCTTGAACTATTTATTGGTAAGCAAGTCAATATTCAAACAGAGAGCTTATACAGCCAAGAACAGTTTGATGTGGTAATGATGTAATGAAAGCAAAAGCGGTCTGTTTTTTTTGTTTTAGAAAGTTATGGCAGACCTGCGCCATAATTTTGGTATTACTGGCCGTTATTGTTTCAATTTTAAAATATACCCTCCCGTATGCAAACGAATACAAAGGTAATATAGAAAGCTATTTACACGAAAAGTTTGAAATAAGCTTATCTATTGGCGAAATATCAGCAAGTTGGCAGGGCAGTGGTCCTGCATTAGTACTAGAGAATTTATCGTTTAAAGATAACGAAACTGCACCAATATCACTCACCATTGCTAAAACCAGCTTAGAGCTAAACTTATGGGAAAGCTTAAAAGCACTGCAACTTAGATCTAATTATTTTGTTATTAATGGTTTTCATACCAGTGTAAATATCACCAATTTATTTAAAACCGGTGACAACGACGAAGTCTCTTTTGAGCAAAAAGAGCTAATTGAAGAACTGTTTTTGGGTGAAACGGGTCATTTTGCAATAGAAAATTCCAGTATTAACTTTGTTCTAGAAGACGGTAAAGAGCGTAAGTTACTCCTCAAAAATATTGTTTGGCAAAATGAAGATGAGCAGCATCTTGGTAGTGGGAGCTTAGCATTGCCGGGTATTTCGGTCGGTGATTTTGATGCGCGAATAGCACTTACTGGCGATACCCTAGAGCAAGTTGCGGGCGACATTTATGTGCAGGCTAATAAGGTCGATGTATCTAACTGGTTAGCGCAATATATAAATACGCAAAAGCAACAACTGCATAGCGATATTAATTTACAAGCGTGGCTAAAACTAGATAAAGGTTTTGTAAGCGATATAAAAATGCAGTGGCTACCAAGCTTTGTGCGTTGGCAGCGAGAAGAGCAAAGCCAACAAGTTAGCTTGAGTGAAGGTGGATTCCATCTATATCCCGAGCAAAATAGCTGGCACTTAAAAAGCACCGGTTTAACATTTAATAGTAACGATAAAGCATGGCCAAGTTTAGAGTTTGAAGCTCAACTAGGGGCGAAAAATGAAGTGTGGCTCCATCAAGTTGATTTTGAATTACTGAGTAACCTAGCAGGGCTAAGTAATTTTGATGCACTTGAACCATTTTTAGAGCGCCAACCTAGCGGGCAAATAGATCACGCTTATTTAAATTTTTCTAATGCACAGCAATGGCAATTATGGTTTGAGGCTGACAATATTGGTTGGCAAGAATTAAGATCGGTACCTGCAGCACAAGGACTTAGAGTAAATGGTTTACTTAATCAAAGTAGTGGTCGAATAAATTTATTTGGCGAAAATGGCACATTAGTTACAGGCGAAAGCTTTAGTAACGACATAAATTATAATCAGCTAAATGTAGAGCTAGATTTAGCTAAGCGAGATGATGGCTGGCATATAAGTAGTGACAATATATGGTTTGATAATGATGAAGTTACTCTTGCTGCAGAATTACAAATTAGTCTAACAGATGATCCTCGATTAGATCTTTACGCTGAAGCCTTCGCCCCAGATGCCAAAATTGCAGGTCATTATTTCCCATTAAAAGCAATGAGCCCTGAGCTCGTTAGCTATTTAAATGGGGCAATTAAAGGCGGAGAAGTATCTAAAGCACAAGTCTTATTTGCAGGTCCTTTATCGGGCTTTCCATTCACCGATGGCAGTGGCCAGTTTGGTGTATTAGCGCAAATAGACAACGCAACCTATGAGTTTGATCCTGATTGGCCTTTGGTCACCAATGCCGACGTACAGCTACATTTTGATAATGAGCGTATGGACATATATAGCCAGCAAGGTAAGTTGGTTAATTTAGATATTGGTAATAGTGTACAGGTAAGCATTGCAGATTTAATGCATGCTGATGAACTTATTGTGCAAATTGATAAAAAAGCACAAATGGAAAAGTTACATGATTTTTTTGCCGCGACACCTATTGCCAAACCTCTTGCTGAAATTTTTAAAGTTGTACAGGGCAAAGGCGAAGCCGATGCCAGTATTGAGCTTTTAGTAGGCTCTAAGTTTAAAGGTGGAGCCAGTGTTAGCGGCAAAGTTAATTTAAATGATTTGCCAGTATTTATAGCAACGCCAGGTATTGAGCTTAAAAACTTAACTGGCGAGCTTAATTTTAAAAACGACAACATCACACTTAAAAATGCGACTGCGAAGTGGTTGGGTATGCCGCTAAATATTAATTACAGCAGTAAAAGTGATGCTAAAAATTACCAAGCAAACATAGATATAAACGCCAAAATTGACGCTGATACACTAATAGATAGTGGACAAGGTATATTAAAAAATTATTTAAGTGGGCAAAGCGATGTTGATATTGGTTTAGTACTTAATTTTACCGAACAAGGCTTTAATTACCGTGCACAGGTAAACTCAGAACTACTTGGCTTAACGAGTAACTTACCCGCACCTTATAATAAAAATAGCGAACAAGCGTGGGCACTTGATGCAGTAGTTCAAGGTGATGATATTTCTAATCTCATTACAGCAAACGCTAATCAACAGTTTTACTTTAATGCTATTTTAGAAAATGGAAAATCACAGTTTAGTAATGTCCATTTTGTGCTCGGAAAACAAGATTTAGGATTAAACCAAAAAGACTTAAGCGTAAATATAAATCTTGAGCAGAGTGAATTAGTGCCTTGGTTTGATCTGATTGATCAAATAATTAAAGCAGGTAAAGCAAACCCAGATAAAAAATCAAAAGGGATTATGCCACCGCTTAATGAGGTGGTCGCAAATATAGGTATGCTTGATGCGAGTAACATCATCTTTAATGATTTTGAAATGCGTTTAGCACCATCAAAAGACGATTTATACCTAAAGCTAAATGCTAAAGAACTTAGAGCTGGGGTTTTTATCCCTACATCACAGCCTAGCCAGCCCATACGAATTAATGCCGATTACTTAAGGCTTAATTTTGCACCGCACAATGAGCAAGTACTTGAAATAACAGATGTACTTCCTGAGAAAGACTTGAGCTGGCTTACTAAAATACCTGCCATTGAGTTTGAATGTAGTGATTGCAAAATTGACCGCTACCAACTTGATAAAGTGAGTGCGTCATTATTAGGTGATGGAGAGCGTTTATCAATATCAGAACTTGTAGTCGATAAAGGCGATCATTTACTGCGCACTAAAGGGCAGTGGCAAAATGGATTAACAACGCTAAGTGGCGAGCTTAAAAGTGATGACATAGGCGCACTGTTTGGTGAGTTTGATATAACCTCCGCGATTAAAGACTCAAAAGCCGATCTAAATTATGATCTTACTTGGCAAGCAGCACCTTATGATTTTGATGTGAAAAGTTTAAGTGGCGAGATAGCTTGGGATTTAGGAGAAGGTCACTTAACTGAAGTTAGCGATGGCGGGGCACGCGTATTTTCGTTACTGAGCCTTGATTCATTAGTACGCAAGCTGAAACTTGATTTTAGAGATGTGTTTTCAAAGGGCTTTTTTTATAACAGCATGCAAGGCACTATGCAGTTAGAAAACGGTATTGCTTACACTAAAGATACCAAAATGGACGGCGTACCCGCCGATTTAACCATTAAAGGTTATGCAAATTTAAACACGCTTGATATAGATTATGATCTTGCTGTAGCGCCGCAGGTAACCTCGAGTATTCCGGTTATAGTTGCATGGATGGTAAACCCAGTAACAGGGCTTGCTGCCTTAGCAATTGATAAAGTTATTCATTCTGCGCGTGTCATCTCAGAGATCAACTTTAAAGTAACGGGTAAAATGAACGATCCTATTGTTCAAGAACTCGACAGAAAAAGTCGTGAAGTTACGCTTCCTCAAGCTGCGCAAAATCAGCCACAAGCATCAGTCGATTTAAAACTTAAAGATGCACAAGTAACAGTAACGCAATGAACAAAACTGAAATACTAAGCACTCCCACAATAGTTGCCCTGCAAATGTGTTCAGGGCTAAGCCCTGATGACAACATAGCAAGCTTAAAGCGTGCACTTAAAACACTCCCCGCAACAAGACCATTACTTGTTTGTTTGCCTGAGGCTTTTTTAGTGTTTAGTAAAAGTGGTAACGATACGTTACGTGTTGCTAAGCAAGTTGAGCGATACAAACTACAACTTAGTGAATTGTGCCAACACCATAATATTTGGTTAAATGCAGGGACAATGCCTGAGCCATTTAACGAACATAAATATTATGCAGCATCGCACTTATATAATAATCAAGGCGAGCTGGTTGCAACGTATAACAAAATACATTTATTTGATGTAAACGTAGATGATCAAACAGGTAGCTATCGAGAGTCAGATTTTACCCAAGCAGGTAGCGATGTGGTTGTTGTTGATTCTCCCTTTGGTAAAATAGGCTTAACAGTATGTTATGATCTGCGCTTTAGTGGCTTATTCAACGAACTAGTACGCCAAGGCGCCGATATTATTTTAGTACCAAGTGCATTTACAGTCGTCACAGGACAAGCGCATTGGCAGCCATTATTAGCAGCTCGCGCAATAGAAACACAATGTTATGTAGTTGCAGCAGCTCAGTACGGTACACATGAAAATGGCCGACAAACATATGGCCACAGTATTATTATTTCGCCTTGGGGAAGTATCCTGAGTGAATTGCCAACAGGCACCGGTTTTATAAGCTGCAACGCAGATTTAGACCAGTTACAAAAAATTAGACGAGATATGCCCGTGCAGTCTCATCAACGATTTAGAGAGCATTTATTATGAATTCGGTTGAACAGCATTTACTACACGACAGCCAGCTAAATAGAGAAGAGCTCGAAAAAACGCTCGCTTACATACATCAGCATAAAGTGGATTACGCCGATTTATATTTTCAATCAAGCCACCACGAATCTTGGGTGCTTGAAGACGGCTTAGTTAAAGAAGGCTCTTATAACGTTGAACGTGGCGTTGGGGTACGTGCTGTAAGCGGCGAAAAAACAGGTTTTTCTTACTCTGATGCAATAAATCTTGAAGCACTTAATAAAGCGGCTACAGCAGCACGTAGTATTGCAGATGCTGGCGAAGATAGAGCGATTAAAGTATTTAGTGATGTTAAAGCTAAAGAGCAGTTTGCACCGCATCAGCCAATTTCGAGTATGAGCGATACCGACAAGGTGAGTTTATTACGCGAACTTGAAAACTATATTCGTGAACTAGCACCCGATGCAGAGCAAGTAATTAGTTCAATGTCGGCGGTATACGAAGAAGTATTAATCGCAGCAAGTGACGGTACGTTTGCCACCGATATTCGCCCGCTTATTCGTTTAAACTGCTCAGTGCTGCTTGAAAAAAATGGTCGCCGTGAACGCGGTGGCGCAGGTGGTGGTGCACGTTTAGATTATGGTTACTTTAAAGAACTTGTTGATGGTAAACCACGTTGGATGGAATTTGCTGAAGAAGCTGTACGCCAAGCTAAAGTAAATCTTGAAGCTATTGATGCACCTGCAGGCACGATGGAAGTTGTACTTGGTAATGGTTGGCCTGGCGTGCTTTTACACGAAGCAGTAGGGCATGGACTTGAAGGCGACTTTAACCGCAAAGGCGCGTCTGCGTTTAGTGGTAAAGTGGGCCAAAAAGTAGCATCTGAGCTGTGTACTGTTGTTGATGATGGCACCATGGCCGATCGCCGTGGGTCACTTAATGTGGATGATGAAGGCACACCAGCCGCTTACAACGTACTCATCGAAAACGGTATTTTAAAAGGCTATATGCAAGATAAGCTAAACGCGCGTTTAATGGGTGTAAGCCCTACAGGTAACGCACGCCGTGAGTCGTATGCGCATTTACCAATGCCTCGCATGACTAACACCTACATGTTAGGTGGTGAGCACAGCCAAGCCGATATTATCAGCTCAGTTAAAAAAGGGGTATTCGCGCCTAACTTTGGCGGCGGACAAGTTGATATAACCTCAGGTAAGTTTGTATTTAGCGCATCAGAAGCGTATTTAATCGAAAATGGTAAAATTACCCAACCAATTAAAGGCGCAACGCTTATTGGTAATGGACCAGAAGTAATGCAGCAAATATCTATGGTTGGTAACGACTTAGCACTTGATAAAGGTGTTGGTGTTTGTGGTAAAGATGGTCAAAGCGTACCCGTAGGCGTAGGCCAACCAAGCCTTAAAATTGATCGGTTAACAGTCGGTGGTACAGCTTAAATATTACTCAAGCGCGAAGTGAATTCGCACCTACGTGCTTGATGTTTATTGTAGGTGAGGTTTTACACCTCGCTTTTTACTTTTAAGCTGGGCTCTATGCGCGAAGTAAATTCGCACCTAAGCGCTTGATGTTTATTGTAGGTGAGGTTTTACACCTCGCTTTTTAAATACAGACTTAGAAATAGAGCGCGAAATAAATTCGCACCTACGATTTGTATTTTTACTTTGTGTAGGCGAGGTTTAGGCTTCTCCTTCATCCTCTTTATTTTTTTCAGCCTCTTTGTACCATAACGCAAAAAAGCACTCTGTTAATTTATGCTCTATCTCAAGTGCTTTTTCTGTTGGGCAAAACAAGGTAAAGCTTGCTTTAAATTCACCTAAATCGGTTGTACCAAAGTGAATTACTGGCTCCGGGCCAGATATTTTTGCATCAAGTTTGCGCTCAATCATCGAATTATAACGGCTTGCTACTTCTTGAAACTCTTCGCAGTACAGTTTAGCTTGCTCAGTCAGTGTGTCGTGAATAGGGTACGGATTAAAGCTCTCTCTTCGGACAATAATAAAATGATGTGTAACAAAGCGTTTTACAAAGTTTAAGTTTTTAATAGAGCTGGTAATCAGCTTATTATTAGGTATGTATATCGTTTTTCTAGAAAATTGATAAGTATGTATATCAATTTCATGCATGGTAGTTTTTATCCAATCCGTTTCAGCTACTTCACCAAAATAATCACCAACTTGTATCCAATCACCGACTCTAAACGGGCGAGTTGTTACGAGGTAAAAAAAGCCTATTACACACTGAATAAACTCACGCGTTGCAAGCACAATCGCCACAGCAAAAGCAGCAATAGAAAGTGCAAAGTTTTGAATTTCGGTAGACCACACAAACAGCAGCGATATCATCATTACAAAATTAATAAAATGCTTAATATTGTGTGCGATATAACGAATATCTTTTTCTTTTTTTTCTGCGCGATTTTTAGCCAGCTTATCAACAAGTACTTTTAGTACAAATGCAATTGTGATCATTACAATTGAAAGAAGAAACGGATGCAGTAATATATCTTTAGTCATAATATCCAATTAAACGCGAGTTGATAAAAACAGGCTCAGTATATTGATTTATTAAACCAATTAGCAAATTTAGTGCAAAAAAAGTAACCAATAAAAATGGAGAAACGCTATTGAGTTACTTCATCAGTGCAATGTTTGTGATTTTTAGCCATTCTTGTTAGGCATATGAGTACAAGCTCAATGGCTGAAATAAAGATTAGAGTATAGCCAAGCGTTTCTATACCCTCTTCAACAATGTTTTTTACTGCACGTACGTAGTCATCGCCCATTACTGAATGCCAAAATGCGCCTTTGCCCATCATTCGCGAAAATGCGAGTAAAGTAACCATGCCTGATAAGCAAATTCCATAACTAGGAGTGAGGCTATAGGCTTTTAAAGAGTTAAAAATACTTCCTCTGTTTGTTATTAAATAAACAAACACGCCAGCTAAAATTGAATAGACGATACTTTGCCAAGCGCCATCAAAAAAGTATAAGTCGAGGTAGGTATCAAACTCTCTCACAAACATCATTGCAGATAACGCAGCTAGTAATACAGCTGGTATTTTGAGTTGAAAGTTAATTCGCGAAGCATAAAAAAATAAAATACAACTTAAAAAAGTTAAAATATCTTGCATATGTTCGGTAAGAGTTTCTTCACTGTAAAGTGCATACTGTTTTAATTCAAAACCTTCAAGTTGAATTAAATGAGCAACACCCGCTAGGCATAATAAATAAATAAAAGATCGCAGTAAAAACATAAATAACCAAGAGAAACTATAAATGCGCGGGATTCTAATCGTTAAAATGCTTTAAAGCCAAAACAAAATTTAAACTTTTAACCTTTTTATCGGTCTAAAATTTTTGCTGTTAAAATAATGGCTTGGATATTTATTTAATGTTGAATGGATGTTTTTAATGTGACGTTTTAAGTGGTTTGTTGTGCAAAATATAACAAGCATTAAAAAGCCCTTACTAATTACTTAACAAGGGCTTTTTATAATTGAGCGCTTAGAGTTTAGCGCCTAGCGCATAGTAACAAACTCTTCAGAACCTGTTGGGTGAATCGCAACAACGGCATCAAAATCAGCTTTAGTAGCGCCCATTTTCATGGCAACTGCAAAACCTTGAATCATTTCATCAACCGCAAAACCAATACCATGTAGGCCAACTACTTTTTCGTCTGGGCCGGCACATACAAGCTTCATTTTACAAGGCTGGCGATGTTTAGTTACCGCTGTGTACATAGCTGTAAAACCAGATTGGTAAATCTTAACGTTTTCTTCGCCATACTGAGAAATAGCTTCTTGTTCAGTAAGGCCAATAGTACCAATTGGTGGGTGACTAAATACAACAGTAGGAACTAGGCTGTAATCCATTTTTAAATCATCTGGTAGTTCTTTATTAAATAAACGCTCTGATAAAGTACGCCCTGCTTTTACTGCTACCGGTGTAAGTTCAATACCGTTTTCGATAATATCGCCAACCGCGTATACATTTTTAGCTGTGGTATTTTGAAACTCATCAACTTTAACAAAACCATCGCTGTTAACTTCTACGCCGGCAGCAGCTACATTAATTGCATCTGTTGTTGGCTGGCGGCCAATGGCCCAAATTACTTGGTCAACGTTATGAGTTTTGCCGTTATCTAAATGCAGTGTTACAGAGCCATCATCTTCTTTTACCAATTTATTTGGTACAGATTCTGTATGAAGAGTAGGGCCTTCGGCAGCCATTACTTCAACAAGCGTATCTACAATATATGGGTCAAAACTACGAAGTGGTGCATGCTTACGTACAAATAAATGTGTCTCAGTACCTAAACCATGTAATACACCAGCAAGCTCAACGGCTATGTAGCCTGCGCCTATTACTGCAACGCGTTTAGGTTGCTCTTTTAATTCAAAAAAGCCATTTGAATCGATACCGTGTTCAGCACCTTCAATATGCGGAATGCTTGGGCGGCCGCCTACTGCAATTAATATATGATCGGCTGTGTAGTGCTCGCCGTTTACTTCAACTGTTTTATTATCTACAAATTTAGCAAAACCTTTAATTACAGTAACGCCATTGCTAGCAAGACCACTGTCGTAACCTTTATGAATTCGGCCAATGTAGGCTTCACGGCTTTCTACTAGTTTGCTCCAATCAAAGCCTTTAACTTCAACATTAAAGCCGTAATCTGGGGCATATAAATTAATTGCTTCAGCAACCTGAGCACCGTGCCACATTACTTTTTTAGGTACGCAGCCTACGTTTACACACGTGCCGCCCATGTGTTTTGCTTCTATAAGTGCTACTTTAGCGCCACGCATTGCCGCTCTATTTGCAGAGGCAATACCACCACTGCCACCACCGATTGCAATATAATCAAAGTGTTGTGTCATTTTATGTCCTTAGGCGTTGAGTTTTATGCGCATTAGCATAACATTAAGTTTTAAAAATAAAGAGTGTTTAGGTGACCTATGTTTAGTAAAAAAACATTCGAATTTCTTGCTCAGCTTGATAAAAACAATAATAGAGACTGGTTTAACGATCATAAATCACAGTACGAGGAATACGTAAGAGAGCCAGCTTTAGATTTCATTAGGCAAATGCAAGCACCACTTGCTGAGGTTTCTAGCCATTTTGTCGCATCAGATAAAAAAGTGGGTGGTAGTTTAATGAGAATCCATAAAGACGCGCGTTTTAGTAAAGATAAAACCCCATATAAAATTAATGTAGGGATTCAATTTCGCCATTTTATGGGAAAAGACGTACACGCCCCGGGTTTTTACTTTCACTTAGCAAATGACGAATGTTTTGTAGGTGCTGGTATTTGGCGACCAGAGTCAAAGGTGCTTAACGCAATTAGAACCTGCATAGATGAAAACCCAAATAGCTATAAAAAAGCAATTTATGATGAGCAATTTAAATCTATATTTGAAATGTCAGGAGAGTCGCTAAAACGCCCGCCAAGAGGTTTTGAAAAAGAGCATCCCTTAATAGATGAGCTCAAACGAAAAGACTTTATAGCCATTAGCCCACTTACTCAAAAGCAAATATGCAGTAATAACCTAGTTGATACGGTGTTAGAACGTTATAAAGTGGCCGACTCATTAATGGGTTATTTGTGTTTTGCTTTAGAGCAACCTTATTAAAATTAAACAACTTAAAAGCGGCTGAGTTGTTTTTTTACTTTTAGACCCAATTTAAAATGTAATGCATTAACGCAAAGAGAGTATTTATGAGCAACCCATTAATTGGCCTTGAAGGCTTACCACCATTTTCAAAAATAAAGCCTGAGTACGTAGTACCAGCACTAAAAGACGGTATCGAGCTTTGTCGTAAAGCCATTGATGACGTGTTAGCTAAAGGCTCGTATACGTGGGATGACTTAGTATTACCCCTTGAAGAAGCCGACGATAAATTATCGCGCATGTTCTCCCCTGTATCGCACTTAAATTCAGTAATGAATAACGACGAATTACGCGAAGCTTACGAGCAGTGCTTACCGTTAATATCTGAATATTCAACATTTGTAGGTCAGCACCAAGGTTTATACAACGCGTATAATACGCTTTATAACAGTGACGAATTTAAAACGCTGACTACAGCACAACAAAAAACAATTACTAATGCGCTACGTGATTTTAAATTATCGGGTATTGCTCTGGCGGCAGAGCAGCAAACACGCTACGGCGAAATTAGCGCGCGTTTATCAGAGCTTGCCTCAAAATTTGGTAACAACGTAATGGATGCCACACTTGCTTGGCACAAACATATTACTGATGAGAGTGACTTAGCAGGCTTGCCAGAATCTGCTTTAGCACTTGCAGCTGATACAGCAAAAAGTAAAGAATTAGAGGGTTGGTTATTTACACTCGATTTTCCATCATACTTACCAATAATGGCTTACGCAGATAACCGCGAATTACGCAAAGAAACTTACACCGCGTTTTCTACGCGCGCATCAGATCAAGGCCCTAACGCCGGTGAGTTTGATAACTCTGATATTATGAGCGAGGAGCTTGCGCTTCGCCATGAACTTGCACAGTTACTAGGGTTTAACAGCTATGCTGAAAAGTCACTGGCAACTAAAATGGCCGAAACACCAGAACAAGTATTCTCATTTTTAGAAGACCTAGCAGCTAAATCAAAACCACAAGCAGAGCAAGAAGTGGCCGAGCTAAAAGCGTATGCTGAGCAAAAACACGGTATTTCTGAATTAGAAGCATGGGATTTTGGTTACTACAGCGAAAAGCTTAAGCAAGAAAAGTATGCAATTTCAGACGAAGTACTACGTCCTTACTTCCCAGCAAATAAAGTGCTTAGCGGCTTATTCGAAACCGTTAATCGCTTATTTGGTATTAGCGTAAAAGAAGTTACTGACTTTGATACTTATCACAAAGATGTACGCTTTTTTGAAATTGTAGATAGTAGCAATACTCTACGCGGACGTTTTTATCTCGATTTATATGCACGCGACCACAAACGTGGCGGCGCGTGGATGGATGACTGTATGGGTCGTAAAGTACGCGCTAACGGCGAACTACAAACTCCAGTGGCTTATTTAGTGTGTAACTTTAATAAGGCGGTTGGCGATAAACCTGCGCTGTTTACTCATGACGAAGTAACAACCTTGTTCCACGAGTTTGGTCATGGTATTCATCACATGCTTACACAGGTTGATGCTGCTCCTGTTGCGGGTATTAATGGCGTGGCGTGGGATGCGGTAGAGCTTCCTAGTCAGTTTTTAGAAAATTGGTGTTATGACGAAGAGGCCCTGAGCTTTATTTCAGGTCATTATGAAACGGGTGAGCCGTTACCTAAAGAGTTACTTGATAAATTACTAGCGGCTAAAAACTATAACTCAGGCGTACAAATGCTACGTCAAATTGAGTTTTCGTTATTCGATTTTAAAATCCATAACGATTACAAAGTGGGTGAGCAATGCCAAATTCAAGCAGTACTAAACGATGTACGTAGCCGCACATCAATTGTTAAACCGCCTGAGTTTAACCGTTTTCAAAATGGTTTTAGCCATATTTTTGCCGGTGGTTATAGTGCAGGTTACTACTCGTATAAATGGGCTGAAGTACTTTCTGCTGATGCATTTTCTAAATTTGAAGAAGAAGGTATTTTTAACGCTGAAACAGGGCAAGCCTTCATGCAAAATATTTTAGAAAAAGGCGGCAGTGAAGAGCCAATGGAATTATTTAAAAAGTTCCGTGGTCGTGAGCCAAATGTCGACGCGTTACTACGCCATAGCGGTATTGCTGTTTAAAAATTAATATTTAGCACAAATCAAATTAAAGCGCCTTAATGGCGCTTTTTTATTATTTTAAAATTATTATCTAATAATTTTTAGTAATTTCATCCTACCGTACTATGCTTTTAGCACACCTAATAAAATGGACTAAGGCATGGCAAAGTTGGTATTGGCAATTGATGACGACAAGTATGTTCATCATATAATTGAAGAGTCTTTAGCAGGGTTTTGTAAAATAATTCATGCAAAAGATGGCGATGAAGGATTAAGGCTAACCAATAAATACAACCCAGATATTATTTTACTCGATATTGAAATGCCAGGTATGTCAGGTTATGACGTATGTAAAACAATAAAGCAAAGTCAAAATACTCAGGATATTCCCGTTATGTTTCTCTCATCTAAAATAGAGCTAAGCGATCGGGTAAAAGGTTATAGCGTCGGCGCATCTGATTACATTACAAAACCTTTTAATGCAGAAGAGTTAATAGCGCGAATAAAGGTACTTTACGAATATAGGCAAAAATGCGCAAAACTAAAATTGGATATAGTAAAAGCGAATAAAACAGCTGAAATGGCAATGACAGAGTCAGGCGATATGGGGCGTATAATGCGCTACGTTGGACAAAGTTATCACGCTAATAACTTTCAATCGTTGAGTGAATACTTTTTTACCTTTTTTGCTCCTTTAAATTTAGATGTTGTGGTGGTGTTTTGGTATCAAGGAAAAGGTATTTTTTACAGCCAGCAAAGTGGTGTTTGCCCGTTAGAGCAAGAGCTGCTTGAGCAACATCGAAATGCTCAACGATTTGTTGATATTGGTAGCAGCACTATTATTAATTACCCCAAAGTGTCCCTTTTGATAAAAAATATGCCAGTTGATAACGATGCTTTGTATGGGCGCTACAAAGATCTGTTCCCGCATATATTAGAAGTAACTAACGAGAAGGTTGTTACCATGGAAAGAAGCGAAAGCAGTTATGAGCAGGCAGCTCAAATAAGTACAGCCCTTCAAGATATTGTTAAGCAGTTAACTACTCAAAATGTAGAGCAAAACAAAAGTACTAAAGAGTTTATAGAGCAGCTACATGAACTTGACTGCGCTATTAAGCTACAACAAACACAAGCAAACCCTGCGGATCTCACTTTATATATATCTCAATTGGATCAAACAATGCAGTTATTTGTATCGGCTAATAGTGATTTAGCCTTTATCAAATATCAGCTTAAACAAGTTGCCGAAAGCCGCAATGAACTTATATCTAATTTACGTACTAAAGCGGAAGCCGCAAAGGTCAATACGAATCATCATAGTGATATAGAGCTATTTTAGTGCTTTAAAGTAAAGCGGTTGATATACTACAGGCGTATTTTATCGTCGGAGTTTATTGTGGTTATTCAGTGTGCTTTTAAAGAGTTACGCCCTTATTTAAATGAATTAGAAACACGCTTTGGTTTAGCCCAATGGGCGCAAAATTGCAGTGGCTTTAGCTTACATTACGATGATAAAGGGTTAAGTCTATTTAAAACCGACGAGCCTAAACTAGGTGCAATTAACGTTGATTTTGTAACCGGTGCTGCCGCCCATAGGCGTAAATTTGGCGGTGGTAAAGGGCAAGCAATTGCCAAAGCGGTGGGTTTAAATAAAGGCGCAACGCCTGTTGTACTTGATGCTACCGCTGGTTTAGGGCGAGATGGTTTTGTACTTGCCTCGCTAGGGTGCAAAGTTATATTACATGAACGTCACCCGGTTGTAGCTGCACTTTTATACGATGGTTTAAAGCGAGCCTATAGCGATATTGAAATTGGTTTGTGGATGAAAGAAAACATGAGCCTAATATTTGGCTCAAGCCATACTTTGCTCTCTCAATGCGAAAGCATGCCTGATGTTGTTTATCTAGATCCCATGTTCCCGCATCGCGAAAAATCAGCATTAGTTAAAAAAGAAATGCGCGTATTCCAAGAGCTTGTTGGTGCAGACAACGACGCTGACGACCTACTTGATTTTGCCTACCCACTTGCCAGTAAGCGTGTCGTTGTAAAACGCCCCGATTACGCTCCATTCTTAAACGAAAAAACCCCAAGTATGCAGATCAAAACCAAAAAGAACCGTTTTGATGTCTATGTAAAGGCGGCAATGGTTTAAGCATCAAAACAAATCGACGTTATATCCCTAGAATTTACCCATGTAAGAATCGTTATATTGGGTTTGAGCATAGGATCTAGCCTTTTGAATCTAGGATCTTATTACATTTTCATGTTAGAATTTGCGCAATTTTTTGGCATAGCAAAGTAGCACAGTAATGATCTTAGATGATATTCGCATTGTTTTAGTTAACACGTCACATTCCGGCAATATTGGTTCGGCGGCTCGCGCCATGAAAACCATGGGTTTATCAAAACTTTATTTAGTTGATCCTGCTTGCGAAATAGACAGCCAAGCAAGTGCATTAGCTGCAGGCGCAACTGATGTTTTAGGCAATGCAGTTATTGTAGGTACCGTTGAAGAAGCTATCGCTGACTGTACATTAACGATTGGCACAAGTGCGCGTTCTCGTACGCTTTCGTGGCCAATGGTTGAACCACGTGAATGTGGTGAAAAGCTCGTTGCTGAAGCCGTAAATGGTCCTGTAGCGCTAGTATTTGGTCGTGAAAACAGTGGTTTAACTAATGAAGAATTACAGCTTTGTAATTACCATGTGTGTATTCCTGCTAATCCAGAGTACAGCTCGCTTAATTTAGCTATGGCCGTACAAACACTTAGCTACGAAACTCGCATGGCATTTTTAAATCAACAACCTAAAAAGGTTGAAGAAGACGATGCAGTTTACCCAAGCTCAAAGCAAACAGAGCTGTTTTATGATCACCTTGAAGACACGTTGTTTAAAACAGGTTTTATCATCAAGCAACACCCTGGTTTAGTTATGACTAAATTGCGCCGTTTGTTTAACCGAGCTCACCCTGAAGATGCTGAAATGAATATTTTACGCGGTATTCTCACCTCAATTAATAAGGCTATCCCTAAGTAACTTAGGTATAGCTATTAGTTATAAAAGACCTAGACTAATTAACGCGCTAATACTTGACTAAATTACTCAGGTAATTACAATGGCTGTAATACTTGACCAAAGAGGTCAAGTATTGAAAATTTGTTAACTCTACAATTTAAAAGTAAGAGTTTCTAAATCAAATTTTTATCAAGTGATAATACTTGACTAATTTACTCTGGTAATTAAAATTTGCACTCTTTTGTGCAGGGGGCGTTATGAAGTTAACATCAAAAGGCAGATATGCCGTTACAGCTATGCTGGATGTTGCACTACACACAGGTGTAGGTCCTGTAGCCCTTGCTGATATTTCACAAAGACAAGAAATTTCTTTGTCTTACCTTGAACAATTATTTGCTCGTTTACGTAAAAATGGCCTAGTAAGTTCTGTTCGTGGACCTGGTGGTGGTTATTTACTAGGGCGTGAAGCGAGCGTTATCTCTGTTGGCGATATTATTAGCGCCGTAGACGAATCGGTCGATGCAACACGTTGCCAAGGTGCCGATACCGGCTGTCAGAGTGGTATGCGTTGTTTAACACATAATTTGTGGTCAGACTTAAGCGCACGCATAGAAGAATTTTTGAATAATATTACCCTTGCTGAATTGGTGGAAAAATCAGATGTGAAAGAAATAGCATCGCGCCAAGATAACAGTATTAATAATGCAATTAAGCAGTTGGAAAACATTCAAGTAAGCTGTCAACTTTAAGGTTGACCTGCAGCGGAGAGAGAAATGAAGTTACCGATTTATTTAGATTACGCAGCGACCACGCCTGTTGACGAACGTGTTGCTAAAGAAATGATGCAATGCCTGACAATGGACGGTAAGTTTGGTAATCCTGCGTCACGCTCACACCGTTTTGGTTGGCAAGCAGAAGAAGCTGTTGACCAAGCACGTACAGATATTGCTGATTTAATTAATGCAGACCCACGTGAAATTGTTTTCACATCGGGTGCAACAGAATCAAATAACCTTGCTATTAAAGGTGCAGCACAGTTTTACAAGAAAAAAGGTAAGCACGTTATTACCGCTAAAACTGAGCATAAAGCTGTAATCGACACATGTCGTGAGCTTGAGCGCCAAGGTTTTGAAGTAACTTATATGGACGTTGAAGAAAACGGCCTACTTGATTTACAAAAACTTGCCGACACAATGCGTGACGACACAGTACTTGTAAGCATTATGCACGTTAATAACGAGCTAGGTGTAATTCAAGATATCGCGACTATTGGCGAAATGTGTCGCGAACGTAAAATTATGTTCCACGTAGATGCAGCGCAAAGCGCGGGTAAAGTACTAATCGACGTGCAACAGCTTAAAGTTGATTTTATGTCGTTCTCTGCACATAAAGTGTATGGCCCTAAAGGTGTTGGTGCACTTTACGTTCGTCGTAAACCACGTGCTCGCCTTGAAGCGCAAATGCACGGTGGCGGACATGAACGCGGTATGCGCTCTGGTACACTAGCTACTCACCAATTAGTGGGTATGGGTACAGCGTTTAAAATTGCTAAGCAAGATTTCGAAAAAGATCACGCACACATCAGCGCCTTACGTAATCGTTTAATCGACGGCATTATGGCTGATATGGACGAAGTATACTTTAACGGCACGCAAGACCAATCAGTACCTGGCATTGTAAACATCAGCTTTAACTTTGTTGAAGGTGAGTCGTTACTTATGGCAGTAAAAGACATTGCAGTATCGTCAGGTTCAGCCTGTACATCTGCAAGCTTAGAGCCTTCTTATGTATTACGTGCACTTGGCCGTAACGACGAATTAGCACATAGCTCAATTCGTTTTAGTATTGGTCGCTTTACTACCGAAGAAGAGATTGATTACACCGTCGAATTAATGAAAAACTCTATCGGTCGCCTACGTGAGATGTCTCCACTTTGGGAGATGCATCAAGAAGGTATTGATTTAGATTCAGTTGAATGGGCTCACCACTAATAGTGTGAGCACATACCCTAGCAGGTAATGAGGATAGAATAATGGCTTATAGTGATAAAGTAATCGACCACGTAGAAAACCCACGTAACGTAGGTACTCTAGATAAGAACGATCCGTCAGTGGCAACGGGTATGGTAGGCGCACCAGCATGTGGTGACGTAATGAAATTGCAAATTAAAGTATCTGCCGAAGGCGTTATTGAAGATGCAAAATTCAAAACCTACGGTTGTGGTAGCGCAATTGCTTCATCTTCACTTGTAACAGAGTGGGTTAAAGGCAAAACGCTAGATGAAGCAGCGACAATTAAAAACACTGATATCAGTGCAGAGCTTGAATTACCACCAGTGAAAATTCACTGTTCAATTTTAGCCGAAGACGCAATTCAAGCAGCAATTGCAGACTACAAAAGCAAACAAGCGAAGTAAGAAGAGAAACTCATGGCAGTGACATTGACAGATGCGGCAGCAAACCGCGTACAATCATTTTTAGCAAACCGCGGTAAAGGTTTAGGCCTGCGCGTTGGCATTAAAACGACGGGCTGTTCAGGTCTTGCTTATGTACTTGAGTTTGTTGACGATTTAAACGAAGACGATGAAACTTTTGCGGCTAAAGGTGTCACATTAATTGTTGACGCTAAAAGCTTAGTTTACATCGATGGCACAGAGCTCGACTACACTAAAGAAGGCTTAAATGAAGGGTTTAAATTTAGAAACCCTAACCAAGCAGATGAGTGTGGTTGTGGCGAAAGCTTTACCGTTTAAGCTTAAAATATCTTTGTAGTATAAATAAGCCCTGCCAGTTAATGTAGGGCTTTGTTATTTCTGAATATTATTGGTTGAAGTTATGCGTTACTTTGAATTATTTGCAATACCAGTTGATTACAATATTGATTTAGCAACGGTTAACAAGCACTACTTGGAATTACAGCGTACTGTACATCCAGATCGCCACGCGAATGCGAGCAGCCGCGATAAGTTAATGGCAGTGCAAAGCGCCGCCGAAATTAACGATGCGCTACAAACATTAAAGCACCCAGTAAAACGTGCTGAATATATGCTGAGCGAGCTAGGCGTTGATATTCGTGCAGAGCAGCAAACCTTGCAAGATCCAATGTTTTTAATGCAGCAAATGGAACTTCGCGAAGAGCTTGAAGAGCTAACATCGTCGCGCGATCCTGATACCGCCATTGCAAATTTTGAAAAACAAATTAAGCAACTAAACACGCAGTACAGTGCACAACTTGCCGAACAACTAGCAAGTAACGATGAGCAGCAATATCAACTTGCCGCAGATAATATTCGTAAACTGAAGTTTGTTTATAAGTTACGTGACGAACTAGAGCGTATTGAAGACAGTTTATTTGACGATTAATTACTTGCTGCAAAGCGAGCAACACGAGTTTAAAGAGCATTATGGCATTATTGCAAATTGCTGAGCCGGGGCAGAGCGCGGCACCACACGAACATAAACTAGCTATTGGTATTGATCTTGGTACAACTAACTCATTAGTTGCAACAGTACAAAGTGGCGAAGCCCGCACGTTAACTGATGATCTTGGCGCGGCTATGTTACCGTCGGTTGTTCGTTAT
Source organism: Pseudoalteromonas sp. SA25 (assembly GCF_011378705.1). Classification (NCBI taxonomy): domain Bacteria; kingdom Pseudomonadati; phylum Pseudomonadota; class Gammaproteobacteria; order Alteromonadales; family Pseudoalteromonadaceae; genus Pseudoalteromonas; species Pseudoalteromonas sp. SA25. The sequence continues at coordinate 176,956 of NZ_WTKV01000001.1, read as the reverse complement.
CAAGCAGGCGGTATTACTGTTGGCGCAGAGGCTGCACAAGCAGCAACGCAAGACCCTGCTAATACACTTATTTCGGTTAAGCGTTTTTTAGGTAAAACTCAGGCTGAAATAGAGAAAAGTTATGGGCAACTACCGTATGAGTTCTGTGAGCACAATGGTGCGCTAGCAATAGAAACTGCGGCAGGTAAAATCAGTCCAATTAAAGCATCAAGCCATATTTTAGCTGCATTAAAAGCACGAGCTGAGCAAAGTTTTGGCAACCAAGAAATTTTAGGGGCTGTAATTACAGTACCAGCGTACTTTGATGACGCACAGCGCCAAAGTACTAAAGATGCCGCAGAGCTGGCTGGTATTAACGTACTACGTCTATTAAATGAGCCAACAGCAGCAGCGGTTGCTTATGGTTTAGATTCAGGTCAAGAAGGTATTATTGCTGTTTACGACTTAGGCGGTGGTACATTTGATATATCCGTACTTAGATTACACCAAGGTGTGTTTGAAGTAATGGCAACTGGCGGCGACTCAAGCCTCGGCGGCGATGACTTTGACTCACTACTTGTTGATTACTTTAAGCAGCAAACTGGTGTGTCAGCGTTGTCACCTTCGGTTTTACGTTTATTTATTAATAAAGCAAAAGCGTGTAAAGAAGCATTAAGCCAATACGCTAAAGTAAACGTGGGTCTTGAGTTTGACGATCAAAAATACACAGTAGAAGTAACACGCGAAACGTTTGACGAAATGGCTATGCCTCTCGTTAAAAAAACACTGCGTTCGTGTCGTCGTGCTGTAAAAGATGCTGGCATAGAAAACGACGAAGTACTGCAAGTTATTATGGTAGGCGGTTCAACCCGTATGCCACTGGTACGTAGCCAAGTACAAAGCTTTTTTGATAAAGAGCCGCTAACTTCAATCGACCCTGATCGTGTTGTCGCTTTAGGTGCTGCGCTTCAAGCCGACGTGTTAATTGGCAATAAGCCCGATTCTGACATGCTATTGCTTGATGTATTGCCGTTATCGCTAGGTCTTGAAACGATGGGTGGTTTGGTTGAAAAAATCATTCCGCGCAATACGACGATTCCGGTAGCACGCGCGCAAGAATTTACGACGTTTAAAGACGGCCAAACAGCTATGTCATTACATGTGCTGCAAGGCGAGCGTGAGCTTGTTGATGATTGTCGTTCGCTTGCTAAGTTTAGCTTAAAAGGTATTCCACCAATGGCGGCAGGCGCTGCGCATATTCGTGTAACCTTTAAAGTTGATGCTGATGGCCTATTAAGTGTTTCAGCAATGGAAAAATCAACAGGCGTACAAGCTGAAATTCAAGTTAAACCTTCGTTTGGTTTATCTGACGACCAAGTAGCTAACATGCTAAAAGAGTCAATGAGCAACGCTAAAGGCGACATGCAAGCACGTATGCTTAAAGAGCAACAAGTAGAAGCATTACGCGTAATAGAAGCGCTTAATGCATCACTTGCAGCCGATGCTGCATTACTTGACGATATGCAACTTGCTAACTTACGCGCTGAAATTGCAGAACTGGTAAAAGTGCGCGAAAATGCACAAGAGCCTGGCGAAATTAAAGCAGCTATCGAAAAAGTCGATAATGCGAGTAGCGACTTTGCATCGCGTAGAATGGATGCATCAATTAAAAAGGCCCTTACAGGGCAGTCAGTAGACAACATTTAAGAGAGATTAGAATGCCACAAATTGTTTTTCTTCCACATCCTGAATTATGTCCTGACGGCGCTGCAATTGAAGCTCCTACAGGCCAAACGGTACTCGACGCTGCACTTAAAAATGGCATTAGCATTGCACATGCCTGCGAAAAGTCGTGTGCATGTACTACGTGTCATTTAGTGATTCGTGAAGGATTTGATTCACTACAAGAGAGTGATGAGCTAGAAGATGACATGCTAGATAAAGCATGGGGTTTAGAGCCTGAGTCACGCCTTGGTTGCCAAGCAATTATAAGAGATGAAGACTTAGTGGTTGAAATACCTAAGTACAATCTCAATATCGTTAATGAAGAGCACTAGTTTTTAACGATGTATATATTAAAAGCCGCTGTTTGATACAGCGGCTTTTTTGTTTCAAGAAAGCATTTATAAATACGTAGCAGCGACTTTATGTCGCGTTTTTAAATCTCAAACGTTTTAAGTTAAATTTTTCTAATCTCAAACTTGAACATCAAAATGATCACGTATTTTTTCAGATTATATAAACGCGGGGTAAACCCGCTGCTACGAGTTCAACCCAATCCCTAAAATCTATTTCGGAGGTTTATTTTGAGTAATCTTATTTTCTCAGACTCATTTATTAACGGCGAATTTTATAAAACTGATACGCACTTTAGCGTTAACGATCCCGCGACCGAAAAAAGTATTGTTGAAGTAAGCGATATTGACGAGCAGGGTGTAAATAGCGCAATAACAGCAGCTCAAGGGGCTTTTGTTAAATTAAAAGCGACAAATGCGACCGAGCGAAGCGAAACGCTGATGCGCTGGTATGAGTTAGTTATAAAACACAAACAAACACTTGCAGAGTTAATGACCAAAGAGCAAGGCAAGCCGCTCAAAGAATCCCTTGGCGAAATTAACTACGGTGCAGGTTTTATCAAATGGTTTGCAGAAGAAGCCAAACGTAGTTACGGAGATGTAATTCCGCCAACAGATAACTCGCATCGTTTAACCAGCTTTAAGCAGCCTGTAGGTGTTGTTGCTGGTATTACGCCGTGGAACTTCCCTGTTGCTATGGTTACTCGTAAAGTAGCTCCAGCTTACGCTGCGGGCTGTAGCTTTATACTTAAACCTTCTGAACATACGCCATTATGCGCTATCGCACTTGCTTATCTGGCCGATCAAGCTGGTTTTGTTAAAGGTGCATTTAATGTACTGGTTTCACAAGATGCCAAAACAGTAGGTAAAATGCTGACTGACTCAGAAGTCGTGCGTAAGTTTACATTTACCGGCTCTACCGGTGTAGGTAAGCAGTTGCTATCTCAATGTGCAGACACAATTAAACGCACCTCGATGGAGCTTGGCGGCAATGCGCCTTTTATCATTTTTGATAATGCAGATTTAGATGAAGCTGTAGAAGGGCTAATGGCGGCTAAATTTAGAAATAGTGGGCAGGCATGTGTTGCTGCAAACCGTATCTTTATACAGCGTAATATTCTCGACAAAGTACTGTCAAAAATCACGCCTAAGGTTGCAGCGTTAAAAGTGGCAAATGGTTTTGAAGACGATGTTGATATTGGCCCACTCATTTACCCTAAAGCCAAAAAGAAGGTACAGCAGTTAGTACAAGACGCACTCGATAAAGGTGCTACGTTGATTGGCGATAATAGTGACTTAGGTGGCAGCTTTCAAAACCCATTAATAGTAAACAACGTAACTACAGAGATGGATATTTACCACGAAGAAGTATTTGGTCCAGTATTAACGGTTATTCCTTTTGATGAAGAAAGTGAAGTGCTTGCACTTGCTAACGATGTACCATTTGGTCTAGCAGCCTATTTTTATAGCCAAAATATTAAGCAAATTTACCGAATTAGTGAAGGGCTTGAATTTGGTATGGTAGGTGTAAACGAAGGTGTTATATCAAACCCAGTAGCGCCTTTCGGTGGCGTTAAACAATCTGGTTTAGGCCGAGAAGGTGGGCATCAAGGGCTGGATGAGTACCTAGAAGAAAAATACGTTTGTATTAAAATATAACGGCAGTTAAGTATACGAGCGCGAATTTACTTCGCGCTTTTTTATGACGTTAATATGGCAGATATATGAACTTTACCTTTTACTGTTGCTACCCAAAGCGCTAAATGCTACCTTTGGGAACATATTTTTTGTTAATAAAACAACATAAAAAAACAAATAAAAAGTAAAAGGATTTCTATAAGTAGAAATAACCCCGTGTGTAAATGCCACCGTAAGGTGGCATTTTTTTGTTTGGATAGGTATAGGCTGTAATAAGCGCATTTTGAATAAAGGCATGGCTTATAGGTGCTAACTTATAGGTGTGTAACCGGGTAAGTTATCAAAATCTATCTCATCTAGCTGCTCTGGGTTAGCATATTCATTGATATAATTTTTATAGACTTGCGACTCAATAAAAATAGCAAAAATGTCAGCATCAAGATGGTTTTTAGCAACCATTGAGCCTAAAATAAATAAACACTCACTGACCGGTTTTGCTTTTTTGTAGGGCCTGTCTACCGCAGATAGCGCTTCAAAAATATCCGTAATAGCCATTAACCTTGCAGGCACCGACATTTGCTCTTTGGTTAAACCTCTTGGGTAACCAGTACCGTCAAGTTTTTCATGATGACCTAAAGCATATTCAGTCACATTGCTTAAGTGTTTAGGGAACGGCAGGGCATCTAAAATATTTTTAGTTACATCCATATGACGTTTCATTACTTCACGTTCGGCTTCGGTCAACGTGCCTCTTCGTATTGTTAAGTTTTCAACTTCATCAGCTGAGAGCAATGGTGTATTAATATCATTTATAACGAGTTGGTATTTGTTTGCAATGCGTTCAATGTGCTCAAGTTCTGCATCACCTAAAAACTCGCCCCCTACATTCACACGCTGTAATAATGCACGGTCTAATGCTAACTGTTTAAGCTCGGTATCAAGTAGGCGTTCAAATTGTTGAACTTCGATAGGTTTTTGCAGTTTCATCGCACAGATGATTTTTTGCTGATACGCTATTTTTAAATCTCGGCTAATTATTTCAAATTTAGCATCTACATATTTTATTCGATCAAAAATAGTTTCTAGTTTTGTCGACTTTTCCATAATGTGATCGGGGGTCGCGATTTTCCCACAGTCATGTAACCAGCCTGCTATATCAAGTTCATGCCGGTCGGCTTCACTCATCGAAAATGAAGCCAAAGGGCCTTTATTTATATCATGTACGGCATCAGCTAGCATTAACGTGAGTGCTGGCACTCGTTTACAATGGCCACCGGTATGAGGAGACTTTTCATCTATTGCCATCGCAATGGTTTCAGCAAAGGTCGAAAAAAGATCTTCCATTCCCTTTATTAGTGTTGAGTTAGTTAGTGAAATAGCGCCTAAAGAGGCAAAAGATCGAATTAGAGTGACAAGCTCTTCACTAAAAGGGATATTTTTATTTTGCGCATCTTTTACATTTATAAGCTGAATGACACCAATAATGTCATCTTCATGATCTTTTAAAGGAATTGTTAGCATGGACTCAGAGCGGTAACCCGTGAGGGCATCCATTTTGCGAGCTGCGCTCATATCAAAGGGCAGGGCATCATACACGTCAGGAATGTTAATCACTTCGCCAGAGTTTGCAGAGTGGGCAACAATAGCGGTTTCGTTTGGTTTGCCATCAATAAAAAGATCTATATTAGGAAAATCAACAGGACCACCTAATGTGCCGCCTAAATAAAGATTCAGTGATTTGTTTATTACTGTTTCAAACTTGAGTTGTTTGTTTGAGGTAATAGAGTAAATGCTGCCTGCATCAGAATTTGCTATCGACATTACAACTTGCAGTATTTCATCAAGTAACTTAGACGAGTTTTTTTCGGTTGTTAGTCTAATGCTAATATCGATAAAGTGTTGAAGATTTGTTTTGTCTTTAATGTGCTGTCGCATATGTTTACTACTTTTTAGTATGTTTGAAGGCACCATTCCAATCCTTAGCTAGTGTTTGCAAATCAGTGCCCTTAATACGTTCGATAAAAATGGTATAAACGTCAGAGCTAAATACGGTCGTGCTGTGTAGTTCTTTAAATAAGCTAAGCGCTTGTGGCCAGTTTTTATTATAAAAAAGCGTCATGGCCTGCTGTGATTTTTTAACTTCATTTAACTGTTCTTCATCGAGCTTATCTGTAAAATTTATAGGCTCAAACAACTGTATAGCCGTTGTTTTTCCGACAACTTGTACTTTATCTATTAAACGAAATGAAATATGGGGGCATTCGTTCATCGTTTCTTCTGTAACAAGAATAGCTACGCCATAAAATTTGGTCAAGCTTTCTACTCTAGCACCTAAATTAACAGTATCACCAAGAACTGTATAGGCTTTACGGTAAACCGAACCCATATCACCTACATTCATATCGCCAGTACTTAAACCGATACCAATTTTTATTGCAGGCTGATTGTTTTCTGCAAATAACTGATTTACTTGCGTTAACCCGTTAATCATACCCATTGCGGCTTCAACACCATGGCGAGCGTGGTTTTCATCTTTTAGTGGTGCATTCCAAAATGCCATCACCATATCGCCTACGTACTTATCAATAGTTCCGTTATGATCAAATATGATTTTGGTAATAGCCGTAAGATATTCGTTTAAGTATTCACTTAACTGATGGGGCGACATACTTTCTGATAGTGAAGTGAAACTACGAATGTCGGCAAACAACACCGTCATATTTTTTCGCTCACTTTTTTGAGATAAACTTTTACCCTGTAATATCATCTGATTTATACGCTCAGGAGGCATATATTGGTCAAACATAGATTTTATTTTTCGGCTATGTTTCATTTCAGCAATAGAACCAACAATGATGTAATAACCCGCTAATATAATGATGAGTAAAAGAGGCATTAATAAAGGTAAACTAATTTTTTGCACTGACCATAAATAAACGTTTAAAAATATAACGACACTTGTGACTGTAAGAGACAAAACAATAATAAAACGTGCGCTCTTACCGTGGCTAAAAAACGACAGTACGCTACCCGTTAATGTAATGATGAGTAAGCTTGCTCCCAGTGACCAATTAGGTTTAGATGGCAGTAGCTCTGGGTGCATTAACCCTTCAAATATATTGGCATGTACCTCAACACCGGGATACTGTAAACCAACAGGTGTTGATCTTAAATCAGCGAGTCCAATTGCCGATGTGCCAATAAAGGCTACAGTGCCTTCTAATTCCTCTAACCCAATTTTTTTGGTCAAAATATCGGTAGCCGAATAATAAGGGAAGCTATGTGCACGCCCTTTGTAAGGAATTAATATTTGCCCATATTCATCAGTTTGAATCCACTTATCTTGAAACTTTATACCTTCGAATAATGTTATACCATCTAATATATTGGAACGGGTTTCTATGTTTTCAGCAAGGGTATAAAGTCGAGCAACTTCAAGTGCTAAAGAAGGATAAAGCTTATTGCCAACTCGATTTATAAGAGCTGCTTTACGTATAAAACCATCTTCATCGCTATGTGCATTGATAAAACCGGTACCCGTTGTAGCATTTTGTAACTGTGGAATATTTACAATAGCACCAGGAAACTGGTTTATTTGTGAATTAGTATGATCCGCATTTGCCCATATAACACTGCTTTTAGCTGGCAAGTTTTGATTAGTGAGTTGTTCATCAATCAATAAAAAACCAAGAACAGTATCATTTTTAGATAATGCGCTTGCTAGTTTTGTGTCTGCATCGACTTGTTTAGTAATTTCAGCAAAGGGGATGGTGTACTTTTTTGATAAATCAGGAATTTCAGACATAATTTTTGTAACAGGGTTTTCTTCCTGTTCAGAAAAAAATATATCGAATGCAATAACAATAACACCTGCATCAGTAAGCTTTGTAACAAGGTCAGCTACTTTTGAGCGACTCCAAGGAAAGCGTCCTTGTTCTTGCATGCTCTTTTCATCGATATCAATTATTACAACGGTTTCATCAATATGCCTAGGCGTCTCTGAAAGTGTTAGTAACAACCGAGAGTCGTATATTATACCTTCTACGCGGTTCACTAACTTTGCGAGCGACCCAGTTGAAAATAGCTCTATTGATGCAATTAATAATGTAATAACAGCGCCAATGAAAAAGTGCTTTGAAGTAATTGGTTTTAAGGAGCTAATGAGTAACGCTCCTTGATAGACTAAAAATCAAAAACTCGTCCTTCTCGGCCGCATTCTATTTTTACCTGTTGAGCGTACTGCGTGTGTAAATATTTTTCTATAGCTAATAACTGTTCATCGGTTCTTGATGGATCGTGGCTAATAATAATCACATTTTTAATACTCGCTTTTATAGCAAGCTCAGCAACCTGATCTATGGTGCTATGACCCCAACCATGCTTAAGAGGCAAGTCTGCATCTATAAATTGAGCATCATGAATTAGTAAGTCAGCGCCTTCAATAAAATTGACCCATTCGCTAATACTTGTGTTTGCTTTTTCTGGCGGATTTAGCTCATTGTCGGTAACGTAGGCTATCTTTTTTTCATCTGCTTTAATGCAATAAGCAGTACCACCACCTGGGTGATTTAGTGGAGCAGTCGAAACCAAAAAACCGTTAAGTGTAAATAGCTTTTGAGACGATAAATCAGTATTAAGCGTAATGCTGGCAGGTAAATCCTGATAACACACAGGAAAGTACGAACCACTCATTTGCTTTAATATGGCATCTTGGCTTTTTTTATCATCAACGTTGCCAGCTACAATGGTTATATTGCGGTTGGGTTGGTAAATAGGTTTAAAAAAAGGAAACCCTTGAATATGATCCCAATGATTATGCGTTAGCAAAATATTGATAGGGCTTTGTGTTTCTAGTAAACGTGCACCGAGTTCTACAATACCAGTACCAGAGTCTAAAATAAGATCTTTACCATTACTTTGTTCAATGTACACACACGAGGTATTTCCCCCAAAAATGTGTGTATTACTTCCAGCTGAAGGCATTGAGCCTCTAACACCAAAAAATTCAACTTTCATAATTTAAGGCTAAGCTCCATCTGCTTCAAAATTGAATTTAGAAATACTAACATTGTTAGAGTTAGTGTCATTACAAGTGCTGCTTACAACAACTTGGGTGTCATTTTGCAGGATGATTGAAGTAAATACATGTGTACTGGTACATTGGCTTGCTTCATAAAATCCACTGCTATTCGCCCCAAACGTATCGTCAATTGTGCCATCAGCTAAAATACGTGCCAACATACCTTTATTATTGCCCATACCAACTAAAACAATATTGTTGTTGCTATCAAAAACGGCACTTTTTACTTTGGTATCCCCCGTTGAAGCTAACGCGTATTGGCCTAACGGATAGCTGTCATCAATTACTCCGGATGCAAGTAATCGCGTAATACTGGCTTTATTAGGCGTATCTACAACGTTTGCAATTAAATATAATTTATTTGATTCGTCGACTAAAACTTTTACCATTTTATTCTCGGTATCAGTGGTTGTTTCACCTGTGTATTTGTAGGTTTGCTCGCCGTCGGAGTCGAGCTTTAATGCTACTAATTCTGAACTGGCACCTGATACAGATTTACCACCAATAAAAATATTATCATCATTAATAAAAACACTTTCATAATATTCAAAAGGTGTTCCTATAATTTTTCCATTACTACCAAAGTTATCGTCAAGTGTACCGTCAGAATCTAGCATCATGATAAACGAGCTAGGAGTATCAGCTATAACTACAGAGCCAACTGCAACAATGTCGCCATCATGAAGTGCTAAATCAGTTAAGTTAAGCTTTTCAGCACCTGAAATAGTAGTATAGTAAATACCATCACTGGCGAATGAGGTATCTAAATCACCATTTTGATCAACTTTAGCTATAAAGCCCTCTTCACCGTCAGTTTTACTTTTAGATCCCGCAATAAATAAGCTTCCGCTATTGTGTTCAACCAACGCTATATTAGATGCGCTTAAATCTATGGCAATTTCTTTATGGCCACTTTCGCTAAAGCTAGTATCGATAGCACCCGCACTCGTAAAGCGTGTTAATACTAACTTAGTAATTGAGTCCGATTTAGCCGTTGATGCAAGAATATACTTACCGGCATGAGGGTCATTGCTAAGTTGTAAAACGTGCATTGATTGATCGTCAGATTCTGCGCTTATAGTATCAAAAGCAAGATAACCAACGTCTGCAAAGTTGGTAAATAATGTGGCTTGCTCGTCAACTGCAGCAACAAATGGTTTGGTGGTTGAGTCGTCAACAACACCCGATATCCATACAGTATCATTAGCATCTATAGTTGCTGATTTGGCAAATTGTTTTCCATTGATATCTGAAATGATATTAATACCTGATGCACCATAAGTACTATCAAGTGAGCCGTCTGAAGTTAAAATACGGGCAGAAAATAACTTTTCGTTAGCTGAAACACCGGTAGTGCCAGATAAAGTAATTCCATTTTTAATTGGCTCGTGTTTTACGCCTGTTACGTTCGCGCCACCATTACCTGCACCACCGTTACCATCAATATCGTAAATAGCAGTACCTGCATCACCAAAACTCGTTATAAGAGTACCCGTTTTATCAATAGCCAAAACCACGGCTTCTTTTTCACCACTGTTACGAGTTATGTAACCACCTGCAAAAGCTGTAAAGTCGGTATTTTTAGCGCCGCCAATTGCAAATAATTCATCATCTTTATTATTCTCAGACAAGTCGAACGATAGTGCTGCGCTACCATTAAAACTTCCGTTGTTTTCACCATCAGAAATTAAATAACGAATAAGTACGTCTTTATCGCCAGTTGCACTTGTTAAACTGCCGGCAACCATAAGATCAGAGCTATTGAAATTTTTAATAGCAAACGCTTCGTCATCTCTATTAGCGCCGCTCACATCGACTATTTTAGGACTTCCGGCTTCATAAGCGAGTGTAGATATATCGTATTTTATCCATAAGCTATCGTCGTCGTTACCATTAAATGACTTACCAACAGCTTGAATTTTATTATCGCTAAACTCAAGGTCATTAATAACGAGAGTGCTTGCTAATGCGGTACAGTGAATACCTGAATTATTATCTCCAGAGTTATTACTTAATACGCCAGCGGTATTCATTTTCAACAAACATGCTTCGGTATTTGTGCCATCAAAACTAGTGTAAGCAACAAAGAGGCTTGTACCATCAGAGATAATAGCAGTTGCTTCTTCATCATTTTCTAAATCTAATACTTTAACGCCATCACTGTTAAATGCTGTATTTATTACACCACTCGTTGTATAGGATGCAATAACAATATCTTTGTCGCTGTTATTACTAAAACCTACAAAGTAAAGGTTATTATTTAGCTCAATACTGTCATTAAATTCACCACTTGAAAAAACACCCGAAAGCTCAAGTTCACCTGTTATAGGACGACCAAATGTTTCATCTTCAACAGGAACTAGAGGCTCCGCATCATCAGTGACATCAATTATTATATTAATAGTAGTTGTTTCGTTAGGCGTACCGTCGTCAGTAATAGCTAGGCTCAATATGTACTGAGGAGTTGCTTCAAAATCAAACGGGCTTTCACCTTTTACAGTTAATAAGCCAGAATCATTATTTATTTCGAATATGGGAGCACCACTGAGCAGGGTGTAACTTAAATTTTGGTTCTCAATGTCTGAGGCACTAACAGTCCCAATAGTGTCACCATCGGTTGCGTTTTCGCTAATATTAAAACCTTGGTTTGACGCAACTGGAGCATCGTTAATAGGAGTAATCGTAATTGATAAACTACCAGTATCTGTAGCGTTATTCCCATCATTTACAGTATAACTGACAACAACAATACCGTTGGTATTTGCAGCCGGTGTGTACTGTAGTTTGTTATCGACAACGGATACTGAACCGCTATCGACTGACGCTGCTGTTATGCTTAGGCTATCACTATCCGCGTCTGTATCATTAATCAGCACATCAATGAGTAGCGGCGCAGCATCTTCATCCATAGTCGCGGTGTCGGCATTTGCAATGGGTTCATCGTTTACGGGAGTAATAGTAATAGATAGTGTTGCTGTGCTGGCACCACCGTTGCTATCAATTGCCGTATAAACAACAGTTGCGAGTCCATTTACATTGGCTGCCGGTGTATATTGAATTTGATTGCCAACTACTGAGACCGAACCAGTATCTGCCGAGGCTGCACTGATAGTGAGGCTATCGGTATCCACGTCTGAGTCATTTGCCAATACGTTTATTAGTATCGGCGCTGCATCTTCAGCCATGGTAGCCGAATCGGCGTTTGCTATTGGAGCATCGTTTACGGGGGTAATAGTGATAGTTAACGTTGTTGTACTGGCACCACCGCTGCTATCGCTTACAGTATAAGTAACTGTTGCTACGCCGTTGTCGTTGGCTGCCGGTGTATATTGAATTTGATTGCCAACCACTGATACAGAGCCAATATCAGCTGATACTGCGCTTATGGCAAGGCTATCACCATCCACGTCGGAGTCATTTGCCAATACGTTTATTAGTATTGGCGCTGCATCTTCATCTATTGTTGCTGAGTCTGCGTTTGCAATAGGAGTATCGTTTACGGGAGTAATAATTATTGATAAGTTTGTAGTTGCAGTACCACCATTACTATCACTTATTGTGTAGCTAATAATTGCTGTTCCATTTGTATTAGCAGCAGGCGTGTATTGGATTTTATTATCAACAACAGATGCAGAACCTATATCTGCAGTAGCAGCTGTTATTGCAAGAGTATCGCCATCAATGTCAGAGTCGTTAGCTAGTACGTTAACTAATAACGCAGGAGCATCTTCGTTCATCGTTGCTGAATCATTATTTGCAGTAGGGGCATCATTAACGGATGTAACGATAATCGTCACACTTGCTGTTCTGTCGTCTATGCCTTCATTACCAGTGCTATAGCCATCCGTAATGGTGTAAGTTAGTACTATCTCACCTGAAAAGTTTGCTGGTGGAGTAAACTGTATTTTTCCGGCGACAATAGTCGCTTCTCCAGCAATATTTTCTATGTTCGAAATACTAATCGTATCGCCATCTGCATCAGTGTCGTTAGCTAGCACGTCTAATAAAGATGCAGAGCTGTCTTCGTCTAACGTAAATTGATCGTTATTGGCTTCTGGAAAAGTATTAACGCCGCTTTCACTTAATGTTACTTGAGCTGTTGCAGTTAAGCCTTGCTCATTTGAAATTGAATAAGTAAAGCTATCTACACCAATAAAACCTAAGTCTGGTTGGTAGGTAAATGAACCATCAACTTTTAATGTAAGCTCGCCATTTTGAGTTGCATTGATTGCCGTGGTGTTAACTGATAAATCGCCAGCCTCAATATTAAAATCGTTAATTAATAAGCCATTTTGTACTGTTACTTCAAATAGTTTATTTTTACTAAATTGATAGGTATCATTTTGTGCGACAGGGCTATCGGGTTCGCTGTTTATTACTAAAGTTACTGTGGCTGTAGAGGTTGCACCTAATGAGTCGATAGCTTGATATTGAAATTGATCAACACCATTAAAATTAGCATCCGGCACATAACTAAAGCTGCCATCAATTGCTAATAATAGTTGGCCATGTGTTGGTGCCACAATAAATGTTTCATCGACTGAAAAACTGTCATTATTTGGGTCAGTATCGTTACTAAGCACACCATTGGCTGCTGTAACCACAAGTGTTTCATCTTCGCTTAAACTATAGCTATCATTTTTTGTTACAGGGGCTACGTTAGTGTTTGAGCTTACAATAGTTACATTTGCAATAGCCTGAGCACCTTGTGCATCAACAACTCTATACTGAAAGCTGTCTTGGCCTTGCATGTTCTGCTCGCCTTGGTATTCAAAGCTACCATTATCAAAAAGGGTTAATTGTCCTCTTGTCGGTTCGCTAACAGGCGTTGTATCAACAGTTAAGTTATCTAAATCAATATCGCTATCGTTAATAAGTAAGCCAGGCGATAGGACAACTAAGGTTCCATTGTTTGTAATGTTATAAGTATTATCAAGCGCAACAGGGGCGTCGTTAACAGCTAAAATAGTTATCTCTACAACTGCGGTATCTGTCATACCTAACTCGTTAGCAACTTGATAGCTAAAGGCATCTTCACCATTAAAGTTTGCAATAGGGATATAAGTAAAATCCCCATTTTCATTTATATTAATGGTGCCATGCTGCGGTAGAATTAATGCATCTGCATTTACACGTAAATCGCCACTGTATTGATTCGTATCATTTGTTAGAACGTTGCCTTGCAGAGTTTGATCTTCATTTATCTGAAACTGATCGGCATTAGCTTCTGGTGCAAATGCAAGCTCTCCACCCACTGGTGCTATGTTTATTATATTAGCAAAGCCACTTTCACCACTGCCATCAATACCGGTAATAAGTACTTGATAACTTTTATCTGTAAGTGACTCGGTAATGCTTAATGCAGTATCTTGAATACTTAAAAATTGTTGCCCGTTTTCTAATTCATTAATATTAGTAGATGAAACTCCAGCTTGAGTTGCAATATAAACGTTATAACGATTAAGTTCGGGGTTAGCTTGCCACGAAAGATTAATATTATCTTCGTCTCGCTGAGCTGTAACACCTTCAATTTGATATGGTTGCCAGTTAAAAGTAATTGCATCAGCAAGGACTTGATTATTTAAAGTGTCAGTTATCCATATTTCTAGGCGTATCTCTCCTGGAATTACGCCATAAAGCACAGGGCTGAGGCCTATAATTGATTTTTCGTAGTCAAAACCACAATCAGAAGAACACAGTGATATGCTTTTATTGACGCTAGGGAGCACTAAACTAACTTCAGCAATGCCATCAGTATCCGAAGCTTCAAGTAAAAAAGAAACGTTGCCTTGCACAGTTTCGTTTGTTTGTGAAAAAACAATATTAGCGCGTGTATTAGCTATGCTTGATCCAACTACTCCTCTACTTGAAGTGACAGCACCTAAAACTTTTGTATTTTTGGTTTGATTGCTCGCTATAACACCAGCCAAATTTATATAGCTAGTCACCGTTGGCGTTACTACTTCAGCCGTAGGTGATTGTATTGTCTCTTGAGCAGGGCTTTCTTCTGAGCCTCCACAGGCACTTAACAAAAACACCATAGAACCAAGCAAAAATATATTTTTTGCTGTCATTTTAAATACTCCATAATAAAAGCTTTGTATCCAATGTGTTTATGGTTCTAATTTAAAAGAACCGCTAGCATTTACATCAGGATTATTTATTTCGTTAAGATTAAAGTTGCCAGTAATATTGTCTAAGTCATTCAAAAATATTGCATCAACATCGCCCTCGGCTTTATTGTTGCCATGGGATGCAAATGTAACGGCTAAGTCAAGTTCGCTTAAATTTATTAAACCGCTGTAAGCCGCATACCAATTTCCGCCCGCGTCATTAAAACTAATTTCGCCATCAGGCACTGTGCCATTATCAAAATCAACAGCCATAGTCATAGCAAAGTCAGTAACAGCACCCACACTCGAATTTACATTAAAGCTTGATGCTTCATAGTTAAATACACCTTGGCGCTGAGCTATTTGATCGACTAAAGATGCGCTGCTAACTGTTTGAAATTGTTGTTCAGAATATATATCCATAGTATCTGTATCTGCTTCAAAAGCATTTACTTCAACTTCAGTTACAGATGCTTGTTCAGTCTCTTCTTCGTTGTCATCTTTAGGGTCGATCGTTACTATATTTTGATCAAACACACGTGCCGCACGCGTCGTTTTTAATACTTCACCAGAGGCTGTAATTTGTGCAAACGAAAATGCCTCGTTATCACCCAAAGAAACCACGCTATTATTTTCCAAAGTTAAATCTATTGCGCCATCCCATACAGCTAAAAACACATTGCCTTCAACGAGCTGAACTTCAAAATGTGTTCCACGTATACCAATAGAGCCAACAGGGGTTTTTACATTATAAGAGCCGCCATTTTTTTTAATCACACCCGAAATAGAGCGTAAACCACCTTTAAGTAACTCAATAGAAGCAGAACCTTGTTGGGTATTATCATCAAATTCATAGTTAGCAATATTTAGTTCTGAATTTTCTTTTAAAGCGATTAAACCACCATCCGACATTGAAAATTGCGCTTTGCTTTTCTCTCCAGTCGTAATGCGATCTACACCAAAAACGGTATCTCTGCGCTGCAACTGCCGTTGTTGTTCAGAGCTTCCATCAACCGCTAGTACAGAGCCTCGCGCTAAAATAGTTTTACCAGCAGGATCATTTGCTTGTGTATAAAAACTTACACAAAGTAAAGTGGTAATTACAGGGAGTAAATGTTTCATAAATACCTTAAATTAAAATGAGTAAGAAGCGCTTAAATTGATATCTAAACGGTCATATTCGAATAAAGAAATATTACTGGATTTATCTTGATAGTTGGCAGCCAACTGTATTGCTAAATCACGATTAACTAAGTAGCGAACAGAAGTTGAGAACATAAAGAGGTTATCGGCACGTTCTTGTAAAAATAAAGGGTGATCATCTTTATAATTAATCCATTGGTATCCAGCAAGAGATAACAACTGCCAATGTTGAGCTGGTTGAGTGTTCACTTGGTAGTATAAACTCGTAATATTACGGCTATTAAATTCACCTTCAGTAATATCGGCTTCTTCATTTTTAGCGTTAATGCTTAAGCTTTGAAACCAATTTCGAGTTGCGTAGCTAGCACCCGCATTTATCGCATAAAATGAGTTATCGAGCTTTTCATCAAATTTATTGTTTAAAACACCCGCAGTCGCAGAGCTAAATAAATTAACTTGTGTATTCAGCTTATAACTAGCACCTGCTGTTAAAGCTGATTCAGTACGATAAAGATCGCCATCAAGCATTAATGGAGTCGTCGATACTTGTGCAAACCAACTTATGTCATTTTGTTTATATTGATAGGCAGCACTAATATGCGTATTTATACGATCGTATTGGCTGAGTTCTGCAAACTTGTACCACCCGGTATTAACGCTCAAAGTGATTAAACTTTTTTGATCTATGGGGTGAGAGTACTTTCCTCTGTAATTTAGTCGCGCATAGTTGTCTTGCGTACTTTTACTTTCTGGCGATAATAAAAATTCACCAATATTAGGAATTATAATCGTATTTTCTGCCGTACCCGCATTTACGTTGCCATCAACGCCAAGTGCAAGCTCAATATTTTGCTTATAAGAACGCCCAGCTTCTTGCTTTTTAAGTGTGGTTGTATCAAGTAACGACTGTGCCGAAAACTTTATGTTATTAGGTGTGTTAGGTGAGTTAATCAGTATTAAAGCTTGAGTATCGGCAGCAGGTAAATTATTAACGGTTAAATAAGCACGAACTAAGTACAAGCGAGCTTCATACCATCTAGGGTTGTTTTCAACCACGCGTTCAAAAGCAAATACAGCAGGTGCCGCATTTCCTGTTTTAAGCGCAGAGACCCCAAGTAAAAAATCATAAACAGGCTCACCTAAGTATTGAAATTCACTGTTACTTTTTTCGTAAGCCTGAGTATATTTCTTTTCAAAAACTAATTTTTGCAGTTCAATCAGTAGATTATCATATTCATCATTGATTTGAGCCAATGAGCTAAAACTTATTAAGGCCAAATAACTACATAGTAAATTTCTTAAAAGCTGTTTAATCATGCTTAATTTTATATCCCATAGGAAGTTTGATGTTTTGTAATAAAGTGATGTTATACCAATCTGCTTATATGTGAGGTCTATTTAACGTTAAGAAAATCACGCTAGAACTAGGCGAAAATTTTTGTATCTAGTTGTTCTAAATAAAAATTTTTAACAACGTTTTAGTGAAATTTAATTCGTTAAGTTGCTCAAATATTTATGCAGGTTTGGTATTAGTACTAGAAATCTAGCACTTTTTGTACTTAAGTACAGCCAATGTAATCACATTGGTTAAATAAATGTTATTTAATTGCAGGCTAAATACTTGCTTAATAAATCTTCAAGTTAAACTAATTAAAAAGGGAGAGGTTGCTGATAAACTAATTTTGCTTAAAATATTAATTAATTTGGGTAACAAAGCTTAGGTATGCTGTATAGAATATTAAAAAATATAATTTAGGGGAATTATTAAAATATAAATAAGGGTATTACTAGGAGAAAAAGTGGGGCGATTGACGGGGCTTGAACCCGCGACAACCGGAATCACAATCCGGGGCTCTACCAACTGAGCTACAACCGCCACTACACACACCTTGTTTGGTGTGGCGCGCATAATACATAAAATAATAAATGTTGTGAAGTCTAAAAGTGAAATAAATTAAAATAATTTAAATAAACAAATTTAATCAGTGTTGGACAGCTAATATTTACGGGGATCAGGTAACATATTTGTCGCATAACCTTCGCGAAAAATCGAATATAGGCGACTTTAATAGTATTAATTTATTATTCTATGAGAATAAATTGTAAATTAATGTATAATAATGCTCGGAAAACGCTTAATAAAAACATTTGGAGTAAATATGGATTCAGTACTTAATTGGCTTAACGATAACTCAGGCCTAATCTTACACTACGGTATACAAGCTGTTGTTGCGCTTGTTATCTTTTTACTTGGTAGTCGTATCGCTAAGTTTTGTTCTAACTTAACTGAAAAAGGTTTTGCTAAAAAGAAAGTAGATAAAGCTGTAGGGTCGTTTGTTTCAAGCATTGTGTACACACTTGTATTTGCTGTTACTATTTTAATGGCACTTTCGCAAATTGGTATTGAAACAACTTCGTTCATTGCTATTTTAGGTGCTGCAGGCTTAGCTGTTGGCTTAGCATTACAAGGTTCATTATCTAACTTCGCATCAGGCGTACTTATTATTTTACTTCGCCCATTCAAGTCTGGTGACTTTGTTGAAGCAGGTAATAAAATGGGTACTGTTAAGAAAATCGAAATATTCTCAACTGAACTTCGTACTCCAGATAATAAAGTAATCATCGTACCAAACTCTCAAATAATGTCAGGCGCTATTACTAACTTCTCGCGTGAGTCTACTCGCCGTATCGATTTAGTTATTGGTGTTAGTTACGATGCTGATTTACGTCAAGCAAAAGAAGTATTAAAATCTGTATTAGATGCAGAAACACGCATACTTAAAGACCCAGCTTATACAGTAGCTGTATCTGAGCTAGGTGATTCTAGCGTAAACTTTGTTGTTCGCCCTTGGGTTAACGCTGCTGATTACTGGCCTACTTACTGGTCATTAATGGAAAATATTAAAATTGCATTAGATGATGCAAATATTGCAATCCCATTTCCACAAATGGATGTTCATTTACACAAGCAAGACTAATTTTAAATAGTTATTTAATTAAAGTTATCTTTAATTGTTTTAGTGATAAAACGGCTATTAGACATAAAATTTCATGCAGTATTTGCTGCATGAAATTTTTTACATTATTACTTAGCTGTTTAGCTTGCTCTAACAAGTAATGCTTTAATAAAATAGATATACATTTATACAAAGGTTATTTTTTAATGAAATTAAAGCTTTTATCAGTTTTAGTTGCAGCATCTGCTGCAACAAATGCATTCGCTGCAGACGCAGATCAAAAAACGTGGGAAGTTACCAGTGAACTTGGTGCTATTATCACAAGTGGTAATACAGAAACGACCACACTCAAAGGTGGTATTAAAGTACAGCACAACCTTGAACACTGGAACAACGAATACAAGCTAGATGGTATCTACAAAGAAGATGAAGTTGAAGATGCGAATGGCGACAAAAATAAGCAGCGCACAAATGAAAAGTACTCGATTTCAGCGCAAGGTAATTACAAATTAAATGAAGATCATTCTCATCTATTCATTTATGGTTCACACGTTTCAGATTATTTTGGAGCATATAGAAGTGAGTCAGTAATTTCTGCAGGTTACGGTCTACGTTTATTAAACGAAAAAACAATGTGGTTAAGTGCCGAAGTTGGTCCTGGTTATAAATATTTTGAATACCCAGATGACAGCACTGAAATAGATGATAACGGTAACTCTCTTGCTGGCGAGTTTGAAGGCGAAGTAATTGCCTTAGGTAAATTAGATTACAACTGGCAAATTTCTGAGAGTGCACGTTTTACTCAATTAGTTGCTGTAGAGTATGGTGATACAAACACTAAAACTCGTTCAGAAACTGCATTGCTTGCAAAAATAAACGGCTCATTACAAATGAAAGTCGCTTTTAATGTCACTAACAACTCAGATGTTGCTGACGACAAAGAAAGTACAGACACTGAAACGTCATTCACGTTGGTTTATAGTTTTTAATACCATTTAAAATTATATAATGGGTAAGCATGCTTACCCATTTTTTTTACCTAAAAAATGATGTAGTATGCCGCGAATATCTTTATTTTACTGGAAGGAAACTTTGTGAAGCTAATTAAATTAATTACGGTATTGCTTGTATTTTCAATTGCTACGCCATCTTTTTCGCAAGGTAGTGGTCAGGGTGTTGCACCAACAGAGCAACAACTAGAGCAATTTAAAAAACTACCAAAGGCACAGCAAAAAGCATTAGCTGAAAAGTACGGTATCGATTTAGATTCATTAGGTATTTTGGATGGTGGTCAAGCTCAGGATAAAGAAAATAGAGATCAAGAAAGTCGTTCAATATTACCTCGAGATTCAGACAATGAGGGTACTGAAAATTTAACTGATGAAGAAAAGTTCAAACCCAAAGAAGAAGAAATAAAGCCATTTGGATATGAGTTATTTTCTGGTGAACCAACTACCTTTACACCTTCTGAAAATGCACTAGTTCCAAATACTTATGTAGTTGGCGCTGGTGACTCATTTACTATCAATTTATATGGTAAAGAGTCATTTAATGATGAAGTTATAGTTGATAGAGAAGGCCGTTTAGCAATAGACAAGTTGCAACCAGTTAATGTTGCTGGTATGCAATATAATGAAGTCGTTGAATTAATAAAAAATAAAATAGAACAAGAGATGATAGGCGTAAAAGCATTTGTTTCAATGGGGAAAACTCGAACAATTAGGGTTATGGTCTTAGGTGAAGCTTATAAACCAGGTGCCTATACTATCCCTTCCTTATCATCAATAACGCATGCATTATTTGTAAGTGGTGGACTTTCTGATATAGGTTCATTACGTAATATTCAATTAAAACGCGCAGGAGAAACTATTCAAATTCTTGATTTATATGATCTTCTTATTAAAGGTGATAGTTCAGATGATGTTAATTTGAAACCTGGTGATGTTGTATTTATTCCACCAGTAGGAAAGCAAGTAACAGTAAGTGGTGAGGTTCGTCGCCCTGCTATTTTTGAACTAAAAGGTTCAGAGTCAATTGACGACTTAATTGCCATGGCCGGGGGGTTAAATGCACAAGCTTATCCGCAAAAAACTGTTGTTGAGCGCTTCACTGGTAATAGCTCTAAAACTATTTTGCAATTAGAACTGACTGAACACACACAATATATAGCTAAAAATGGTGATACAATTAAAATCCCAGCATCAAGTGATGAACTTGATAATGCAGTAACATTATTAGGAGCAGTTACTTATCCAGGTAATTATTCTTGGACAAAAGGCGATAAAATCAGTCGATTATTTACATCTATTAAAAGCGACTTATTACCAACAGCTGATTACGACTATGCACTAGTTGTTAGAGAGTTTAATGAAAAAGGTGATATAGAAATACACCAGTTTTCTCCTCTTGAAGCATCAAAAAACAATAGTAAAAGTAATATAGAACTACAGCCAAGAGATATAATTGTAGTTTTTAGTCGTTTTCAAACTAAAGATGAAGAAGAAACAGCTTTGAAAACACTTGCTCTTACAAAAGGGCAGTTAGAATTACGCGAAAAAATAAAGTTGTGGAATAAATATGAAGAGAAACAATTTTATGAATTTATCGATTTAGGCGGCTCGTTAGAAAAAGAATTAGCAGAACAATTAGCTGAAGAAGAAAGTAAAAAAATCACTAGTATTACCGACCTTCTTAATAATCAGGAAAAAGAGCTAAAAGAAAGTGATTATGCTGCTTTTAGCCGTGAAAAGTTATTAAAGCCGATTGTTGCTAAGCTTAATCAACAATCAACATATAGAAGTGATGTTAAAATATTTGGTATTCGTGGGGAAGTTCGCTTTAGTGGAATTTATCCACTACCAGTAAATGCAACAGTAAAAGAAGCTGTACTTGCAGCCGGAGGTTTAAAAGAGTCAACATACCTAGATAAAGCAGAAATTACGCGTTATGACAATCAGAAAAAAAGTTCTTTAGAGCATGTAACTATAAATTTAAATGAAGCACTTGCAAGCGATACGAGCGAAAAATTTGGAATTCAAAGTAAAGATTCAATCAGTATTTATCCAATACCGAATTGGCAAAAAGATTTACAAATTGAAATTGTTGGCGAAGTTCGCTTCCCTGGTGTTTATAGTATACGTAAAGGTGAAGATTTAACTAGTGTATTACAAAGGGCTGGTGGTTTTACTGAGTTCTCTTATCCTCAGGGGGCAATTTTTACTCGCGAATCTATTCGATTTCAAGAGCAGCAGCAACTTAATAAATTATCTGAAGACCTAAGGCGAGATATAGCTACAAAAAGCTTTAACAGTTCTATAACAGATTCATCTCTTAGTTATAAAGATATGGATAGCTTAATTACTGACTTAGCAAAAGTTAGAGCCGTTGGGCGCTTGGTTATAGATTTACCAGCTATTGAGCGAGGTAAAGAGCATTTACCATTACAAAATCAAGATGTACTTTACATTCCTACAAAAAGTAACAGTATAAGTGTGGTCGGAGAAGTTAATTTTGCAACTTCGCATATTTATAATGCGGGTCTATCTCTTGATGATTATATTAATAGAAGTGGTGGGTATAAACAGCGTGCAGATGAAGACCGTATATATATAATTAAAGCCAGTGGTTTAGTTGAAGTGCCAAATGAAGGGTCATGGTTTGCTGCAAATAAAGCGGATCATTTAAACCCTGGAGATACAATTGTTGTACCATTAGATACTGAACACGTAGATAATTTAACTATGTGGAGTACAGCTACACAAATCCTTTATCAAATGGGTGTAGCATTAGCTGCTATTAGTTCGCTGTAAACATGAAGTATATTTCTAAAGAGAAATTGGGCCTTCGCTATGATATTTGAACTTGTTATGCTGTTTTTTGCATTTGTTTTTTCGTACGTAGTTATATTCGCTATAACACCATTAGCTGTGAAATTTGGTTTAGTTGACACGCCATGCAATCGAAAGCAACATGATGGAGCAATACCGTTAATTGGTGGTTTATCAATTTTTTTAGCCGTATTTATATCTGTTATAACTTTTTATCCATTAACAACACAGATTATTAGTTATTTAGTATGTGCCGGTGCAATCGTTGTATTGGGGGTGGTCGACGATTATCGTCAGCTTGGTGTGAAAATACGGCTATGTATACAAGTAATCGTTGCATTAGTGATGATTTTTGGCAGTGACGTATATATAGAAAACCTTGGAGACCTGTTTTCTTTTGGTGACGTTAACTTAAGCTGGTTTGGTATTATATTTACGATAATTAGTGTCATAGCCTGTATAAATGCCTTTAATATGATAGATGGCATAGATGGATTAGCAGGCTCACTTAGTATATTAACGCTGCTTTCTGTATTTATTTTAATGTTACTTAGCGGTAATTATGCTTTTGCTTATTTACCCCTTATTATCATAGCCACTGTGGCGCCTTATCTTGCATTTAACTTAGGTATCAAAGGCCATAAAAATAAAAAAATATTCATGGGTGATGCTGGTTCCATGTTTATTGGTTTAAGTGTAATTTGGTTTTTAATGGTAAGCACACAGGCAAGTGAATCTGCTTTTAGGCCTGTAACTGCTCTTTGGATTATTGCAGTACCGCTAATGGATATGATGGCAATTATAATTCGTCGCACTCGAAAGGGAATGTCTCCATTTCATGCTGATAGAGATCACTTGCATCATATATTTATGAGAGTAGGCTTTAGCCCTCGTCGAGCTTTAAGTCTCATATTATTCTTTGCAGTTATTATGAGCTCAATTGGAATCCTTGGTGAAATACTCCAAGTGCCGGAGTGGTTAATGTTAGCGTTATTTATACTTGTATTTGTATTTTATGCGTTAACATTACAACATTGCTGGAAAGTAGCACGATTTTTAAGACGAAAAAACATTAAGCATAAGTGAATTAAGAGAGAGTTATGAAAAAGAATCACGGTTTTACAATGATGGAACTACTCGTTGTTATTGTTATTTTAGGTTTACTAATGTCGTTAGTAGCACCTAAGTTTTTCTCAAAATTAAGTTCATCTGAGAGAAAAATTGCAGCAGCGCAAATGTCATCATTTGAAACAGCAATAGACACTTATCGTCTTGACCTAGGTAAATACCCAACAGAACTATCGCAGCTACGCCAAGGCGATGAGCCTCGTTGGGATGGTCCTTATTTGCCAAAAGATGTTCCGCTAGATCCTTGGGGAAACCCATACATATATAAAGTACCAGGTACAGAAGGTAATCCGTACAGCTTAAAATCATATGGCAGTGATGGCAAAGAAGGTGGCACAGAAAATAACGCGGACATCATTCATCAATAATGCAACTATATGACCTACTGCTTAACAAATTTAGCATCGATCCGCACGATCTTGAACGTGCAACAAGCTACCAAGCAAAATACAGTGGCCGACTTGAACAGATTCTCGTTAATATGGGAAGTTTGCCAGAGGATCAAGTTGCATTATTGCTAAGTGAATACTTAGATATTCCTTTATTTACCAATGACCAATATGCAAACTTTGCTCCTTTAATGATAGATAAACCAATACTTGATATTTTTATATCGCAAAACTGGGTGCCTATTAGCGAAGAAGCTCAGCATATTGAATTTGCCTGTAAAGACCCGCTAAACCAAGTAATGAACGAATGGTTAATTAAAAATAATCAAGCGTACTCTTTATTTATAGCAAATGAAGTTGATATACAGCTGCTAATAGCTAAATACGAAGAGCCCACAGCGGATATTTTTGACGACAACCCACTTGACGAAGAAGAGCGCCTTAAAGAGTTAGCAACAGAAGCACCAACGGTAAACTTACTTAACTCTCTTATTAGCCGAGCACTGCGTCAAGGTGCTTCCGACATGCACCTTGAGCCGTATCAAGGGCGCTATCGCGCACGTTTTCGTGTAGATGGAGTATTGCACGAAGCTGAAACAATATCAGCTCGCAAGCAATTACCAATAATAACTCGATTAAAAATACTTTCGGGTATGGATATAGCCGAAAAACGCCGTCCGCAAGACGGCAAAATAGAAATGAAAATTGCCAATCAAGAAATCGACATTCGTGTATCGGCACTTCCATTAAACGACGGCGAATCGGTAGTAATGCGTTTTTTACGCAAAGAAAACGTACGTTACGACATGTCAGTTCTTGGTTTATCGTCAGATATAAATCAATTGATTTTAGAAGACATAAAAACCACCTCCGGAGTGGTATTACTTACAGGCCCTACAGGGTCGGGTAAAACCACCACCTTATATACCTTTTTAAATGCGTTAAATAACGACGATGTAAAAATTATTACCCTAGAGGACCCGGTTGAATACCAATTGCCGGGTATAAACCAAGTGCAGGTTAATAGCGATATAGGTTTTGACTTTTCGGCAGGTTTACGCTCAGTAGTACGACAAGATCCCGACATAATAATGTTAGGTGAAATACGCGATAAAGAAACGGCTCAAATTGCACTGCAATCGGCGCTTACGGGGCATTTAGTATTTAGTACGGTGCATACTAACGACGCTGCAAGCGCATACACACGTTTACTTGACTTAGGGGTTGAAGAGTTTTTACTTAACGCCGCATTAGTATCAATTGTAGCGCAGCGTCTAGCACGTAAAATATGTGCCCACTGCTCAGAATCAGAACCAAACGCACAACAGCTAATAGAAAAATACGATTTAAATAACTTTGCTCAACGTTTTGAACTACCAAGTATTGAATTAAAATATGGTAAAGGCTGTGATCATTGTAGCCAAACCGGTTATAAAGGGCGTATGGCTGTAACTGAGTATTTACGTTGCGACAGTGAAATAAAAGCCATGCCCAAAAATGCCGACTTTATCCCTAAAGCAAAGCAGCATAACCAAAGCCTAAATAGGCGTACATTATTAGAAGATGGCTTATATAAAGCGGTGCTTGGCCAAACTACCATAGCAGAAGTAATTAGGGTTGCTGGTTAATGCCACTATTTAATTACAAAGCTTACGATGGATCGGGTGCTAAGTCGCATGGGCAAATAGATGCCATCGATCAGCAAGATGCTCTTGCTAAGCTAAAATCCCAAAAGTTACTTGCCTTCGAAGTAACCGAAGAAAAAAAGCAAGTATCGTTTGGACTATCGTTTAATAGTAAAATATCGTTGTCTGATCTTGAATTTTTAACCGCCGAGCTCAGTTTATTGCTTGCAACAGGTGTAAGAATCGACCGTGGCCTCGACATTATAAGGCGCACAAAAGCAAAACCTGCGCTGGCAAAAATGTTAGGCGATATAAGTAATACAATAAAAAAAGGCAGTAGCCTATCGCAGGCATGTAGGGCGCATCCCGACGTTTTTGATAACCTTTATTGTAACTTAATTGAATTGGGTGAAGCCTCAGGTAACTTAAGTGAAATATTTGCAGGGCTCGCTAAAGATCTAAAATTTAAACGCGAGTTACAACGTAAAATTATTGGCTCGCTTACCTACCCTTGCGTTATTTTATTTGTATGTATACTAAGTATATTTTTTATATTTAATTTTATTATACCTAAAATGGCCGACATGTTTAGCCAGCTAGAAACCATGCCATGGTACACCGAAGTTATGCTCTCTATTAGTGCATGGATGAACCAATACCAAGGTCTATTAGCATTAGGAATAATCGCTATTGTGCCAGCAATTATGTGGGCCTCTAACAAGCCCGCATTTTTAAAGTGGTGGCATAAATCGGCACTAAAGCTACCAGTTATTGCCAACGCCACTATTACCGTAGAACGAATTCGTTTTAACAGCGGTTTAAGTTTAATGCTTAAAGCGGGTGTACCTATCGACCAAGCGCTTGAACTTTCAACCGGTAATATTAAAAATCACGTGTTAAATCACGAAATGAATATAGCCCGTAAAAAAGTTAAGCGTGGTAGCCAGCTAACCCCCGCACTGCAACAAACATCATTGTATCCACCATTTTATATATCATTATTAGAAGTGGGCGAAGAGTCAGGAAACCTCGATATTGTATTTGAAGAAATAGCTAATCGCTCTCGTCAGGACTTTGAAACATGGACCGATAACATGACCGCGTTAATAGAGCCACTCATGATTTTATTTATGGGCGGGTTTGTAGGTGGCATTGTTGTAGTAATGCTAATGAGCATGGTTTCGTTAAACGACGTAGGTTTTTAAATGCATTTAGTTGGTTATAGGTTTAATAAAGGGTTTACCCTAATTGAGCTTATTATTGTACTTAGTATTGTAGGTTTGCTACTTGCTATAGTTGCGCCTATATCTATTAAAGCGGTAGACAAAACTGAGGCTAAAACAGAGCTATTAAGCACAACCAAATGGATTAAAAACATAGGTTTTCAGGCATTTATAGAGCAACAAAATTACACCTTAGAACTCAAAGGTAATACTTTAAACTTATATCAAAAACCAAGTAATATATTAGTTAAAACTAAAACGCTGGAGTCGTTAAGCTTTACTCAGCAGTGGATTAATTTTAATGCCAATGGCTTTGTAACTCCAGAGCACATTGAGGGGCATTTTAGAAATGAGCCATTATCTATTTTGTTAGAGCCAGCAAATGAAAAATAAAAACAGTAGCGGCTTTACCTTAATAGAACTGTTAGTTGCCACCATTATTTTATTTATGGCAATGGGAGCCGTGTCGCTAATTTACCGTGGCGCATTTATATCAAGCGAAAAAGCCAGTAACCACGTTAATATAGTGGCTAATGTGCCCGCATTATTAAGCCAAATAAAACAACAAGTACAAAGTGCAAGCGCCGAGCAAACACAACTAAACGGCCAAGGCAATGCATGGCAAAGTACTTACACTTGGCAAGCAAACGTACAACAAACAAAAACAATTACCGATGCCACAATGGCACTGGAGTTTGGTGAGGGTAACTCAGTAAAAACGCAATTTAAACTATGGCAAGTAACCCTCGTCATTAATAGCCATGGCATTGTAAAAAATTACACATTTAACGAAGTGAGCTGGCACGATGCGTAAGCAGCAAGGCTTTACTTTAATAGAATTACTAATATCGGTTACGTTACTGTCGTTACTTATGTTTACTGGCAACTATGTGTATATGCAATTAGCATCACGTTGGAACAAAGAGTTAGGTAGTTTTGAGCAAAATGCCGCGCAAACTAAGGCCGTTTACTTATTACAAAACACGCTTGATGGCGTAGAGCCTTACTTAATTAAAAATAAAAAAGGTCGCCCCGAAATGTTTTTTGTAGGGGGCAGTGACAGTTTGTTAGCCATTACCAAGCGCGGCCTTATAGATACGCAAAACCCCGAAATATTTAGGTTAACTGCCGTGCAAACCCCAAGCGGAAAATATAATTTAGTTTATCAAGCTATATCCGGTAGTGAGTTATTGCTTATTAATACCGAACAAAATATAGAGTTTACCCAACAAAAAGTATTATTAACCAACCTAGATGAAGTTAATATAAATTATTTTGGCTGGAAAAACCTAGATGAAATGGCAATGCAAACTCCCGGTGTTTTACCCACTTGGCAAAATAGCTACTCGGGGATCGACCAGCAACTAACACCACAAAAAATAAGAGTCACCTTAATTAAAAACCAGCAACCACTTACGTTTTATAGCCAGTTAGATAAAGAAGCAAACACCTGGTTTAGTAATTACATGCAAACGGGCGACTTTTAATGCAGCGTGGTATAGCGGGTATAGCGGGTATAGCATTAGTACAAGTACTGTTAATTGTGGCCGTACTTTCAATACTTGCTTTATACTTTACCCAATCGGCGCGTAATCAGGTACATAACGCCACTTTAATGGTCGACAAAGCACAAGCCTATGTAGAGCTACATAACGCACAAGCAAATGTACTTTATGCATTACTTACTGAACAAAAAGATCCAGAGCAAGCCAATAAAAATAACCAAAGTAATAATGTGCTTACAAACAATTGGAACTTTCATGGAGCCCCATTTAGCTATAACCAGCAAGTAACTGTAACACTGCAAGATTTACGTGGGCTGCTTAATTTACATTACCCAAACAAGCAGCGGTTAAGGCAACTATTGACCTACAGTGGCTTAAATGATTATGATGCGCAGCTAACTTCGCAGCAAATAATAGATTGGCAAAACTTAGATACGCGCTCCGATTACCTACCCAGTAATATAACCGCGCGTCATGCCGCTATTCACGATATAAGCGAGCTTAAGCACTTAGGCTTGAAAAGTGATCAACTAAATGCGCTGCAAGCTAACACAACACAATATAAAAAAGGGGCGTTTAACCCCATGAATGCACCCAACTCGCTGCTTAACGCATTATTAAGTAGCGACGTAGCAGCCCATGTTATTATGTTGCGTAATACAAAACACTTAACAGTGCAAGAGTTTGCACAAGTAACGGGCTTTAGTGAAAGTGAAGATATTATTTTATATCCGTCAAATTTATTTAAAGTAACCTTGCAAGCTCATGTGGGCGATGCAAGCATACAGAAAGTAATTTATTACCATTTGCAACCAACAGGCAAGCCAGTGGTCAACATAGTGGCAGTTAAGGCGCAGTAGAGCATTTAATGATAAAAAGTAAACTAACATTGTGGATAAAAAAATGGCTGTGCAAAAATGTAGTTTACTACAGCGATAAGCCCCACCGCTTTGTACTAAATAACCAACAGCAATTTACCTTAGAGCCGGCTAATAGCGATTTAAACGCAATTACAGCATTAATACAAATTGTGGGGCGTAAACACTACTCAGAGCAAAGTGAAAATTACCCTATAAGCAATAAAAAAGAGCTTGTAAATTTAATAAAAATTAACAGCCAAACAGCTTATAGCGAACCTAATACGCATAGTGCTTATATTATTAACACCCTTGAACAAGATCAAAGCAAAGTAACGCATTGGCGTTTTACAAACTTGCCTAAAGCGTGGTTAAACCTGCCCGAAACCGTATTAATTAGTCAAACACTTGCGGCCGAACAAGTAGTCAGTACTCATATTTTTAGTGCATTGTTTACTACGCAGCATCAACAAAGTGTGTTTTCGGCCTTATCAAGCCCGCTTATTAATAGCCCTGAGCGTTTTGCTGCCATGTTTGGCGTACCATGCAAGCACGTTATTAATATTAACGAGCCAGCGCATTATGCACACACCCTTATAAAAGGCTTAAAGGTTTTGCCTATAAAGCAATTAGCCTCATTTTTTACGCTTCCCGGTGGGCTGGTTAGTAAAGGGCAGTTTAAAAAAATAGCCGTTATTATTTCTGTGCTATTTATTGCTTATGGGGCGCTAACAAGTGGTTATTTAGTGTATAAAATGCAAAGTTTGCAAAGTCAGCTCGAACAAAATAAAAGCAATGTTAACCAAGCGCTTACAATTCTTGAACAGTTTCAAACATCAAGCGACAAGCTCAGCACTTTACAAACATTTACGAGTAATCAGCAAATAGCCAGCTCATTATTTTTTGTGTTGCAGCAATTGCTTACCACCGCAGAGCTTAGTAATATACGCTTTGAAGATAACCGCTATATATTACGTGGCAACGCCGATAAAGCCACCAACGCCCTACAAATAATAATAAACAACCCTCGTGTAAATAATGCCAAGTTTGACTACCCATCGCGTAAAGAGCGCCGTGGCGAGAGCTTTGTAATTAGCTTTACACTTAACACCCTACAAGATCAGGCAAAGCCAATGGTAAGCAACCCAATAAGCGAGGCTGAATAACCATGTTTGACATGAAACAGCCTAAACAACAAATAGCGCTGGGCGTACTTGCATTATTAATAGTGTTAAAATTTATTGTTGTACCACTATTTGATTGGCAAAACGAGCAGTTAGCTAACTTAGCTAATTTACAAAAGCGGGTAAGTAAATCGCAAAATGTAATTGCTAACCAAACCCAAATAACTCAAAGCCAGCAGCGTATTAGTGCACAGCTAAAAGCCATTAATAGTTTATTTATAAATTACAAACCCGAAGACGAGTTTAAACTGGCCATGCAACAACAAATAGAAAAAACCGTTGCTAATCAACAACTACAAATAAACACCAGCAATTGGCTGCCTAGTATTTTAGTGGCAAATAAGCAACTAATGCGCCACCAATTACGGTTAAGCATAAAAGGTAAAATGCTCGACTTTACAAAATTAATTACAGAGCTTGAAAGCGTAACACCCAAAGCTGAGCTAAAAACCTTTAATATAAATAGTAAAGGTCAAAATGCCGAACAGCTAGGAAGGGTAGATGGAATTATAGAGCTGGCGTTTTATATGCAACAGCCAAATGTAAATAACGTACAAATGCAGGAGGCGCAATGAGAAAATTAACTATTGGCGCTATTGTTGTATGTATATTGTTATTAATAAGCGACTTTACCGGGCGTTTTATACAAAGCTCACCACATGCGCAAAACAACTTTGATACAGGTAATAATAACACTCAGCCTTTACCGTTGTTATCGAGTAATGCGCACAAAGAGCTTACCGCGTTATTTAGCCGTTACGCGGAGCCCACTAAAAATACACAAACAGAGCAAGGCTTAACTGCTGCGCAACAGGCAGAGCAAAATGGCGAGCTACTAAGTGTATTTGCCGGTAATTTAGAGCTAAAACTAAAGGCTGTTATTTTTGCGCCTATGCCTTATGTACTTATAGAGCAAAAAAATGTTAAAACGCAGCAAACAACACTCGTCAAATATATAAACGAGGAAAGTATACAAGGGTATACGCTTAGCATACTGTCAAACACGCAAGTGGCACTTTACAAAGCGTCGCAACATATTACTTTAGTAATGTACCAGCGCGGTTAATAGCCCAATACACTATTGCACGGAAAAATTATGAAACACAGCAAAACACTTATTTTAGGATTACTTGCAAGTAGCGTATTAGCTGGTTGTAAAAGTACTAACAGCGCTATAGCACCTAAGCCATCGTATTTACAAAAAGATACCGTAGTAACGGTAAGTGCTAACGATGACGAAAACCCAAGTACCGAGGCTGTAAAAACTGCCGCACAACACGGTATTACTTACCTAGAACCATTAGCAAGCAACAAAACAAGCCAAAGTGAGCAAACCGATTTAGCCAATCAATTTAGTAACACTGAGTTAGTTAAGCTAACCGCTGATAGCTTGTTAGTAAAAGATTACCTGCATTACGTATTTGGTGAGCTGCTTAACGTAAATTATATTTTAGGTGAGCAACTAAATAACTCTAAAGACCAGGTTACCCTTAACCTGCAAGACGAGCTCAGCAAGCGTAAGTTATTTACTCTAAGCGAGCAAATGCTGCAAGAGCGCAATATACTTATTCGCTATCAAGATGGTGTTTATTATATTCACAAATCGGAAGATGGTTTATCGAGTAACTTAGTTTATGGTTATGGCGCGAGCCCTGAAGATGTACCAAATACTTCCAACGAAATTGTGCAACTTGCACCTTTTAAATCGGGTATGCAAACACCATTGGCTAACACTATAAGGGAGTTAACAAATGTAAGTGCTACTCCGCTGTTTGACCAACAAGCCATAATGTTTAAGGGTAAACGGGGCGACATAATTAAAGCACTTGAATTTATGCGACTGGTCGATCAGCCTGCATTTAGAAACCGCTCTATCGGTATGTATAAATCAACCTTTATACCGGTGGATGAGCTAAGCAAGCAATTACAAAATTTAATGAAACAAGAGGGTATATCGGTCAGTATTAACGCCTCAACCGAGCAAGCCGTCTCAATAGTGCCTATAGAACGTACGAATACACTCGTATTTTTTACTAACGATAAACGTTTTATAAAGCGTGTTGCATACTGGTCTAAGCAGTTAGATAAGCCGGCTGATGGTAACCAAGAGCAGTACTTTGTGTTTAATCCTGAATTTGCCAGAGCGTCAGACTTAGGAGAAAGCTTACAAGCGCTTTTAGGCGGAGGCACATCGCAAAGCTTAAGTAACAATACTTCCGCAGCAAGCCAAAACCAGCAAGTTAATAGCCGCACAAATAATTCAAACAGTATTCCTAAGCAAAGCGCATCGGTAAGCGTAGAGGGCATGAAAATGGTTGTAGATTCACGCTCTAATTCTCTTATTTTTTACACAACAGGGGATGCTTACCGTAACTTATTGCCGATGATTAAGCGCCTAGACATAATGCCAAAGCAAATAGTACTTGAGATGATGATTGCCGAAGTCACCCTAACCGATGAGTTTAAACAGGGGGTTGAGTTTGCTTTAACTAACCAAGGGGCAAATAAACAAGGGGGGTTTAACCTTGAAAACAACGACGCAGGCTTAAGCTATGTATTAAGTGGCACCAATGGCAGCTTAGAGTTTAATTTATTGCAAAAAAACACCTATGTTAATGTGTTATCGCGCCCAAGCTTAGCAGTGCGCGACGGCGTACAAGCCAGTATTACGGTAGGTAACCGCATACCTATAGTGGGCGATATAGTCACCGATCCGGTCAATGGCTCGCGCACCTCGGTAGAATACCTCGAAACCGGTATAGACTTACA
Source organism: Pseudoalteromonas sp. SA25 (assembly GCF_011378705.1). Lineage (NCBI taxonomy): Bacteria > Pseudomonadati > Pseudomonadota > Gammaproteobacteria > Alteromonadales > Pseudoalteromonadaceae > Pseudoalteromonas > Pseudoalteromonas sp. SA25. The sequence continues at coordinate 143,464 of NZ_WTKV01000001.1, read as the reverse complement.
AGTAACCCCAACAGTAAACGCCCAAGGGGTAGTGCTAATGGAAATAACGCAATCTATTAGCAACCAAGCAAGCAGCAGCGGCGCAGAAGGCAACCCTATTATTTTTGAGCGTTCACTACAAACTGAAGTTATAGCAGGTAATGGGCAAACCATAATGCTGGGCGGGCTCATCAGCGAAAATAGTACACTGAGCGATCGCAGCGTCCCTTTTTTTTCAACAATACCATTAATTGGGAGTTTGTTTGATGGCACTGACAACAATACTAATAAAACAGAATTGGTAGTATTAGTTACTCCACGTATTGTTAATTCAACGGCAGAGTGGGAAAGTGCATACAACCAGTTCAAAATGAGTTTAACAGAGCTTAATTTAGATGAGAATAAAGTTGATGATGTAACTAAAAAGTAATAATTAAGCGCTTTTTAAGTTGTTATTTTTGATGTAAAATTACTCTTTATGGTATTATTTACAAATTAAGCATCGTTAAATTTATTTTTTTATAGCAATTTATCTGTTGGTAGATAAACTTTTTACACTACGTTAGATATTTACTAAATTTATTTGCTAGTAAAATTATTAACTACAAATTAAATAATATTATTAATAATTTGAAAGAACATTATAAACTATGCTTTTCTGTTGCCGTCACTTTACCTCCTTGATTTTAAAGAGTTATTTGCTGTTGTAAATAGGTACGTAAATCGGTAGAATTAACCCGTTAGTTTAAGCTTAGTTAATTACTTGACAATAAACTAACAATGTTTAGACTACTCTTGGTCTGATTAGTAGTCACTTAGGTGACGGCCTATGGTGCATGGTCAGCCATAAATATAAAAGGGAACAATGAAAGTTCCTGTTTCATGAAACTTTTGGAGAATAAAAAATGTTTAAAAAAACTTTACTAGCGTTAGCGCTTACAAGTGTTGCTGGTTTTGCTAATGCAGCTGTTACTAGTGCTACACCTAACGTAGTATCTTTAGAAGGTGCTGTAGGCCAGGCAACTATTGCTGTACCAACATACACAGTTACACTTGCTGCTGAATACGCTGCTGGTGACACTTTCACAATTACATTAAGCGGTGCTGAGTTTGATACTACATCTGCTCCGTCAATCGCTGCAATGGGTTTTACTAGTGCACCTACAGTAGGTCTACTATCTAAAACTGCATCTACAGCTACTTTTCGTGTAACAGCCGTTCCTTCAGGTGAAACTTTCTCTGGTAACACTTTTGTTTTAACTGGTGCAGTGCTTAAAACTACTTCAGTAACAGATGCTGCTGGCGATATTAAACTTTCTTACGCTGCAAAAACATCTACTGGTTTAGATCTTGATAACGTTGGTACAGCAACTTCTACTGTTGTAACTACTAAGTCACAGTTAAGCTCTTCACCAACAACTAAACTTGACGCAGTAATTGACGTTGAAAACGAGCGTAAGCAATTCACTGTTGGTAACAATACAATCACTACTGATATTTTAGTAGTTACTCCAGTTGTTGCAACTGCTGGTACAAACGACGCAGTTTACACTGGTGCTACTCACGTAATCAAGGGTGATTTCTCTTGGATGGAAAGCGATGGCGACGCAGGTATTGATGCTGCTGAGCTAGCTGCTGCATTCAGTGCAACTGGTGGTACACTAGCAACTCCAACGATTAACACTGCTGGCGATGCAATCACAGTAGCTGCTACTGGTGCTGTTGCTCCAATGACTGCAACATTTACTGTTCTTGGTAAAGCAAACGCTAAAGCGCCGATCTTACCTACGCAAATGTTCACGATTGATACTACAATCAAGTATAACACTGCTGCAGGTACTGCTTCTACTAAGACTATCCCTTCAGCTTCTGCTGGTGCTTGGACTTTAAATGGCTTTGACGAAAACATCGTTTTCATGCCGTTTGACGCCCAGTACGCTCAGTCAATCAATGTTTCTAACACTGGTTCTGTAGCTGGTGCAATCACTGTAGATATTACAGCTGGTGGCAAAACTTACACTAAAACTTTAACAGCTACTGCTACACCTAAAGCAACTACTAACATTTCTGCTGAAGTTAAAGCTTTTGCAACTGAAAGTGGTGTTACTGGTAATGCACACGTGAAAGTTGTTGTTAACTCTCCAGCTGCTGACATCGACGTAAGTGGTGTTTACTACCACAGAGCTGATGCTGACCGTGTAAAAACTAAGTAATTAGTTTTACATAAACCAGTTGGTTTATAAAAAAAAGCGAGCTTAAGCTCGCTTTTTTATTGCTTGTAATTTAATAAATCAGGAATCTAGATTCAATATCCGTTGTTTGCTACACTGTTGCACTGTTTAGTTTTTTGAGCATTCAAAGTGAAATACCCCATTGTTAAGCCTTTTTTACCACCGTTAAATGATTACACTGCGCATATTACGTCGATATTTGAGCGTAACTGGCTTACCAATAATGGCCCGTGTTTACAAAAGCTAGAACAACAACTTGCTGAGTATTTTAATGTTGAGCACTTATTATTAGTGGCTAACGGTACCCTAGCATTACAAGTGGCCTTTGCTGCACTTAATATTGATGCTAATAAAAAAAGTAGCGTGTTAACCACTCCTTTTTCGTTTGCGGCTACAGCCAGCTCCCTTTGTTTTGCCGGTATTACACCTGAATTTGTTGATATTAATCCTAACACTTACAATATAGATATAACCAAGGTAACGCCTGCTCAGTTAAGCAACGCGAGCGCTATTTTGGGGGTACATGTGTTTGGAAATCCGTGCGATGTAGATACTATTGAGCAAATTGCGAAGCAACATGATTTAAAAGTTATTTATGATGCTGCTCATGCATTTGCTAGTAATCTTAATGGCGAAAGTGTACTGAGTTATGGCGACATAGCAACACTGAGTCTGCATGCGACTAAACTATTTCATAGTGTTGAAGGAGGCGCTATTATTTTTAAATATAAAGCCGATTATTTGAAAGCAAAACAACTTATTAATTTTGGTTTTGACGCACAACAAAACCCTGAATTTGTTGGCATAAACGCTAAAATGAGCGAAATGCATGCAGCCATGGGTTTAAGCCTATTTAAAAGTTTGCCACATATCACAGCCCAGCGCCGTGCATTGACTGTTCGCTATGCAGAGCGCTTAACTGCTATTGCTGGGTTGGAATTACAGCAATGGCATGACAGTGGTGAGAATAATGGGGCTTATATGCCTGTATTACTCAATAGTGAAACGGTACTCGTGCAGGTTCAAAAAGTATTAACGGAGTTCGGTATTCAAACGCGTCGTTATTTTTATCCGAGTTTGTCATTAGTTCCCGCCTATGGCATGCAAGGTAGTACCCCCATAGCAAATAATATTAGCGAGCGTATTTTATGCTTACCTATGTATACCGATTTAGCGCTAGATGGCGTTGATGAAATTTGCGAGTGCTTAATTATAGCGCTTAAACAGGCTAGTTAAAGCGAGCTAGTTAAAGAATACAGATTTTACTATTAAAAGGAGTTTTTAATTGGCTATATATACAAAGCAACAGCTGAAAAACTTAGGTTTTTTAAGTGTTGGTGAAAATGTTCGCATTTCTACCAAGGCATCGCTCTATGGTGTTAGCTCAATAAGTATTGGCGATAACGTGCGCATTGACGACTTTTGCGTATTAAGCGCCGGAGAAGGTGGAATTACTATTGGTAGCCATGTACACATTGCGGTATTTAGCTCGTTAATAGGCGCAGGAGAAATTACTATTGGTGACTTTTGTAATGTATCTTCAAGAGTGGCAATTTATTCTAGTAGCGATGATTACTCCGGCGGGTATTTAACTAACCCAACTATTAATAACGAGTTTACTAATGTAGAGCATGCACCTGTTACGCTTTGCAAACATGTTATTTTGGGCGCGGGTTGCGTAATTTTACCTAATGTAACACTTGCTGATGGCGTTGCGCTTGGTGCATTAACGTTGGTTAATAGCAGTCTACAGGGATGGGGTATTTACGCCGGGCAACCTGCTAAATATATAAAACCACGCAGTAAAGATTTACTAAATTTAGAGTCTGCATTTTTAGCGCATTATAATAGCGAACAATAATAAGCCAGCGATATGAGTAAAACTATATGAGCCAAGTTATTCATGTGTTTGCCGACACTCCGCACCACTACCTACCAATGAAGCAATTTTTTGAGCTGCAATGTAAGCCCAGTTGTACACAGCAATTTTGGGTTAAATCGAGTGCGGCAGTTGATGGCTGCGTAAGTTATGCAACGAATGTTGAGCTATTTGAATTATTAAACAGTTTAAATAGTGCAGAGCAAGTGGTATTTCATGGCTTGTTTGATATGCACATTTGGAAAAAACTGCTTTTTAATCCTATTATAAAACGCAGTAGCTGTGTTTTATGGGGGGGGGAGTTGTATCGCCACACAAAAGCAGGGCGCACACTTAAGCAGCGTATTGTGCATGTTCTGCATGCGCTAGTAATAAGGCGCTTTAATAAGGTGTTTGCACTAAACCCCGGCGATGCACAATTGGCGCAAACAGTGCTGTGGCGCAAAAGTGTAGCTGTACTACCTTACCCGCTGATAGGTATGAAAGTAGCTAGCACAACAGCGCCGAGTGAGCTTAGCCCATTAAAAATACTGGTAGGTAACTCAGCTGCGCCGAGCAATAACCATATTGACGCGCTTAATAAGTTAGCGCACTTAGCAAGCCGCAACATACAAATAGTAATGCCGCTTAATTATGGTGGTGAGCCAAATTACGTTAGTGATGTGATTAGCCACGCAAATGCGCTATTTGCTAATAAAGTACATGCTATTACAACAATGTTAAGTAAACAGCAATACGATGCCTTATTAAATGAAGTTGATGTCACTGTATTTGCGCAGCATAGGCAGCAAGGTTTATATGTTGCCTATGCGATGCTACTTATGGGTAAGCCGTTATATTTGTTAGGCAGTACCTCCAGCTATAGTAACTTGAGTTTATTAGGCTTTAAGGTTTTTAAAACAGAGGCGTTAGCCGAGGTTAACTTTGATCAGCTTTTGCAATTAACGAATACTCAATGCAACGAAAACGCACACTTAATGACCCAACACTTTACCGAGCAAGCACTTGCACCAAAATGGCGAGCTATGCTGCAAACTTTACCTAAAAAAGCATAATACAATGAGCTTATTATATATAGAGAATGCTTTATGAGCGCAGCACGCGATGCGATAAGTGGCGTGTCGTGGACGGCATCCTCAACCATTATTAAAGGCTTATTACAATTAGCACAATTAATCGTATTAGCACGCTACTTAACTCCTAGTGAGCTGGGGGTATTGGCTATTGTGCAGTTGGTGGTGAGTTTTGCCCAAATTTTTGGTGACGCGGGAATTTCTAATGCACTTATTTTCCATAAAAATTTAGTTAAAGATCAGCTTAATCAGCTTTACATAGTTAACGTGCTGCTGGGGTTGTTTATTTCGGCTGTGGTGTTTGTAATGGCGTTTCCGGTGGCGATTTTTTTTGACATGCAGGCGCTTACGTTATTGTTGTGGTGGTTATCGCCGGTATTTTTAATTCGTAGTTTTGGCCAGCAGCCTTTAGCTTTATTACAGCAAGCAATGCGCTTTAATAGCATTGCAAAAATAGAGATATTTGCCAGTGTAGTTGGTTTTGCCGTGCTTATTGCGTTTCTTTTATTTGATTTTCGTTTGCTTTCGGTTGTTGTATCGCAGTTAGTAAATGCAGTAATGCTTAGTAGTTGCTTGCTGATTGGTTTTACACATTTACGCCCTAAGCTCACGCGTTTACGCTTAAACAGTATTATAGAGCCTATTAAATATGGCTTATATCAAACGGGTGAAAGCTTTGTTAATTTTATAAGCGCTCAGCTAGATCAGCTTTTAATAGGCAAGTTATTAGGCGCAGAAGTATTAGGTGTTTACGCTTATGTAAAAGCACTTGTATTTAGGCCTGCATTACAGCTTATTAATCCGGTTGTAAATAAAGTCGCGTTTCCGCTCATGGTTAATCATCAACATACACACAGTTTAGCGTTGTTATATAGCATGATATTACGTTTACTTAGTTTAATTAATATTCCTTTATATAGCCTTGTAGCATTATTTCCGGGCTTAATTTTAAGTTTAACGTTTGGTGAGCAATGGCTTGGGCATGCTGAGTTATTACGTTGGTTAGCTTTGTATATGCTTATTATTTCTATGATGAATCCTATTGGCGTACTTTTAAGAGCCAGTGGCCAGGTAAAGCGTGGGTTTTGGTGGAATATTGCAATAACTATAGTCAGGCCGTTAATTATTGTGTTTAGCATTAAGTTGGGCATTGTTGAAATGGTCAAAATGCTGGTGTTATTGCAAGTTGTGTTATTTGTGCTGCATTGGGTGTATTTAATAAAACCGGTTAGTGGCTTGTCGTTTGAGCGGTTATGTTTGTCGCTTGCGCCAGCTGTGTTGGCATTTGCTATAGTGTCGTTGTTTGTTTTGATTTGTGTACAGCCTTTATTAATGTTACCGGCAGTATATTTGTTTGCGTTTATTTGTGTTGGGTATGCGCTTGCTATAGCTCCACAATTAATTAAAGTATTTAAGTTTATTAGAGGTTAGTAAAATGCCCGGCATAGTAGGTTTTATTAGTAAAAATATGTTACCCGATACTCACCCTTGTTTATTAGAGGTGGCAGGTAAAGTTTCAAGTAGCTGGTGTATAGAAGGGCAATATCAACAGCTAATAAAAACAACGGCAGGTATTGCACACCATCATTTTGACAATCAAAATTTAAACGTTGATATTTGGGGTGATGTGTACTCAATAAATGGTATTGATTGCCAGCAAGACGATTTGGCCGAGCTTGTAGCTAATCAGTATTTAATTGGGAACCTAAGTGAGTTATGCAGCCAATTAAATGGCTACTTTGCATTTGTTATTTTTGATAAGCAGGCACAAAGAATTACCCTTGTAACCGATCGCTTTGGTATAAAACCACTTTATATGTGGGACGACAATAATTTAGTTAAAGGGTTTGCAAGTGAACCTAAAGCGCTTGTTTTAAACCCTGACTATAAACAAAAAGTTGATCTCAGTGCCCTTAAAACATTTGTTGACGTAGGGCATATGCTCGGTACACAAACCTTGTTTAGTAATATTAAACGTTTAGCTCCGGCTTCAATAACATCTATTAATATGACTACTTTACAATACGACACCGCTCAATATTGGAGTTGGGCCAATATTAAAACAAGTAATATAATAACGTTTAATGAGGCAATAGATCACGCTTATACATTATTTGATAATGCAGTTTCGCGTTGTTTAAAAACAATTAAGCAACCAACACTTGCTATAACGTTAAGTGGCGGGCTTGATTCTCGCGTGTTACTTGCAGCTGCAAAAGAGCATTTTAAAGGCACAATAAAAACCTATACCTTTGGTGAAGCAGGCTGCGATGATGCTGTATTGGCAAAACAAGTAGCACAGCTTGCAGGTGTATCTAATCAACTTGTAAGTATTGATGAGCATAACTGGTTTGAAGGACGCGAGCAGGGTGTATGGCTAACCGATGGTTTAAAAAATATTTTACATATGCACGCGTTAAGTTCGGTAAATAATATTTCAGCTGATTCTAATTATTTACTTAACGGTTATTTAGGGGATGTTACTTTTGGTGGTAGTTATTTATTTACTGAGGACAAATCATTACTTTCACAACAGCAACGATTAGCCCTGCGTTACTTTGAGCATACTCCTAATGCCAATATAACTGATGATTATTTTAAATACGCTAATGACGACCCTATTCTAATTTATAACCGAGGTGTGCGCTTTATTGGTGCAGGTAGTGATTTACTAAGCCATGAACTACATAATCTAAAACCCTTTATAGATAAAGACTTAGTGGAATTATTGTATTCATTACCTGATGAATATCGCCGCAATGGCAAGCTTTATCATGCGATGTTACTGCGTTATTACCCTGATTACTTTAAAACGATTGCGTGGCAGCAAACAGGAAAGCCGATTTCGTTGCAATCAACAAGTGTTGAGCCTACAAGAAGCCCTGTAAAGCAACGCTTAAAAGATTTAATCAAAGGCTCTGCTTTTGAAGCACTAGCACGTAAATTATACCGAAACGTAACACCAAAAAGGCATTATGTTGCTTATGATACATGGTTAAGAGAGCCACAATTTAAACATTTTGTGAAAAAAACCTTATGTAAAGACAACAGTGAAGTTAAAAAATTATTAGGCAGTGAGTTTGTAGATGATACTGTAAATGGTTTTTTCGCCATGAGCGATACAGTCAAACCTGAAAAAATAGGTAGTTTATTAACTGTAGAGCTTTATTTAAAACGCTTACAGTGAAGTCTCAAATACGTGCGAATATGGTAAACGTAAGATTATTTTGCGATAATAACCGGCTGTGTTTACGCGTTATACTTAGTAAACAAAAAATAAATAAGTAAAGATAAAGGCTTTTAATGAAAACTATTGTTGTTACTGGTGGCGCAGGATTTATTGGTAGTGCTGTAATTCGTTTTTTAATAAACGAGACACCACATAAAGTAATTAATTTAGATAAGCTAACTTACGCAGGTAATTTACAGTCATTAAAAAGCATCGATAGCTCAGATCGATATACTTTTCTAAAAGGTGATATTTGCGACAGAGTGCATCTAAATAGTATTTTTAAAACCTATCAGCCTGACATAATAATGCATTTAGCTGCAGAGTCTCACGTTGATCGCTCAATTGATGGCCCCGGTGACTTTATTCAAACGAACATTGTGGGAACGTATACCTTGCTTGAAGCGGCACGTGAGTACTGGGGTACTTTAAGCGATACGAAAAAACAAGCATTTAGATTTCATCATATATCTACAGACGAAGTGTATGGCGACTTACCCCACCCAGATGAACAAGATGGTACACTTCCTTTATTTACCGAACAAACGGCTTACGCACCAAGTAGCCCTTACTCAGCAAGTAAAGCAAGTTCAGATCATTTAGTCAGAGCATGGCAACGTACATATGGCTTACCCGTTGTTATTACTAATTGTTCGAATAATTATGGGCCGTTTCATTTTCCTGAAAAACTCATCCCATTGGTTATTTTAAACGCGTTAGAAGGTAAAGCGTTACCTATTTATGGTGATGGCTCACAAATTAGAGATTGGCTATATGTAGAGGATCATGCAAGAGCTCTATTCACGGTAGCAACTGCTGGCGAAGTAGGGCATACATACAATATTGGCGGGCATAACGAAAAGTCAAACCTAGAAGTTGTTAGTACTATTTGTGCCGAGTTAGATAAGCTTATTGAAAAAAAACCAGGTAACTTTGCATCATTTAAAGAACTAATAACGTTTGTAAAAGACAGGCCAGGGCACGATAGACGTTATGCTATAGATGCATCAAAAATAGATAATCAACTTAACTGGCAACCTCAAGAAACGTTTGAGTCAGGTATTAGTAAAACAATAATGTGGTACTTAGAGAACCTTGATTGGTGTAAGCAAGTACAAGCCGGAACTTATCAGCGAGAACGTTTAGGAGAAAACACATGAAAGGGATAATTTTAGCTGGCGGCAGTGGTTCTAGACTACACCCAATTACCCTAGGAGTTTCAAAGCAAATTCTACCTGTTTATGATAAACCGATGATTTATTATCCACTGTCGGTATTAATGCTTACAGGCATTAAAGATATTTTAATTATTACAACACCTCAGGACCAAGCTCAATTTAAAACGTTATTGGGTGATGGGAGTAACTTTGGGATTGAGCTAACTTATGCAATTCAAGAAAAGCCTGAGGGATTAGCGCAAGCTTTTATAATTGGCGAAGAGTTTATTGGCCAAGATTCAGTGTGCTTGATTTTAGGTGATAATATTTTTTATGGTGCTAATTTTTCACCTAAATTAAAAGCGATGGCAAAAATTGAGCAAGGGGCATGTGTATTTGCTTATCAAGTGAACGATCCTGAGCGTTTTGGTGTAGTAGAAGTAGATGAAAATTTTAATGGTATTTCAATTGAAGAGAAACCATTAAATCCGAAGTCTAATTATGCTGTTACAGGACTGTATTTTTACGATAATTCAGTAATACAAAAAGCGAAGCAAGTTGAACCGTCTGAGCGTGGTGAGTTAGAGATTACAGCAATTAACCAAGCCTATTTAGAAGATAAAAATTTAAAAGTTGAAGTATTAGGGCGCGGCTTTGCCTGGCTAGATACCGGCACTCACGATAGCTTAATGGAGGCGTCGTTATTTGTTCAAACCGTTGAAAAACGACAAGGCTTTAAAATTGCTTGCTTACAAGAAATTGCTTATATGCAAGGTTGGTTAACAAAAGATGCACTTGTGGAGCAGGGACACGCACTTAATAAAACTGGTTACGGTCAGTACCTTTTAAAACTGGCAGCAGGAACACATTAATGTCTCAAAATTTAAATCAGTTTCCAACACAAAACTCAGACAATAGTAATGCACTTGACCTTGTTGAGTTATGGCTAATTTTATGGAAAAAAAAGTGGCTGATTATTGTGCTGTCTTTTTTATCTTGTGCAGGTATTTTGGCATATTCATTAACGCTTCCTAACATGTATAAATCGTCAGTGTTACTTTCCCCTCAGCAAGAGCAGCAAAGCGGTGGTTTGTCTTCTTTAGCTGGTCAGTTTGGAGGGTTAGCTAGCGTAGCGGGTATTAATTTAGGCGGCTCAAGTGACAAAACGGCTGTTTATTTAGAAATAATTAAATCAAAAGATTTTTTATATGAATTTATCGAAAAAAACAATGTAAAAGTAAACTTATTTACAGCAAAAAAGTGGGACAAATATACTGAGGCACTTGAGCTTGATGATACTATTTATAAAAATGGTAAGTGGTTAGTTGACGAAGAAACTCAAGAAACACTTGAGCCGACTTCGTACGAAGCGTATGAATACTTTGTAAAAAAACTAACAGTTAAAGAAGATAAGGTAACAGGATTGGTTGAGATTTCGTTTGAGCATATTGATCCACGTATTGCTAAAGCGTATGTCGAAAACATAGTTACGTTAATTAATAAATCGGTAAGAGAGCGCGAAATAGCGGAAAAAAAAGAAAGTATTAAATACCTAAACGAAGAATTAGCCAATACCAATATAGCTGAAATGCAAAACGTTTTTTACACTATTATTGAAGAGCAAACAAAGTCTATGCTGCTTGCTAAGGTGAGGAAGGAGTTTGCATTTAAGGTAATAGAAAGCCCGATAGTGGAAGAGCAGAAATCTTCACCAAATAGAGCTGTTATTTGTATTTTAGGTGCTGCTTTTTCGGTGTTTTTTATATGTATTATGGTTTTGTTAGTTCATTTTATTCGTGATAATAAAGCTACAAATGCACGCACTTAACTTATGCATTTGTGGCCAGCTACAGTGAATACTAGCAATAATATAAATACAGTTAATAACAATGATAGTAATGACGCTAAGTTGTATATATCTGGCTGCCTATTACTTTTAAGTTGGCTGCTTTTACCATTTGCTTTTTGGTTACTAGGGCTTTTTTTATATGCATTTGCAGTAAAGAAAACGCGCTTAGATAGTTTGCTCGTTGCTGCAGTATCTGTTTCACTGAGCATACTTATTACGTCTAGATACATCGGCTATTTGTGGAATGGCTCTGACGATATGCCATCGTATTTAATGGCGTACGACCGCTATGATGAACTCTCAAGTATGCTCAGTGTATCGTTGCTTTATGCTAAGCATGGCGATGCCTTATTTGGATTTTATAGCTGGGCTGTAGCCTGGTTTACCGATAACGATATTTTTACATATTATTTTTTATCCGTATTAATCACTTATGGATTAATCTGGAAATTTTGTAAGTTAGTTGATGGACCAAGCCCGCTATTATGTTTTTTACTGATTATTTTGTTTTATAAATTTTTTCAGTTTCAATGGCACTTGATACGCACATGCATGGCAGTTCCTATTTTACTTATGGGAATATGGTATGCGCAAAAAAATAAAAAACATGGCAGCCTTATTTTTATTTTAGGGGGGCTTGTTCATTTTTCAACGTTTATTTTATTACTTCCTCTACTTATTTTTAGTAAACATTTAACTCGCCGTTGGAGTGCGTCACAACTTATTGTCATATTTTTAGGGTTTATATTAGTGGCTCTAACGGGGGTTTTTGCTATTAAAATACTCGGATCAGTTGTTAATAATTATATGGTGAATAAAATTCTGACGCGATTAGTGTTTGAGCCTAACTTTTCAAAGCTCCCTTCGTTGTTATTTTTTATTGTTGTGAACCTTATTGCACTACCCGGTTATTTAAAAACCAATAATGTTGCTTATTTAAGGTTGTTTAACATGATGAGTTACTTAACTTTACTCAGCTCAGTGGCACTGTTTTTTATAGGTGAAGAGTTGCATCGTATTTTTCTACCTTTGTACTTACTTTACGCACCTATGCTACTTTTTGCTTTGCAATATATAAAACCTAAGTCGATCACTGGCGTGTTTTTATTTTTATTGATGGGCTTTCATATGGCTGCTTTTTCATATGTGGTGCTAATAAATGAAAGTAAATTTTTTTATAAAGGTGATAAACATATCCACCCGTTAGAGAGGCGTGGCTTTGATTACCTTGTGATGTTTAAGCATTATTGGAACACCGAAGTTATTTATTACGATGGATACCGTAATAAATAGTTGTCCACCTTTATTTAGGTTAAATATGAATAAATTAGTTACAGTTATAATACCTACCTTTAAGCGCGCTGAGGCTTTGTCGAAAGCGATTGAAAGCGTTAAGAATCAAACTTATTCATTTTTGGAAATTGTTGTTGTTGATGACAATGACCCCTCTGGTGAAGACAGACGCTTAACAGCTGATGTTATGGCTGGATACGCTAATGATGAGCGTATTCATTATATATGCCACGATAAAAATAAAGGTGCTTGTCAAGCTAGGAATACTGGTTTAGAGGCTGCCAAAGGTGAGTATGTTGCCTTTTTAGACGACGATGATTTATGGGTTGATATAAAATTAGAAACTCAAGTGGCAGCTTTAAATTCGAGCGATGCAGATATTTGTTATTCAGATATGTTTTTAGAATATCAAGGCTGGAAACGGTATTTTAAATGTGTGAGCGATGATGATTTTTATTTGTCTTTGCTAAAGCAAGGGTTTGGTATTTGTACTTCCGTTTTACTTGTATCAACAACAGCTATCCGATCAATTAATGGCTTTGATAGTACCTTACCCAGTATGCAAGACTATGATTTACTACTTCGACTAGCAAAAAAATACAAAGCTATACATATTGCGCAGCCTCTGATCACCTATCAGTTAGCGGATGATGGTATATCGTGTAACCCAGTTTCAAAAGCGAATGGGCATAGGGCGGTTATTGCTAAATATGAGGCTGAATATATAAGTTTAGGCTTAAGGAAAGGCCTTGCGCGTCAATATGAAAGCCTTGCTGATTTTGAGCTAAGAAGTGGTAATCGTACTATTGCGATAACACATTATTTTAAAGCCTTAAAAATGTCATCGCTATCGATGCGCGTATTTGCGAAACTGATACTTGGCAGTATTTTTGGTAAAAAGCCACTTGAGTACTATTTATTGAAACGTCAGCAGCGTTCTTCAGTCAGCATGACTACTTCGGATTATTAAGGGGCGTTTGATGCGTGGCATGTATATTAATTGCGATAAAGAACGACTACCGTCGTCACTTTATTTGACTAAGAACAACAGTCGTATTTTCGATTTTCCACAAGCGTGTAGAGTCACTGGTTGCATTGTATATGACGAGGAAAATTGGTCGCAATTACCGTATGAGCAAATAGAGCATAATATTTTTATTATGTCAGGTTGGTTTATATATAAAGAGAAGCTAAACCCATTAACTCTTTTGGCTAACGATATAGTGACACAAGGAATTGATGTTTTAAATAATGTTTTGACTGGTGTGTTTACGCTTTTTTGGCAAAATGAGCACGAAGAGTTTGTTTTTACTGATCCGCTTGGTTTATCTACGCACTTTATCGATAAGCTATCGACTCAGTTACGTGTTGCCCCTAGCGTTAAAGTGTTAAAAAATGATTCGCATCATCTCAACCATGACATGCAATGTATTTTAAATAAGAAAAACCACTTGTTTGGTAATTATACTCTTTTTGATGGCTTACAGAGGCTAACGCCTGGGAGCTGTGTTGGAGTGATGAGTGAGCGCTCTTATTTTGTATTTCATGAAGCTAAGTCTTTAGATTCATTAGCTGGCGCTGTTAAAAAGTTAATTTCACTTTGGCAAGAACACTCTAAAATACTACCTATCAGTAGTGGTCTTGATTCTAGGTATTTATTGGCAAATGGCACTTATAAATATGGTTTTACTTATGGACCAGATAACTCACCAGAGAGAGAAATAGCTGCCAGCTTTAGTGAGGATTTTAAAACGTATTTAGCTTTTGATTATAGTGAGCAACCATTACATGAACAAGAGCAGGCTATTTTAGATGAAATGGCCTTTGGCACTCTCAACCCTATTCCAAGGTTATTAACTAATTATAATTTTGTAGCGCAACACTTTGAACAAGCAAAAATATTTTTTGATGGTTATTTAGGTGATTTATTTCAGCGTGGCACTTATATAAATTTTAAAGGCAAAAGAGGTGAAGTTTTAAAGTTATTTCCATTTATTTATAGTGTGATTAATTTTAAGGCACAAACTTTAATGCGCCTAAGATACAAAGAACTATCCGACAATGAGTTTGCTATTTTGTGGCAAGACTTCACCAAACGCACACAATGCTTAGTGTTAACAGATTACCAAAAAGTCACCTTTTATGAATTTTTGTATGGGCGAGGCGGTCGGTACACTATCTTTGGAAGTAACGTTTTAGCAGCACAATTTTTTACGGTTGTTTCCCCTTTTGCAGCTAGAGGTATCTTTGATTCTTTTATACAGCAAGATTACTCAAAGGCAGTACGTTACAGTTCACTTAAAAAAATTTGGAATAAAACGGCTTTGAAATACAAAAAAATAAAAGTCGAATCGGGATACTCGCCACTTACTCATCCTATAATAATTCCGTTTATACAATTGGTTTACAGAGTAATGTTCCATTTTATTCCATCACGTGCAAATTATGGCGTAAAAAACAAGCGTATGGAAAACAAAAAAAAATGAAAAAAACGATTCGTGTTTTACTGCTTTCTAATATGGGGCCAAGTAAAAACAAACCTAATTCAGGTCGGTTTGTAATGAACCAGTACGAAGCCTTAAGAAAAAATAGTAATTTAAAGGTAGAGTTTTTTTATCTTAACCAAGAAAAAAAATCACCTTTAGTGCAAAAAATACGCTACCCACTTTTTTTTGTACGCTTTTTATTTAACTGTATATTTTCATCTAAAAAAAAGGATGTTATTCACGTACACTTTTATTTCCCAAATATTTTATTGGCAATAGTATATAAATTTTTAAGAAATTGGCGAGTTAAAATAGTAGTAACGTTTCATGGCAGCGATATTTATAGTTATGTCTCTCCCAATATTATTTACAGAGCTTGTACTCGTTTTATAGATAGTTATATTTTTGTAAGTGAAAAACTAAAAGAACGTTTTTTTAAGCCAGTAGCAGGGCATGTCTTAAGCGCTGGTGTAAACGACATTTATTATCAACAAAAACAAAAGAGCAACTTCAAAAATAAACAATTTGATGTAGTTTTTGTAGGTCATCTTGATAAAAATAAAGGAATTGAAAGGCTAGAGGAGATTTTAATTAAATTTCCTTGTAAAATACGGGTTGTAATTGTGGGAACCGGAAATAGCACTTTTATTAGTCGCGTAGAAAAAAGTAACAGTAATGTAAATATTACTTACTTCGAAAATTGCACCCCAGAGCAGCTAGTAACAATTTATTACACAAGTTATATGCTCATTAATTTATCATATAATGAATCTTTTGGCTTAGTCATGAGCGAAGCAATGGCGTGTGGGGTTATAGTGTTAGCGACACAAACAGATGGCGCATGCGCGCAAATAGTTAATGGAAATAATGGTGTGCTAGTGTTGAATCAAGATGACAGTGTTTGTTCAAGCGCTATTAATGCAATGCAAGATATATTAAGAATGCCTGAAGAACAGTACGTAAGCATAAGTAATAACGCGATAAAAAGTGTACAACAATATCGCCTATCATTAATTACCGAGCAAGTATTTAATATCTACGCCAAATTACGAGCGAATAACGTTAATGATAAATAAAGTAAATATAGGCGGTATAGAGGTAATTGCCTATCCGTCTATTGATGAGTTAATTAGCTCGTCTATTTTAACCACGAACAATGTTTTGCCGGGGGTGGGTGTTGCCATTAATCCCGAAAAAATAATGGCAGCTAATAACGACCCCAAAGTAATGAGTATTTTACAAAAAGCGACCCTTCGCTACCCCGACGGAATTGGCGTATCTTACGTAATGCAAAAGCGCTTAGGTACAAAAGTTGCCCGTATTCCCGGTTGCGAATTGTGGGAGCAATTAATGCTTCGTTCTGTTGAGCAGCAAATACCTGTTTTTTTACTAGGCGCGACGAAAAATACTGTAACGCAAACAAGTAATAAACTAAAAGCATTGGATGTTAATGTTATTGGTTGCAGAGATGGTTACTTTACTGACGAGCAACAAGCAACGGTAATAAACGAAATTGTAAATTCGGGAGCAAAAATTGTTAGCGTTGCACTTGGTTCGCCTCGACAAGAGTTATTTATTTTTGAATGTATAAAGCGGGCACCCCATACTTTTTTTATGGGAGTAGGAGGTACATATGATGTTTACACCAATAACGTTAAACGTGCACCTTACTTTTTCAGAGTATTAAATTTAGAATGGTTATTTAGATTGTTGTCGCAACCATCGCGTTTATTCCGCCAAGGCAATTTACTCAAATACATATATTACTACTTAACAAATAAAATATAGTAGCTAACAAGTGTTTGTACGCTTTTATAAAATTTAAATTTTTGAGGTTTTAATGTCATTTAAAAATGTATCAGTCATTGGTTTAGGCTATATAGGCCTACCAACAGCAGCGGTAATTGCTTCTCGTGGGATGAACGTAGTGGGAGTTGATGTAAACCAACATGCTGTTGATACAATTAATGCTGGTAACGTACACATAGTTGAGCCTGACTTAGATATGGTTGTGCGCAGCGCAGTAAAAGCTGGCAATTTACGTGCAACAACTCAGCCTGAAAAAGCTGACGTGTTCATGGTCGCTGTGCCAACCCCCTTTAAAGAAAACCATGAAGCCGATTTAACTTATATAGAAGCTGCAGCTATCGCAATAGCGCCGGTGCTCGAAAAAGGTAACCTTGTTATTTTAGAGTCAACCTCGCCTGTAGGTGCAACAGAGCAATTAGCTAAATGGTTAGAGCAAGCTCGCCCCGATTTAACTTTTCCGCAAACACATGGCGATGTGGCCGACATCAAAATAGCTCACTGCCCAGAGCGTGTATTGCCAGGTCACGTACTGCGTGAGCTTGTTGAAAACGACCGCGTTATTGGTGGTATGTCTCAAGCCTGCTCAGAAAAAGCAGTTGAACTATACAAAACATTTGTTGTTGGTGAATGCTTGCTTACCAATGCTCGGACGGCCGAAATGGCTAAATTAACCGAGAACTCATTTAGAGACGTAAACATTGCGTTTGCTAACGAGTTATCAATGATCTGTGATGAGCTTAAAATAGATGTATGGGAGCTTATTAAGCTTGCTAACCGCCACCCACGTGTAAATATTCTAAATCCAGGGCCAGGTGTTGGGGGGCATTGTATAGCTGTTGATCCTTGGTTCATTGTAAGTTCAGCGCCAACTACAGCAAAGTTAATTCGCCAAGCAAGAGAGGTGAATGACAGTAAACCATATTATATATTAAAACAAATAGTTGATGCCGCCGACCAGTTTAAAAAACCAGTTGTTGCTTGCTTAGGTATTGCTTTTAAAGCTGACATTGATGATTTGCGTGAAAGTCCTGCGCTTGAAATTACTAAAATGCTTGCACATAAAAACATAGCAAAAGTACTCGTAGTAGAACCAAATATAAACAAATTGCCTGAGTCTCTCGCAGCATTAGGTGTAGAGCTAGTAAGCCTTGATTACGCTTTAGAGCAAAGCAATACACTTGCCGTATTAGTCGACCATAAATTGTTTAAAGCAATTGCACCTGAGTTAGTCGCTAAAAAAATTATAGTGGATAGCCGCGGTATTTTTTAATTCAGTACAATACAAAAACCTGCCTATGCATTAGGCAGGTTTTTGTTTTTAGGAAGCTACATGAAAGTTTTAACTGTATTTGGTACTCGCCCTGAAGCCATTAAAATGGCGCCCTTAGTATTAGCTTTAGCACAAGAACCCGCTATAGAATCTAAAGTGTGTGTAACTGCACAGCATAGAGAAATGCTAGACCAAGTATTAGACCTCTTTAAAATTGAGCCTGACTACGATCTAAATATAATGAAAGCAGGCCAAGATTTATACGACATTACCAGTAAAATACTACTAGGGCTGCGTGATGTACTTGACGAATTTAAGCCTGACTGGGTGCTTGTACACGGTGATACAACTACTACATTTGCCGCGTCAATGGCTGCATTTTATAAGCAAATTAATATAGGCCATATTGAGGCAGGTTTGCGTACAGGTAACTTATATAGCCCATGGCCAGAAGAAGCAAATCGCACCTTAACAAGTGTATTAACTACAAAACACTTTGCGCCTACCCAAGCTTCAGCCGATAATTTGACTCGTGAGCATGTTGCTGACTCTGCTATCGTTATTACCGGCAATACCGTTATTGATGCATTATTAAAAGTTAAGCAAGAAGTACTCACCAAAGAGAGCATTCAGCAGCAAATGAATGCAAAGTTTTCTAATATACTGGATAAGCCATATGTCTTAGTAACAGGTCACCGCCGTGAAAGTTTTGGTGGTGGTTTTGAACGTATATGTGAATCTATTTCTCAACTTGCAACTAAGTATCCTGATTTCAATTTTGTTTATCCTGTGCATTTAAATCCAAATGTACAAGAACCTGTTAATAGGCTTTTAGCTGACAAAGGTAATGTTAAGTTAATCGACCCTCAAGATTACTTACCTTTTGTGTTTTTAATGGATAAATCATACTTAATCCTTACTGATTCGGGTGGTGTTCAGGAGGAAGCTCCTAGTTTAGGTAAGCCGGTATTGGTTATGCGTGAGACAACTGAACGGCCAGAAGCTGTTGCTGCCGGTACGGTAAAGTTAGTGTGTACTGATGTGGATAAAATAGTTGATGCAGTAAGTGAACTTATTGAAAAACCATCACTTTATAAGAAAATGAGTGTAGCGCATAATCCATATGGTGATGGTTTATCAAGCCAGCGTATTATTAATAGCCTACTGGGTAAATAGTCAAAGGGAATAAATATGAGGATAGCTGTCGTAGGTACAGGGTATGTTGGGCTTTCAAACGCCATGCTGTTATCACAACACAATGAGGTTGTTGCTTTAGACATAGATGAGCAAAAAATAGCGCTTTTAAATAATAAGCTGTCGCCTATTGTAGATGCTGAGATTAGCGCGTTTTTAACGCGCAGTGATTTAGACTTTACGGCAACTATAGATAAAGTAGCTGCTTATAAAAATGCCGAGTTTGTAATAATTGCTACACCAACTGATTACGATGTTGAAAATAACTACTTTAATACGAGTACTGTAGAAGCTGTAATTAAAGAGACTATAGCGCATAACCCAAATGCAGTTATGGTCATTAAATCGACTGTACCTGTTGGTTTTACACAAAGCATTAAAGAGCAGCTAGGCATAGATAATTTAATTTTTTCACCAGAGTTTTTACGTGAAGGTAAAGCACTTCACGATAACTTATATCCGTCGCGAATTGTCGTTGGTGAGCAAAGTGAGCGAGCAGCTATATTTGCTAACTTACTCAAGCAAGGTGCTATCAAAAAAGATATTGAAGTATTATTTACCGATTCAACTGAAGCGGAAGCTATTAAGTTGTTCTCTAATACTTACCTTGCAATGCGAGTCGCCTATTTCAACGAGTTAGATAGTTACGCAGAATCACATGCCTTAAACAGCAAGCAAGTTATACAAGGTGTTAGTTTAGATCCACGCATAGGCAATCATTACAATAATCCATCGTTTGGCTATGGAGGCTACTGTTTACCTAAAGATACTAAGCAATTACTCGCCAACTATGCAAATGTACCCAATAATATTATTGGTGCGATAGTTGATGCAAATACGACACGTAAAGATTTTATTGCAAATTCAATAATTAAGCGCAATCCAAAAGTGGTTGGTGTGTACCGTTTAGTGATGAAAACTGGATCTGATAACTTTAGGGCATCAGCGATTCAAGGCATTATGAAGCGTATTAAAGCGAAAGGTATTGAGGTTGTGGTTTACGAACCTGTACTTGAAGAAAGTGAGTTTTATCATTCACGCGTAATTAAAGATCTCAACGAGTTCAAAGAAGTATCTGACGTTGTTGTATCAAACCGTATGGTTGAAGAGCTGAGTGATATTGCTGATAAAGTGTATACACGTGATTTGTTTGGTAGTGATTAGTCGAATAAAAGAGAAAGCTGTTAGAGGTTTTTTTAATTAAGATTAAAAATGATTATGGGAAGTTTATGCTTTAGATAAGTTGCTTCTCAGTCACTAAAACCGTTTTACTTTGTACGCTAGTAATTGTTATTTCTAATATATAAATAAAACCCTATGACACACTGTATCATAGGGTTTTATTTATTCTAATAAACCTAAACTTTAAATTCGTCTACCGACAAGCGAAGCTCTTCAGCAAGTTTTGCTACTTCTGAGCTTGAAATATTAGTTTGGTTTGCACCTTCGGCTGTTTGCTCTGCGATGGCTACAATCGACTCAAGGCGTTCGCTAATTTCTTGCGCTACTTGTTGTTGCTCAAGTGCGGCAGTCGAAATTTCTTCACTTACGTCATGAGCTTGCGAAACCGCAAATGTAATCGAATCAAGAGCGCTACTTGCTAGGTCTGTTTGCTCAACACACGATACCGCACGTTGCTTACCTTTACTCATTGCCGTTACTGCGGCTTCAGCGCCTGTTTGTAGAGACTCAATCATTGATTGTATCTCTTGGGTCGACTCTTGAGTTTTACTTGCTAGAGAGCGTACTTCGTCTGCTACAACAGCAAAGCCACGGCCATATTCACCGGCACGCGCAGCTTCAATTGCGGCATTTAGTGCAAGTAGGTTGGTTTGATCCGCTATGCCGCGTATTACATCTAAAATGCTGCCAATTGATGCGCTATCTTGGTGTAGTTTATTAATTACTTGTGAGGCGTCGTCTACTTCACGTGCTAATTGCTCAATCGTGGCTTTATTGTTATTCGAAATACCTTTAACACGTTCAGCTTCTTTATCAGCATTTTTAATTTCGCTAAGTGCTTGTTGAGCGCTGTTGCTAACCGTTTGCGATGTACTGCTCATTTCGGTTGTTGCCGTTGCGGCTTGTTCAACTTGTGCTTGCTGGTTACGAATTGCTTGGCTTGATTCCGCTGTTATTGCAGATGTTTGTTCTGATGCTGCAGCTAACTGAGTAGAGCGCGAAATAATGCCTTTAATTAGGCTGCGTAAGTTATCAATTAAGGTGTTACAACTTTTAGATAGCTCGCCAAATTCGTCTTTAGCGCTGTCGTCTAAACGTTGTGTCATGTCGCCACTGGCAACAATATCTAAAATTCGGTTAACTTCAGCAAGTGGTTTAGTAATACGGCTAACAGTAATAATAGCAATCGCTACAGCTAAAAGAGTGGCTATAATCATACCAACCCAAGTCCATAAGTTTGCTGAGTCTACGTCGCTGCGCACGCCTTGCTGTAATTTAAACGCAACGTCACTTGCTTGATTAACTAACTCATCAATTTGGTTAAGTGCCATTTTGGTGGCTTGCTCTGACTGTGCAAGCTCTGACTCTGTTAGCGTAATAGAGTCAATTAATCGTTTTTTGTTTGCAGCTAAACCACTACTACCTTTTATATTGTTTTCTAAAGTATCAACATTTTCTTTTAAGCTTGAGTATAAATCGCTGTGAGTTTGCTCAATAGCCGGTTTAATTAAGGCAATGGTACGTGTAACTTCTTCTAGGTAATAGGTTTGCTCGTTTTTAACAATATCGAGTGTATTAAGCGTTTTAACAGTTAGCATATCAGTGCTGTTACTTACCACCGACATAAAGTTATTTTCTAAATTGTTTGCAGCTTGATAAGCACGAGGGTGGTTTTGCTCAAAGCCATCAATGTCAATAATATCGAGTACAACAGAATTGGCATCTTCTGCACTTAGCTCTATATTTTCTAATTGTGCTTTTAATGTTTTGTTTAATGCTAGCTGTTTGCTTTTATCTTCTAACAAGCTTTCAACTGTGCTTAAAAAGCTTAAGTAGGTTTTTTCTACATTTTGGCTACTTTGATTAAGCGTTGCATCATTTTTTACTACGTCTTGAAGTTCGCGATGAAGAGTGTTGAATAACTGCTTTTGCTCAAGAACTTGTTTTTTAATGGGGGCTAGTTCATTTGCAGAAGTAGTGTAAAAGCTCGCTTGAGCGGCTTTACTCATTAAAATAAACTCGGCTTGTAGTTCTGAGCTTTTATTTAGTGCCGGAAGTGATAGTTGGTTCACTTTTTGAGTAGAACGGTCAATATTTGCAATTTTTATTAAGGAGTTACCACCAATTATTAATAATAATAGTGTGATAAATATAAAACCACCCCAAATACGTTGGCTTACTGTCAGGTTCATAAGATTTCCACTCAAAAGTACTTCAATTAAGACTTATCGGCGTTTGTACCAATAAGTTAAGTAATTAAAATCAATTACTTTAACTAATTTTAACTATTAATTGATAAATCTAACAGATGTATTGTTTTTTTTCAGTTTATTTAGACGAAAGGTGGGATTTTTCGATAATTACTTTTTTAGTACTCAGCTCCATTAGGGTCATGGTGTTACCCCATACACAGCCTGTATCTAAGGCGTGAACCCGCGGATTACCTGTCCTACCTTCAAGCGCGGCCCAGTGGCCAAAAATAATATCGTGTTTAGTTTTAGCTATATTAGGATGGTTAAACCAAGGGGTTAATGTTTGGCTATCGGTTATTGCACCCTTTGCATTAAGCTCAAGTTTGTTATCACTTGTTAAAAATCGCATGCGGGTAAAATAATTAACTATGTATCTAAACTTTGCAAAGTCATCAAGATTGCTTGACCACTCAATAGGATGAGGCTGATACATGTGTTCAAAAAATGCTTTAGCATTGTTTGATTGATAACAGCTTTGTGCAAACTGTGCTTGTTTTAGCGCGTCTTCAATAGACCAATCGGGGTTTAATCCGGCATGAGATATAAAACAGTTATATTTTATAAGCTCTAAGGCCAATGGTTGGGTTTGTAAAAAAGCGATGTAACGCGCTAATTTTGGGCTTTCAAATATTGGGTTTAGTTTATCTTTTGGATTGGTAGGTTTGTTAAGAAAGTAGCAGGCAACCATGTGAAGGTCGTGATTGCCTAAAGTGATGGTCATGCTATTTTGATGTTGATAAATGTAGTCTAAGCAGGCTAGGGAGTCTTGCCCGCGGGCAACTATGTCGCCAACTAAATAAAGGTGATCTTTGCTTGGGTTAAAATCAACCCGTTGCAAAAGGGTGTTAAATTCACTAAAACACCCTTGTAAATCACCTATCGCATAATCTGCCATCTAAATGCTTAATGCAAAATGTTAGGACAAGCCAAACGAAACACATTAATAGGCGCCTGAAACTCAGAGCCAAATTCGTTGCGTAACGTGTAGTGGCCTTGCATTGTGCCTACAGGTGTATCTAAAATTGCACCGCTGGTGTATTTATAGCTTTCGCCTGGGCCAATGTCTGGCATTTCGCCAACAACGCCTTCACCTTCTACTACTACTTCTTTGCCATTTGCATCGGTAATTAACCAATAGCGGCTCAGTAATTTTGCACTACATAAACTATGGTTTTTAATCGTTACTGAGTAAGCAAATACGTATTTTTCAAGCTCAGGTTGAGATTGGCCTTCTACGTAAAATGTTTCTACAGACACCTTTACAGGCGATCCAATATTACTGCTTGTTGTCATAAATCCAGTTAGCTATATCAATAAATTGTTGTAAAGATAAGCGCTCAGCACGCAGCGTTATATCAATGCCAATGCTAGTAAGCTCTTCTGCAGTTAGTAAATTACCTAAACTGTTACGCAGTGTTTTACGGCGTTGATTAAAGGCTTCTAAACACACTGTGTTTAATATTTTAACGCTTTTTGCTGTACGTTGCTCTGGCTTTTTAGGTATTAAACGTATAACCGCAGAGTCAACTTTTGGCGCTGGTTTAAAGCACTCAGGTGGTACTTCAACAACCGGCATTGCATTACAGTAGTATTG
The DNA here is from genome assembly GCF_011378705.1 of Pseudoalteromonas sp. SA25. NCBI lineage: Bacteria > Pseudomonadati > Pseudomonadota > Gammaproteobacteria > Alteromonadales > Pseudoalteromonadaceae > Pseudoalteromonas > Pseudoalteromonas sp. SA25. The sequence continues at coordinate 118,987 of NZ_WTKV01000001.1, read as the reverse complement.
AGTCATTACGCTTAAGCGGCCAAATGTTTTACTACCTGGGCCTGCTACCATGCGTTTTACTACTTCTTTTTGAAGCATAAAGTGCATGTGCTCAATATGATCTGAAAATTCAAAAAGATGAAACAATAACGGTGTCGAAATATTGTAAGGTAGATTACCAAACACTTTTAATTTTTTGTCATCGCGAACCAAGCTTGCAAAGTCAAACGTCATTGCATCGCCTTGGTTAACGGTTAATTTAGGACCCAAAAATGGGTGTTCAATTAATCGTTGCGCTAAATCTTTATCTAATTCAACAACCGTTAAATGGCCGCTTAATTCGGCTACTGGCTCAGTGATTGCGCCAAGGCCGGGGCCAATTTCTACTAGGTTGTCTTCTGGTTTAGGATCGATCGCAGAGACTATTTTATCGATAATAGATTCATCAAATAAAAAGTTTTGCCCAAAACGCTTACGAGCGCGGTGTCCTAAATGTACTTTATCGGTCATTGATTTTGTGCTTTTTCTTGGGCGAGCTTAATTGCTTCGCGGATCGCTAATTCAAAACTGCCAACGTCAGCTGTACCAGTCCCTGCTAAATCGAGTGCAGTACCGTGGTCAACTGATGTGCGGATAAATGGTAAGCCAAGGGTAATATTTACCGATTTACCAAATCCTTTGTATTTTAGCACAGGTAATCCCTGATCGTGATACATAGCAAGCACTGCATCTGCTTCAGATAGGTATTTATCTTGAAATAAGGTATCGGCCGGTAGTGGGCCAATTAAATTCATACCTTCGCTTCTAAGTATCTCAAGCGTTGGCGTGATTGTTTCTATTTCTTCACGACCTAAATGGCCATCTTCACCTGCATGCGGGTTTAAGCCACACACTAAAATACGTGGTTTTTCTATACCAAACTTAGTTTGTAAGTCGTGATTTAAAATACCCGCCACTTTAGTTAAACGCTCAGGTGTAATGGCACGCGATACATACGCTAGTGGAATATGCGTGGTTACAAGTGCAACGCGTAAGCCCTCTGTTGCAAGCATCATAACTACATCAGCAGTATTTGATTGCTGCGCAAAATACTCAGTGTGCCCACTAAACGAAATACCTGCTTTGTTAATTATACCTTTGTGAACCGGGCCCGTAACGACTGCATCGAAGGTGCCATCCATGTTTTTTTCGCTTGCTATACGCAAGGTATCTAACACGTATTGTCCGTTACCGTCGTTTAGTACGCCAAGTTCTACATCAACCCCTAAATCAACTTGATGAATATACAAGCTGCCAGCAGGTGCTGTGATAGCGGGTGCATTATCATCAAATTTAATTAAGTTTATTGTTAAGCCTAAATGTTTTGCACGCTCTTTTAATAGTTTGCCATCGGCAATCGCTATAAGTTGAACATCCCACGCTTGCTGAGCAAGCGTGAGTAGCAAATCTGGGCCAATACCGGCGGGTTCACCCGGTGTAATAGCAATTCTTAAGGTCATATTTATTGGTCTGCTGTGAAAATTTCAACGTGAGCTTGCTCGCGCATTTCTTGCTGCCAGTTAAAACTTTCTTCCTTAAATTTACGGTTAAACAACATACCGTGAGCACGGTTACGTTTAGCTAGCTCAGTTTTATCAGCTACACGTTTACCAAGTAACTGCACAATATGCCAACCAAACTGTGTTCTAAACGGTTCGCTTATTTCGTCTTGCTTAAGAGAAAGCAATGTATCTTTAAACGCAGGTACGTAGGTAGTTGGATCTGTCCAATCGTACTCGCCACCTTTAAGTGCAGAACCAGGATCTTCTGAGTACTCTTTAGCTAGTTTCCCAAAGTCGGCAGTTCCTGCGCGTAAGTCTTTTGCAAAGCCTGCAAGCATAGAGCGTGCTTTTTCTTCACTTAAAATAATTGAAGGTTTAATTAGTATATGGCGTGAACGCACTTCAGTTGTTTCTACAACTTGTAGACCACGAACATCTTGTACTTTAATGATATGAAAGCCAGCACCAGAGCGAAGAGGGCCAACAATAGCGCCTTTCTTTTGGCCTTTTACTGCTTCAGCAAAAAGTGATGGCATTTCGTTAATACCCATGTAACCAAGCTGTCCACCTTCAAGTGCTTTAGAGCCGCTTGATGATGAAATAGCAATACGCTTAAATTCTTGGCCATCGTTTAATAGCTCAATAACTTTATCTGCGCGTGTTTTTGCGCCAGCAATTTCGTCAGCGTTCGCATCGTTAGGGATATCTATTAAAATATGACCAATGTCGTACTCTTCAGCACTTTGACCTTGGGTTTCCATAATTTTTAAAAGGTTATCAACTTCTTGTTCGCTAATATAAATACGACGATCAACGCTTGCACGTGTTACTTGCTGCGTTGTAATTTCTTTACGAATTTCTTCACGGTAAGCTTGAAAGCTTTCGCCCGAACCTTCAATAGTACGGCGTAAATCGGCAATTGTACCGCCTTGCTCTTGTGCCATGCTTGCAAGAGTTTGATCGAGTTGGCTGTCTGAGATTTGTAATCCCATACGTTCAGCCATTTGTATCATAAGGGCTTGATTAACTAAACGCTCAACAGCTTGTACACGAAGAGTTTCATCTTTTGGTAATTGCTGGTTTTGTTCTTCGGCTTGCTTTTTAACACGATTAATAATGGTGTCTACTTCGCTTTTTAAAATTACGCCTTGGTTTACAACGCCAATAACTTTATCTATTTCTACTGGTGCGGCCATTGCACTTTGACAAAGGCTGGCACTTAAAACTGCTGATGTTAATAATTTTTTTAAATTCATATTCTTTTTACTACTCTTGCTGATAGTACTCTAGTTACTAAGAAAATACGGTCTACGATAGCCAAAAATACCTTGTTGTAATAATTTTTGTGCATCATAACGGCTTTTACTGCCAAGTCCTTTTAATACAAAATTCAAACTAATACCTGAATCAAAAGTTGCTTGTTCTTGGCCTATTGATTGATTTAAATCTGTTTCAATTTGGCGGTGCCCAGTAATTTGGATAGCCCAACAGCATGATTCATACTGTAATCCGCTCAATACTTCGATACTTCTGTTGTTTTCAAGATCTCGATGATAGCTTGCAATAAATTGCCATTCGTCGCTAATAGGAATACTTGTAAATACACCTGCTTGCTCGATTGTATTTCCTGAGACATCATTTGCATAGCGATGGTTCAATTGTACTAGCTGATTATTATCACCTTTATAATCAAGTGTTACATTTGACTGTACCATTTGCTTGCCATCTGTATCGTATTGAATACCTCCAGCGAGGTACCAACGGCGGTGCCAATGTAACATGGTTTGAGCTGCAAATAGTGCATTATAATTAGTGTCTGAGTTCAAGCCTTGCTCTGTTGGCTTGGCATCGTCACTTAAATAAAATATTTGGCCGGCACTAAAATTAAATACTTCTTCTTGTTTTTTATCAAATAGGCGCGTTGTCGCACCTAAAGTAAACTGATTCGCTGCTGCTATGCGGTCAACACCCGAAAAGCGCACATCTCTAAATAAACCATAATAATCGTCTTGTAACTTGGTTGTATCAAACAAGCCAATGTCTGACTGGTCTTTATTAGGTGTATATAAATATTGAATTTGCGGCTCTAGCGTTTGTATAGCATCTTCAAAAAAGTAAGATGCGTCACGCTCAAAATTAAGCTGAGAATACAAACGTACTTTAGGAATAGTACGCGATACGGTATCGCTGTATTGCGTGCCTGTTAAGTTTCCGCTTTGCTTATAATTAGTTTGCAATAAGCTCACTTCAGATAAAAATGACCACGCATGCGTTGCGTAGTTGTAGCGGGCTTTTGGCTCTACGTGTACACGAGTTGCGTTGTCTATGGCCACTTCTGATGAGTCATTAGTAAAATGGCTAATCTCCCCAGACACACTAAAATCAAAATTATCAAAACGCCAAGGCGCAGTTTGCGTAAAATTAACTTGTGGTATTGCAGTGTATGACTCTAAGTGATCGCCCAGTACTTCAAAGTTTTGTACTTTAATATCGGTGCGCCATGTATCACCCAAATGAGTTAGTGAACCAGTACGATAAAGCTGTGTATCGGTTTTACTGGCATAATTTGAGCTTAAATCGGTGATGTAGTTATCATCGCTTACATTGGTTACATCAACGTTTGCGCGCCAGTTTTCACCCAGATAACTTTGCTGTTGCCAATGAAACATATAGCGTTCATTCAAGTCTGGCTCAGAATCATCACTATCTAAATACTCAATCCCTACTAAGCCTTCATGTTGCTCTGTTAGGTATCTAAATTCGGTTTGTAATTGCAGCCCTTTGTTAGACATATAACGAGGCGTAATAGTGGCATCAAAATTAGGTGCAATATTTAAATAGTACGGCGTAATTGTTTCAAGGCCGTATTTATCAGAGCTTGAAATAGTCGGGGTAAGTAAACCCGATTTACGGCGCTCATCTAGCGGGAATGTAAAATAAGGTAAATATAAAACAGGTGTATCGAGAATGCGTAATACGGCGTTATATGTTTCGCCCCAACCTTCTTCGCGCGAAAGGTTTATTTCGTCAGCTTCAATTTCCCATACTGGGGTGTCACTCGGGCAAGTAGTAAAGCTTGCATTCATGAGTAATAGGCCAGACTGATTAACAGTAAGCTTTTCAGCGCCGCCTTTACCTTGTTGTTCGGTTAGGCTGTAGTCGGCGCCTAACAAACTGACTTCTGAATTATTTAAATCGGCATTTAATCCGGTGCTGTTTACTTTACTTACGTAATCTTGATAAGTAATTGGCCCCGTTGCATTTAATAAACCACGCTGTTTGTCTATCAACGCAGTTTGTGCGGACAAACTCATCTTAAGGGTGTTAATATCAACATTGTCGGTAAATTCAGCGCTTTGAGTGCCAAGTAGCTCAACATCATCAGCTTGAATATCAACTTCACCAAGGTTAAGGCCTTCAAGTGGTTGCCAAGCTCTGGTTTGCATTGAAATGCCACAAAGGTTGTGTGCCAGTTCAGTTTCGGCAAGCGATGGTGCGCTAACTACGCTTAGCATCAATATGCCCCAGGTTTTGCTCATTTATCGACCTTAATACTGTGTGTTTAATATAATATACACATAATAAAGGAAAATAATGGCAATTACAGTAATTGACCTAATTAACTTAGTGAAAAATAGATATCTTATAAAATGACACGCTTTGAGAATTTACAACAATTTATAAACACACAGCTTAATGCCAAGTCGCATACTTTAAACGCGATCACGGGTGATGCTAGCTTTCGTCGCTATTACCGTTTAAATCACGATAATAAGCATTTAATAGTGATGGACTCAGATCCCAAAAAAGTGAATAACGAACCTTACATTTCGCTAAACCAGGTGTTTGTTGAGCAAGGTTTTTTACTTCCCACTATTATTGCAAGTGATGAAAAGCAGGGCTTTTTTGTTCTTAGTGATTTAGGGAGTACGCACCTAGCTGACATGCTTGATGATGCAAACCGCACCGAGCACTATCAAGCATTAATTAGTTTAAGCGCTCAATGGGCTAAAACGCCGGCAGCTTCTGCTATGCAAGCGTACAACGAAGATTTTATAACACTAGAACTTGATATATTTAGCCAGTGGTTAGTGAATGACTTTATTAATGAACCACTAAGCGCAGAGCAAAAAGTAATGTGGCAAACAAGTTCAGAGCTATTAATAAAGGCCATGCTTGAGCAGCCAACTGTTACCGTTCATCGCGATTACCATAGCCGTAATATTATGAACAGTAACGGCCAGTGGGCAATTATAGATTATCAAGATGCTGTACGCGGGCCGCTTTGCTACGATTTAGTCTCGCTACTACGCGATTGCTACTTTAAACTGCCTCAAAAAGAGTTAACAAGCTTGCTTGATTTTGCTTATCAGGAATTTACGGCTCAAAATTTACTGGCTAATACTTCATTTGGTGAGTTTAAATATTGGTTTGATTTAACTGGATTACAGCGCCACTTAAAAGCTGCGGGTATATTTTGTCGATTGTATTTACGCGATGGTAAAACAGGTTATTTAGATAATATTCTACCGACTCTTGATTACATTATTGAAGTAGCGGCAAATTACCCAGAGCTTAAAGCATTGAGTGAGTGGACAAAAAATACCATAGTGCCAAAAGTGACTGAAAAGTTAGCAAAGGAGCGCTCATGAAAGCGATGATTTTAGCTGCAGGGCGCGGACAACGTATGATGCCGCTTACGCAAAATATGCCAAAGCCAATGTTAAAAGTGGCCGAAAAGCCACTTATTGAGCACCATATAAATAATCTTAAAGCTGCCGGTATTACCGATATTGTAATAAACCTTGCGTGGCAAGGTGATAAAATAAAAGGCTACTTTAAAGATGGCAGCCAATTTGGCGTAAATATACTTTATAGCCAAGAAGTTGAAGGTGGCCTTGAAACTGCCGGCGGTATTATTGAAGCGTTACCGCTGTTGGGTGACTCGTTCATTGTAGTAAATGGCGATGTATACACCGACTACGATGTAAGTGCGCTAATGCAACTTCATTTACAACCCAGTGAGGCGCACATAGTGCTTATAGAAAACCCGCCACACAATCCAGATGGCGACTTTGCATTGAGTCATTTGCCGGCCGAGAGTCAAAAATATACATTTTCGGGGATTGGCAGATATCAGGCTGATTTTTTTAAAGGATTAACGCAAGGTATTCGCCCTTTAGGGCCTATTTTACGTGAAAAGCTAAATGAACATTTAGTCTCAACTGAGCTCTATATAGGGCAGTGGGATGACATTGGTACACCAGAGCGTTTAAACCAATTAAACAGGCGCCTTGAGGCGTAATAACTCAATTTTTAAGAAGGCAGTATTATAGATGTGGGGAAAAATTCTCGGTTTTTGTTTTGGCTTTATGTTTGGCAAAATATTTGGTGCCATTTTAGGTTTATACCTAGGTCATTTATTTGATAAAAGCTTAAAAAATAACTTTGATAAAGCAGGGGGCTTTTCTAGCTTATTTAGTGGTGACGATGTTCACGAGCGCCAAGCTTTATTCTTTTCAAGCTGCTTTGCTGTCATGGGGCACATTGCGAAGTCGAACGGCCGAGTCAGCGAAGTACATATAAAAGCGGCTAACTTGTTTATGGATGAAATGGGCTTAAAAGGCGAAGAACGCCGTGAAGCACAGCATGCATTTCAGTCAGGTAAAGAGAGCGACTTTTCACTTAAAGAAACAGTACACGATTTTAAAGAACGCTTTGCTAAACGAAACGATTTAATACAGTTATTTTTAGAAATACAAATTCAAATGGCGTTTTCTGACGGGGTGCTAGCCGAACAAGAAAAGCAATTATTAGCAGAAGTAAGTAAACAGCTAGGCATTTCTAAAACACACTTTGCATTTGTATTAAAACGTTATCAAGCTGAGTTTAACTTTAGAAAGCAACAACAGCGCTTTAATCAGCAGCAACAAAACCAAGGTCAAAGTAGTAGTTACCGTGAAGGTTCTGGCCAACATGTACCGCCAAATAATAATATGAACCGTGCGCAAGCATTGGCGTTATTAGGCTTAAGTAGCGATGCAACGCAGCGTGATATAAAAGTAGCGTACCGTAAACTTATGTCGCAACATCATCCAGATAAATTAGTATCGCAAGGTTTGCCAAAGCACATGATGGAACTGGCTGTTAAAAAGAGCCAAGATATTCAAGCTGCTTATGAGTATTTAAAAAAGTCGGCGTAAAAAACCGTCTATTTCTTTTGTTAGGCGTGCGTGTTGATCGGGTTGATCGCGCAAGCCAAACAACTGGCGTTGGCGGTAATCAAATTTTGCATTTCGGTCAACCCAGCGCTGACGATTTTTAAGGCTCATTAAAATGTCTGTGCTGTCATTTGCATAGTAAATATCAAGTAAGGCGGGTGTAACAAGTGATGCTGTTTGGCTCAAGCTTTCGTTACGCTTGGTATTAGGTAAGTAACTACTTAAACTGATAAATGCCTCAACTCTCTCGTCCGGAAAATCTGCATAGTACTCCAATAACACACCTGCACTCGTGCCTTGTGCTATAACCACTATATTACTGGAATCTTCCATAGCGGTTTGATAGAGCGCATTAAATCGAGAAATGAGATTTATTTTATAGTTATCAAGTATGTCGTCAGTTACTTTTTCAATTGCATTAACGTAATGAGGTTCTTCTTTTATTTTTGCAGGCTGCGATTGGGCGTTTGTTGCTGTGTCGGGTGATGCAAGTTCCTCGGCTTTACTAGGCGCAGCTTCGGTTTCGCTGGGCATTGCTTCGGCCATTTTACTTGCTTGCCAATCAATGTCGGGTACTGTCATTGCGTAGGTGCTGTAACCTAAATTATTAAGCTCTTTACGCAAGTAGCTCATACCTGAATTATTGGTAGGTGAAGAATGCCAGTCGGGTATAAGTATTACGATACCTCTAAAATCACTACTCATATACTCGCTGTAAAGGCTTAAAAATTCTGTTTCACCCGCCAATATAGGCTTTATTTCATCGCTTGGAAGTAGTCGCTCAATATCGCTATTTTCAATGCTTGATAGATTAGGTGGGGCAATATGTTCAGCCGCGCTGATGGGGTTAGCTAAAAGTAGGGCACAGCTGAGCTGTATATAAAAAGCCCTTTTTAAAAACCGTGGAAATAGCATAACGCACCTAACTAATGACAATTAGTTAGGTATCGGCAAGGTTATCTAAAAGTTTAATAGATAGAGCGAATTAGCTAGTGAATTTGAACCTGTTAAAACTCTAATTCGGCTTCAAAAGTAAGTACTTGCTCAGTTACGGGGTGCTTTAATTGCAGCATTTGTGCATGTAATTGTAAGCGAGGAGCGGCAGCAAGTGCCTCTTTGTGGGCGTAAAGTCTATCACCTAAAATAGGATGACCAAGGCTTAACATATGCACACGTAGTTGATGCGAGCGACCAGTGATGGGAGTTAGCTCTACACGGGTTGCATTTTCTTCACGCTCAAGTATTTTGAAATGCGTAAGCGAAGGTTTACCTCTGTCGTGATCAACCATTTGTTTTGGGCGATTAGGCCAATCACAAATAAGGGGTAAATCTACTGTTCCTGTTTCAGCTTCAAGTTGTCCGTATACACGTGCTATGTAACGTTTAGCTGTTTCGCGCTCTTGAAACTGCATACTTAAATGTCTGTGCGCTGCTTTATTCATGGCAAGGCACAGTATGCCAGAAGTCGCCATATCTAAGCGGTGCACTATTCTCGCTGTTGGAAAAACACGATTAACACGATTAATTAAGCTGTCGGCATGTTTAGGATCTTTACCTGGGACAGTTAATAACTCACTTGGTTTATTAACTATCAGTAAGTCGTCATCCTGAAAAAGTATTGTTAAATACGGACTCATAGGGGGATTGTAATTAACTAACACGGCCGACCTTAGTAATTTTGAAGGTCGCTATTTTAGTAGAGCAAGCCAACAGGCTCAAGTAAAAGTTTGGCTATATTGTTTTAACTAATAATCCAAGCCTTAGCTCCTTTAAAGCACTTTTATAGCTTAATTTCTTGCGCTGTTAATAATCGATATTCACCACTAGCCAAGTTTTCATCTAGGGTAATTTCCGCAATTTGCTCGCGATGCAGCTCAACTACTTTGTTATCTACCGCGTAAAGCATACGCTTAACTTGATGATATTTACCTTCACTTATTGATAAACGCAAGCCGTAATTAGCAAGTCTCTCTGCTATAGCTGGGCGGGTTAAATCTTTTTCGTTATGCAGCATGACGCCTGTACGTAATTGCTCAAGTGCTTCATCGGTAATAGGCTCTTGGGTTTCGACTAGGTAGGTTTTAAATTTATTGCTTTTAGGCGACGTAATTTTATGTGACCAATCGCCATCATTAGTAATAATAACTAACCCTGTGGTATCTATATCAAGACGACCTGCTACATGAAAGTCACTCATATTTGGCTCATCAAGTAAGTCAAAAACAGTTTTATGTAGCTCGTCACTGTTAGCACATACATAGCCAACAGGTTTATTTAGCATGTAATAGCGCTTACCTAAAAATACCAAAGGCGCACCTTGGTGCAGTACTTCATCTTGCTGGGCTAGCTGAAAATTATGTGATGTGATTACTTCGCCATTAACGCTTACTTCTTTTCGCTTAATACTCGCGCGAGCTTGGGTACGCGGTATTTCAGCTAAGTGGCTAATAAATTTATCTAAGCGGCAAGGGAATTTCATTTTGGTTCACATTTTTAGTCGGCTACAATGGGCGCGATTATAGCCGATAGTGAAATACCATGACAATGCACAGCACACAAATTTTAAACCTTTACCAAGCAAAAATAGACACAGGTGAACTGTGTTTTGATGCTGCGCAGCAAAATGCAGTGGAAGCTTTAAATACGCTAAGCGAGCAACTTCAAGCTCACACATCATGGTGGCAAAAAGCGACTTTAATAAAAGGTGTTTATTTATACGGACCCGTAGGGCGTGGTAAATCCATGTTAATGGATTTATTTTATAAAAACCTACCTATTGAGCAAAAGCAGCGGCTGCATTTTCATCATTTTATAGCACAAGTGCATGCCCAACTTTCGCAGCTACAAGGTCAAAAAAATCCACTAATCCTAATTGCAAAACAGTGGGCTAAAAGTATTCGAGTACTATGTTTTGACGAGTTTTTTGTAAGCGACATTGGCGATGCCATGATTATGGCCAGATTGTTCAATGCGTTGTTTGAACAAGGAGTTGTGCTGGTGGCCACATCGAACGCAAAGCCAGAGCAGCTTTATTACAACGGCCTGCAACGGGCGCGATTTTTACCTACTATCGATTTAATTAATAACCATTGCCATATAATTAACGTGGCAGGGGAGGACGATCACCGTTTTAGATATGGTAAAAACAGTCGTCACTATTTTATTAATTTATCAAATCACGATTTTGAAAGTAAGTTTTTAGCTTCGTATCCGGCTGTAACATGCTGCAATACAGTTAGTGTGCATGGGCGCAATTTACCTTATTTATTAAGAGCCGATAATGCCTTGATGATTGATTTTATGGCGCTATGTTCAGGCCCACGCAGTGCTAACGACTATATGTTTTTAGCAACGCAATTTGATGTGTTATATGTATCGAACGTGCCGCAAATGGGTGCTAAAGCAACGGGTAAAGTTATTGTTCACGGTATAGAAGATAGTTACCAACGCGAAAAACAAACACTTGATGAGCATACTTTTGACGACGAAGCACGGCGCTTTATTGCCTTAGTAGATGAGTTTTACGATTGCCATAAATTGCTAGTGATAAATGCGCAAACCGACATTGAACATTTATATAAAGGTAAAAAGTTGAGCTTTGAATATGCACGAACGCAATCACGCATAGTCGAAATGCAAAATTGGTAACGCTTTATATATATTGTAAACGAGCTTGCTCACGTGAGAAGCGCAGCTTTTAATATTTATAACTGATTACTTATTGGTTTCTCTAAAGCGAAGCACCCTCTAAACCTCTTTGTGAATAAATCACTTAAGATCTTATTGCACAAAGAGGAGTAAATGAGAAAACATTAAAGCATAGAAATTATGAGCTTTGCTCGTCACGCCAGCAAGCTGTGTCTACAAGAAAGTTTAACCACGGTGTTAAACTTACCCCTCTTGGCGCACTATATTCTCAAGGGCGCGAATATTAGTAATTAAGTCTTGGCGTTGTGGGTTAGCTTGTAATGCTTTTCTAAGATGCTTTAGCGCGCTCGGGTAGTCTTTAGAATCAATCGCTATTTGCGATAATCCAAGCCACGCCGATAGTTGGTAATCAGGTAGGGCTTGTGCACGAACGTACATAAGTTTTGCTTGGGTAAGTTGGCTTTTACTGCGATATATACTCGCTAAACTAAGTAGGGCATCACCTAAATTCGGGTTTATTTTAAGTGCGTTATTTAAGCTTTTAAGAGCACGTTTAGTATTACCTTGTTGCATAGCAATTTGTGCGCTGTATACAGAAAACTGGGCTTGTTCATCACGGGGTAGTTGCTTAGTTAATCTTTTTGCGCTGCCTATTAGATCTTTAGCTAAATCCCATTTTTGTTGAGATACAAGCCAGCCTAAAGTTTGCATCGTGGTATTAATAACCTCAACTTGCTGCTGTTTAGTGGCGTGTTTTAAACCTTGCTTTAATAAACTAACAGCGCGTTCACTGCTACCTTCACTTAAGTGCAACTGAGCTGCTAAAAGCTGGTTATTGGTATCTTTAGGGTTGAGCTTTAAGGCCACTTCAATAGCAGCAAGCGCTTGCTTTTTGTGATCAAGCTGTAATGCTATTTGTGCACGTTGCAACCAAAGTTCAGCATCATCAGGGGTTTTATTGAGTAATTCTTTTAATAATGCATTTGCCTGACTTAAATCACCCGATTCAATTAACGCAAACAATAGCCCTTGTTGATATTGGCTTGTTTCTGGCGCTAGCATGAGCGCCTGGCGGTACGCCGCTACTGCACTCCAAGGTTGGCTATGCTGCACGTGTATATAAGCAAGTTGCGCATAACTTTGTGCGTCAGCTTGGCCTAGTTCAATACTGTGAACTAGGTGTGTTTGTGCTTTGTCATACTTTGCTTGTTGCATGTATAAAAGGCTCAAACCTTGGTGAGCTTTTACTAAATCAGGTGAAGCTTTTAAACACGCTAAGTAAGCTAGTTCAGCGTTATTAAAGTCTTTTGTTGAAAGCAGAACTTGTGCACGTAATAAGTTTAAAGCAGTGCTATCTTGGCTTATATCACGGCCTTTAAATAGCGCAGCAACTTCACTGTAATTACCGGCTTGTATTAGTGGTTGTACTTGGCGAGCAAAACCGCGCTCGGTCGGCTCAATAAGGACCTCTGTAGGGCCTAGTAATTTATTATTTATAGCCAACTGCCATGTTGGATCGCTAGGCGATAACGTTACTTTTAGTGGCGTACTAGCAGCGCTTGCATGCACGCTACTTACACCTAATAAAGGGAGTGAGCACATTAAAGTAGTGATAACTGCGCGAGTTAATGGTTTTAGCGTTTTAAATATATTCATATTTTTCATTTTAATAGGCTTAAGGTTTAAATTCGATTGGCCAAATAAAGCGAGCGCGTACGGTTTCACCTTCTTTTTTAGGTGCACTAAAGCGGCTTTGTTTAATAATTTTGTCGATAGCTGGTTTAAGTTCAGGGTATGGGTTTTGTACTACCTCAATTAAACTTAACTTGCCACTTTCATCAATAAATACATCGAGTTTTACAGTAAATACATCAACACCTCGGCGGGTTAAGCTTTTTGGTAAAACGGCCTTGACGGGAGTAAGTAAAGTGGGGAGACCATCGAGTTGATTTAAGCTAAATGCATCCCAATTTACACTCATTGATTGCCACTGTGGCGCGCTTACTTTTACGTTAGGTGTATCGGGTTTTACAATACTTAAATTGCTGTTGATCTTAATTTTTACGGCTTGAATTGACGCGCCTGCACCTTCTACCGCTAAGCTTTGCATTGGCTCACTTGTTTGCTGTTGTGATATTGATGGAGGTGGGGGAGGTGGCAGTGCCACCATGGCAATCTCACGTACAACCACTTTGTCTTGTATATGGTGTTCGGCAAGTTGTCCAAGCCATAAAAGTAGTAATGCAGTACTAAGTACAATGAGGCTAAGGCCAAATGCAAAAAGTGGATGGCGATTGTTTTTTGTTTTTTGAGACGACTCAATCGTGTGCATATTATTGCTTCGTAGCTAAGTTAACTTGCGCCGCGCCTGCCAGCTTTGCTTCGTCAATTACTTGAACAAGTAACTCAGTAGGTACTGTTTTATCAGCTTGAATAACCACAGGGCGTTGTTGCTGTTTTAACATTTGCTCGACACTACTACGCACGCCAGCAACACCAATTTGGCTGCCATCAAAAAATACTTGTTGAGAGTCGGTTATTGCTAAAAATATAACTTGCTGCTCAAGGCGGCTGGCCGATACGGCTTGTGGTTTATCAACCTCAACTCCGCTTTCGCGTACAAATACGGTTGTAACAATAAAAAATATTAGCAATATAAATACTACATCAAGTAGCGGCGACATATCGATATGTTGCCCCGCTTCTTGCTCTAGCTTGTGCTTTAAACGTGATTGCATAGTGTTACCCTAACTGCTTACTTAACGTATGTAATTTAGGATTACGTTGTGAATACGCTAAATACGCTTGCATTAACCACGCGGGAATAGCGCACACAAGGCCCAATTGAGTTGTTAGTAATGCATCACCAATGGCGTCACTCATTAACTCGTTATGGCCCAGCGCCATTACTTTAAATGTATCAAGCAAACCAACAATGGTGCCTAATAAACCAAGTAGCGGAAGAGCGGCAGTTAAAATAGAGCTAACCTCTTGCCAGTAACCTTTGCGCTGCGCTTGGTATTGTTTAAGGTGCAGTAAGTCATGAAAAATCAGCTGGTATACAAATAAAGCGAGTAAAAGAATACACCAGCAAATAGGGTTACTAACGATTTTCTCAAACATTGGTTTCTCCTTTTTCTAGTTGACTTAGCTGTAATGCAAAGCCTTCTAGTTGGCTGTAGTACGCTTTTGCTTTACGTGATAACAGTGCATTTAATACCAATGCAGGGATGGCAACGACTAAACCCAATTCGGTTGTTATAAGTGCTTGTGCGATACCGCCCGATACAACTTCTGGGTCACCTGAGCCAAACAAGGTCATCATTTTAAATGTTTCGATCATGCCGCTAACAGTACCTAACAAGCCAAGTAGTGGAGCTACTGCAGCTGTAACGGCAATAGCGCCAATAAAGTTATCGAGTTTATGCTTATCGTGAATTAACTGATTAAATAATTGATCGTCTCGTACTTGGCCTTTTTCGCTTTGCAGCGTTAAGTTAAATAGCTGCTGCTGCATGCCTGCAAATTCACTGCTATTTTCAGCTTTAAAAAATTGCTGTAATTGCATTTGAGAGTGCATTTTAATTTTACTTAAACGTAGTAGCTGTGCGGCTTTTAATAGCGCAATGGTTAGTGCAAAGCAGGCAAATAAAATAATAGGGATAGCCCATAAACCGCCTTTTTCTAAGTGTTCAAGCGGACTTTCTTGTTGGGCTTGGCTAGTCACTAAGTGCGTTAAACTAGGATCAAAAGTAAGTAATGTTGAGCCTACACCGTTTTGCTTTAAAGTATTATCGAGTGGGTTATCGTCACTTGTTGATTGTACTAACGCTACTTTTAATGCATTAGATTCATCATCTAAATTTAATAAACCCATAAGTTTAGGTGTTTGCGTACTAAACCATGCAACAGGCCCTACTTGAAGGGTATTAGCTTGGCTTAATTCGCCATTACTTAGCACAACCGATTGTTTTTTAAACTGAGGATAAAGTGCCTGCTCTTGATTATTAATTTGCGATACAACACGGTTTAATAACTCGTTTTGGCTATTAGTCGACTCGTTACTGCTAGCACTATTGCTGGTATTTTTGCGCACAAAACGGCTAAGTAAGTTTAATTGATATTGCTGCTGCTGTTGCCAAGTGTCTAATCGGGTTTGTAACTGATCGAGGCTTAATGTGTTTTCGTCAGCTAAGCGGCGATTAACAGCTGCTTGTTCGCGTAATTTACTGAGCGATTGCTGCTTGGTAAAAATTTGCTTTGCAAGGGTAGCTTGCTCTTTTGAAATACTATTTTGAGTTTTATTTAGAGTACGTTGCGCTGTTTTTATATCACTTAAAATACTTTGTTTAGCATCATCACTGCTAGCTGCAAAAGAAATGTTTGCACTTAAAAGTAACACTGTGGCGCTAAATACTTTAATTATGCTGTTAGTAGCCATTATTTAGCCCCTTGCTGGTTTTTATTTACATAACTTAATATTGGGAGTGTTACCCAATCAGCAGCGCGCTTTTTTTGCTGTACAGCAATACCCAGTGCAACTTGCTCAGCATTAATGCTTGAGTCAAATTCCCACTGCCAACCTAAGTCACTTGGAAAACCAATACCTACGTAACTTAAATCTTCGCTTACAAACCATGCTTGTGCTGCACCTAAATAAAGCTGCTTTACCCACACTTCTTGCCCGTCAGGATGCTTAATAGCCATTTCGTGAATTGAAATACGTTGTTGAAAATCATTAAGTAGAGTCAGCATTTTTAGCGCTGTTTGTAATTTGTCAGTTGTACTGAGTTGTGAGTCGCTTAAATCACCAGTGTTATTCCAACTACTTAAAAGTGGCGGGGGTAATTGCACTTGTAATGAAAGTAATTGCTGAGAGATACGTGCTAGTTGATCATTTAATTGCTGTTGATCATTTTCAAGTTCTGATTGCTTAGTAACAAGTTGCTCGCGTTTTTGGGCAAGCTCACTGGTGCTTTTTTTTCTACGCTGATTAAGCTCGCTAAGTTGCTGCTGCTCAGCATTTAGAAGCGTTAAGGTTTGCTCCATGCTGCTTTTTTGTTCAAGCCAATGAGTATTTAATTCTGTGTTTTGATTTTCTATTTGTAGCCATTTATTAACGAGTTGTTCTAGCTCACTAACAGTGTCGGCTTTTACTGCCATGGTGCTACAAAGCGCGATAACTACGCTAATTGGTTTAATTAAGCTTCGCATTACTTAACAACAATCCTGAAAGTTACGACAAGCAATTACAGGGACGTAATTACTGTTAATTTTTGAGTGTGTATACAATATAGGAATTCACATAACAATGCAATTGATAACAGTTATCGTTTACATTGCGTTGTTTGAGTGGTAGGATTTCGCCGAAATTAAATATGTACCTTAAATTAACAATAGTTAAGTGCTTAATAAAAACTACGGAGTAACCATGAGTAAGCCATCGAATAAAGGGAATGCCTACATAAAGCCAATTGCAGCGGTTGTTACGGCAACGCTTTCAACTTGGGCAAGTGCACAGGATGTTCAAGAACTATCGGTAACTAAAGCAGAAACTAAAACTGAGTCTAGTTATGTTGTCGAAAAATCAACGTCGCATAAATACACTCAACCGCTACTCGATACAGCTAAAACTGTAACGGTAATTAACCAAGCGGTAATGAAAGATAGAAACGTAGATAGCCTACGTGATGCTTTGCGTAATGTTTCAGGTATTTCTTTAGCAGCAGGTGAGGGTGGCTCACCTACTGGCGATAGCATGTCGATTCGTGGTTTTAGTGCTACAAATGATATTTTTGTTGATGGTATTCGTGATGTTGCAGGTTACACACGTGATATTTACAACATTGAAGCCGTTGAAGTTGCAAAAGGCCCAGGCTCAGCAGTTTCTGGTCGTGGCGCAACAGGTGGTAGTGTTAATTTAGAAAGTAAAAAGGCGAAGTTGGACAATTTTAACGACGTTTCGCTACGTTTAGGCACAGAAAACGATTACCGTGGTCGTTTTGATACTAACATTCAAGTAAACGATACAAGCGCACTACGTATCAATCTTCTTACTGATAAAGGTGATGTTGCAGGTCGTGATCATGTTGAAAATGAAACAAATGCTGTTGCGCTTGCATTTGCAACAGGACTTGGTACAAACAGCCGTTTTGATTTAAACCTAGAGTATCAACGCCAAGATAATTTACCAGATTACGGTATTCCTTGGGTTTACAGTGATACGCCAGTAGCTGAACTTGCAGATAGCGCGCGCTCACCTTCTCCTGTCGACTTTGATAACTTTTACGGTAATATTTATCGTGATTACGAAGATATTGAAGCCTACTCAACAACAGCTCGTTATGAGTATGATTTTTCTCAAAATACTACGTTACGTGTGCAAGGTCGCTTAGGTAAAGTAAAACGTGAATCGGTAACAACTGCACCGCGTTATTTCTCGGTTACAACAGACACTGACATTACCTTTGCAGATGAAAAAACACGTGATACTGAAAATTCACTTGCTGCACTTCAAGTTGATTTAATTGGTAACTATGAATTTGCTGGCTTTACTCACGACGTAGTAGTGGGTGTTGAACTTGCAAATGAAACGTTTACACGCCATAACTTTGTTGCAACTACGCCTGATAACCTAATTGAAGATGGAATACGTAACGACTTATACAACCCTGATGCAACAATTGCATTTACGGGTGTGTACGGCCGTGACGGTACAAGCATTGAAGCTAAAGCTAAAAACCAAGCTATTTATGCATTTGATACAGTGACGCTTAACAAGCAATGGGAAGTTACAGGTGGAATTCGCTTTGATAGCTTCACTACGGATTATCACAACGATTACAATGATCCAAGCGCTTTAATTTCTACAAGTGACGATTTATTTAGCTGGAATGCAGCTGTAGTTTATAAACCTACAGAAAACGGCAGTGTATATTTAGGCGCAGGTAATTCATTCAATCCATCAGCGGAAAGCCTAACGGTATCTACGCGTTCAAATGCAGCTGATTTAGACGCAGAAGAAAGCCGCAGTTATGAATTAGGAACTAAATGGAGCCTGATGGATGGCCGCCTGCAAACTAATGCTGCACTTTTCCGTACTGAAAAAACCAATGCCCGTACTGATGACCCATTTGCAGATAGCTCAAGTGACGAAATACTCGGTGGTGAGCAGCGCGTTCAAGGTTTAGAGCTTTCAGCAACTGGCCTAATTACTAAAGAGTGGACTGTAATTGCTTCATACACTTACCAAGATAGCGAAGTAACTAAAGCATTAGGCGACGACGCAACTCAAATTGGTAACGAGCTTGCACGTACGCCTAAAAATAGCGCGAGTGTTTGGACTACGTACGATATGTCGGATAAATTATCGTTTGGTTTAGGTGCGCAATATGTAGGTGAGCGTTACAACGGTACTACGTCAACACGCTCTCGTGCGCCAGGTTATACTATTTTTGACCTGATGGTTGCGTATGACATATCAAAAGATTTGAGCCTGCAGTTTAATGGTGAAAACTTAGGTGATAAAGATTACGTTGATCAGTTAGGTGGTGGACACTTTGTACCAGGTGATGGTCGTAAGTTTAGCTTAACAGCGAGCTACTCTTTCTAAGAGTAAAATAAGTACGGCATAAAAGGGCAGAGTTAACTCTGCCCTTAATTATTTGATGAAAATGTGAGAGGGCGCACATGCTAGTTAAAATTCCAGAGCTACTAACGAAAGAAGAAGTGGCGTATTGTCATGAGGTTTTGCTTAAAGCGCAGTGGGCCGATGGCAGTATTACCGCAGGGCATCAATCAACCAAAGCAAAAAATAACTTACAGCTACCTGAAAATAGCCCTGAATGCCAAGAGCTTGGCGACATTATTATGGCAGCACTTGCGCGTAGTAATTTGTTTATGTCGGCAGCGCTCCCCGCAAAAATTTTTCCTCCGCTTTTTAACTGTTATCAAGGTGGGCAATCGTTTGGTGTGCATGTAGATAATGCGATTAGACAAGTGCCGGGTACGCCAGTAAAAATTCGTACAGATGTATCAATGACGTTATTTATTAATGACCCCGAAGACTATGAGGGCGGTGAACTTGTTATTGAAGACACTTATGGCTCACACAGCGTAAAGCTGCCAGCAGGCAGTATGGTGTTGTACCCTTCAACGAGTTTACATCGTGTAATGCCAGTAACGAGTGGGCGCAGATTAGCCTCATTCTTTTGGTTACAGAGCATGGTAAACAGCGACGAAAAACGTGGTTTACTCTTTGATTTAGATATGTCGATTCAAAGTTTGCGCAGCAAAGTAGAAGATAGCCCAGAGATTATTCAATTAACAGGGGTTTATCATAACTTGCTAAGACAGTGGGCGCAGACATAACGAAGATACTCGTTATTAAATATTGGATATTAGATACAAGTAATTAAAAGCTGTGCTTTTCGCGTGAGTAAGCTCTACGCCTACGACGCAGCCATAAAATTGAATTCGGTGTTTAAAATGCTCGGTATGCGCGGCTTGATGCCGCGCACCTATTGTAAGCGCAAAGCTTGTTTTACTTAACCCTTATAACCGTTAGGGTTATTTGACTGCCAACGCCATGTATCTTGCATCATTTCATCAATACCGCGCACTGCTTCCCAGCCAAGTTCATTAAGTGCTTTTTCTGGCGCTGCATAACACGCTGCAATATCACCCGGGCGGCGAGGTGAAACCTGATAGGGTACAGCTTGATCGCTTGCTTTAATAAATGCATTAACCATTTGTAGTACAGAGTAACCATTACCAGTACCTAGGTTATAAACTAATGCACCCGTGCTGCTGGCAATTTTATCAAGCGCTTTTAAGTGGCCAATAGCTAAATCTACAACGTGTATATAGTCGCGTACACCTGTGCCATCAATTGTGTCGTAGTCATCACCAAATACAGCGAGTTGCTTTAATTTACCTACCGCTACTTGTGCGATAAACGGTAAAAGGTTGTTTGGAATACCATTAGGATCTTCACCAATTAAGCCCGACTCATGTGCACCCACAGGGTTAAAGTAACGCAAAATAGCAAACGCAAAGCGCTCATCTGATTTGGCGATATCTTGTAGCATCATCTCAACCATCAGCTTAGATGTGCCGTACGGGTTAGTAGTACCGCCTACAGGAAAGTCTTCTTTAATTGGTAAGCTTGCAGGGTCGCCGTATACTGTGGCTGACGAGCTAAATACTAATTTAAATACACCAGCATCGCGCATTGCATCAACAAGCGTAAGCGTACCTTGTACATTGTTTTGATAGTACTCAATGGGCTTTGCAACCGACTCGCCTACTGATTTTAAGCCCGCAAAATGTATAACACTATCAACCGTGTGTTTTGCAAATACTGAATCTAAAAAGAATTTATCGAGAATATCGCCTTGGTAAAAAGTGGCCTCTTTGCCTGTAATATTCTTTACGCGCGCAAGTGATTCTTGTGATGAGTTACTTAAATTATCAATAACAACAACATCGTTACCTTGCTGTAAAAGTTCTAAAACAGTGTGCGAGCCAATATAGCCAGCGCCACCGGTTACTAAAATAGTCATGAAAGCTCCGTGGGTACCTTTTATCAATTGAGTTAATTTCACCATAAATAGAGGTGATTTACATGCTTTATCTGTAATTTCTATAGTTTAAATAACATCTTTTTTTAATAACGGTAAATTAAGTACTTTTGATTACATTTTACTCAGTACAAGTAACACTTTATACGTAAGATTAAGTTATAGTTAATAAACAAGTGCTAAAATGAGTCTAGTAATAGCTAATGCTAGGTTTACTCCAATCTACACTTTTGTGATTGGTCTACCTCTTTGGAGAAAGATATGAATTTAGTTAAAAAAATAGCAACAACAATGTGTATTGCATTACCTGCGCTTGCCCATGCTGGTGAGTCTGTTGTTAAATGGCATGACTTTAATGATTATCGTGATGTGCGAGCGTCAAACCAAACAAAGAGCTCATATCACAAAAGTGTGGCAGCAAGTTTCGAAAAGCATATGGCTAAACTAGCCGAGCAATTGCCAAAAGATTATAAATTAAACGTAGAGATTACAGATTTAGATTTAGCAGGTGATGTGCGTTATGGTGGTATGGACGAAATTCGTGTAGTAAAACCAATTTACTTTCCACGCATTAAGTTAAATTATTCGTTAACCGATAACGACGGTACAGTGCTAAGTAAAGATACTGATGTGGAGCTTAAAGATATGGGCTTTATGGATAAAATTAAAATGGGCCGCGACGAATCATTTTATTACGAAAAACGCTTACTAACAGAGTGGTTTGGTGAACAAATATTACCATTTTTATTTTTAAGCTTTACTTAAAAGTAGCTAACAACGTGAGTATTTGTTGTAACTTAATAACGGTTGTTTTCAGTTTTTCTTCATCAAAACCATCGTTAGATAAGCTTTCAACATCAGCGGCTACGTCAAGTACGTAAGGCTTAAAACGTTTAGCTTCAAAGCTAAAGCCTGAATCGGCAGTAAATAAGGCTTTAAACTTACCGTGACCTTGCTGTTGAAGCTCGTCGAGTTTTTTGTCAGCATCAAGTGCCTGACGATAAACAATTTTTAAGTTGGCATTGAGTTGTTCAATAATAGAATCCATGGTTTTCCTAAAGCTTTGCACTGCATTGCCGACATAATACTTGGATTACATTTAAAAGTCAGGTTTGTTATATGAATATATCAGGCACAAGTTTACCCGCTGTTTCTGGCTCAGGCCAAGGCAGTGAGCTTTACAGCGCTGCTTTATCTAAAAAGCAGCAGTTAGCAGATGGCGCGGCGGCTCTTGCACTTATTGAAGGTGCTGCACAATCGTCAAGTGCGCAAACACCGGCTAAATCGGTAACAGCATCATTGGGTAACAACGTAAATATATACGTTTAAATGCTGTTTTAAATTAGCTTAAGATCGATAGGTGTTTTGCTTTTTTGACCACCGATTTCTCTTACTAATTTAGGCACTAAAAATCCAGGCAGAGCTTTTAATAGCTCTGCCATTATCTCAATTGCTTGCGCTTCATTAATATCAAAGTGGCTTGCCCCTTCAACTTTATCTAGCAAATACAAATAATACGGCAATACGTCTGCGTCAAATAACGCTTCGCTTAAATTTATTTGCGCATCAACAGTATCGTTCACATCTTTTAAAATTACAGCTTGGTTTAGAAGCGTTACGTTTGCTTGTTTAAGCTTTTGCATGGCAGCTTTAAAATCAGCGTCTATTTCGTTGGCGTGGTTTATGTGATTAATAAAAATAATTTTTAATGGCGACTTTGCTAATCTCTCACATAACTCATCGGTAACTCGCGCAGGTATAACTACTGGCAAACGGCTATGAATACGCATTCGTTTAATTTGTGGTAATTGCTCAAGCTCATCTAAAAACCAGCTTATTGCGTCGTCTTTGGCCATAAGTGGATCGCCACCACTTAAAATCACTTCGTTTATATTGCAATCTGATTTTATATAGCTCAGTGTTTCAAGCAGGCTTTTTTTATTAAGTTGGTTTTCTTGATACGGAAAATGCCTTCTAAAGCAGTAACGACAATTGACTGCACAGCCGGTTTTAAACATTACTAAAACACGCGATTTATACTTATGTAAAAGGCCGGGTTGTTCGTTATCTTGCTCAAGTAGGGGATCTTTATTAAAACCCGACTTACTTAAAAATTCTTGATGGCGTGGCATAACTTGCAATAAAAGAGGATCGTTTGGATCGCCTTTGCGTATTTTTTTTATAAAAGGGATAGGCACGCGTACCGGAAATAAACTACGGGCTTTTAGGTCGTTTTCATGGACTTGGCTCGATAAACCGACCATTTCAAGCAAGGTTTTTGGGCAGGTAACTACATTTGCTAATTCTTTTTGCCAGTTTTTATGCAAATTTGCTTCATTTCTTTGTATCATTGGCATGTAGATTACTCGAAAAAATATAAATAGAGGAAACGATGGCGAATTATAGCACCAACGAGTTCAAGGGCGGCCTAAAAATTATGATGGACGGCGAGCCTTGCAGTATCTTAGAAAATGAAATGGTAAAACCTGGTAAAGGTCAGGCGTTTAACCGTGTTCGTATCCGTAAACTTATCTCTGGTAAGGTGCTTGAAAAAACCTTTAAATCGGGTGAATCAGTTGAAGGTGCTGATGTAATGGATACAGATTTAGCGTATCTATACACAGACGGCGAATTTTGGCATTTCATGAACAACGAAACATTTGAGCAAATTGCTGCTGACGAAAAAGCACTAGGCGATTCAGTAAAATGGTTAGTTGAAAATGATTTATGCACAATTACATTATGGAACGGCAGCCCTATTGCTGTTACACCACCTAACTTTGTTGAGCTTGAGATCACTGAAACAGATCCTGGCCTTAAAGGCGATACAGCGGGTACTGGTGGTAAACCAGCAACGCTTAGCACAGGCGCTGTGGTACGAGTTCCATTATTCGTACAAATTGGCGAAGTAATTAAAGTAGACACTCGTAACGGTGAATACGTAAGCCGTGTTAAGTAAGCTTTAACATTGTTTATAAAATCCCAGCTTACGCTGGGATTTTTTTTTGGAGAAAATATGTCAGCAGATCTTTGGGCCCCAAGCGCAAGCATTGAAACACTAAAACAACGCGCATCGATATTACGTAGCATCCGTGAATTTTTTTATGTACGTGATGTTTTAGAAGTAGAAACGCCAAGCTTAAGTGCTGCCAGTGTAACCGATGTGCACTTAGCTAGTTTTAATACCAAATTTGTAGGTCCAGGGCATGCTGGTGGGCTTCCTCTATTTTTACAAACATCTCCAGAGTTTGCCATGAAACGCTTGTTAGCAGCAGGCTCAGGCGCTATTTTTCAGCTTTGTAAGGCATTTAGAAATGAAGAAGCGGGTAGCCATCATAATCCTGAATTTACAATGCTGGAATGGTATCGCCCAGGCTTTGATGAATTTGCACTTATGGATGAAATGGATGAGTTAATGCAACTTGTTTTAGGCGTCGAGCCTGCAACTAGACTTACCTACCAGCAAGCGTTTGAAAAAGCACTCGGCCTCGATCCGTTAACAGCAAGCATAGAGCAATTAAAGCAACTAGCGTGTAAGCAGGGGTTTGCTGATATAGCCCAAAATGAAACGCATAAAGATACCTTACTGCAATTATTATTTTGTATGAAAGTGGAGCCAACAATAGGACAAGAAAAACCGTGTTTTGTTTATCATTTTCCAGCTTCTCAAGCGGCACTTGCACAAATTTGTGAACATGATGCACGCGTAGCAGGGCGCTTTGAGCTTTATTACAAAAATATGGAATTGGCTAACGGCTTTAACGAATTAACAAATGCTAGTGAGCAAGCTAAACGTTTTAATGAAGATAACACATACCGCGCTAACAACGGTTTAAAGCAAGTACCAATGGATACACGTTTAATTAAAGCGCTAGAACATGGATTACCACAATGCGCAGGGGTTGCTTTGGGTATAGATAGGCTTGTAATGCTCGCAACAAATAAAGAGAAAATTAAAGACGTAATAGCGTTTGATGTGCAAAGAGCGTGATGCTTAGCCTGTAGGCGTAGGTGGAATATTTGTAGGTGCGAATTTATTTCGCGCTCATGTAATTTAACTTTATAAAAAAGCGAGGTATAAAACCTCACCTACAATAAACATCAACCCCAACAACATACGCCAAACCTGTAGGTGCGAATTTATTGCGCGCTCGTGTAATTTAACTTTATAAAAAAGCGAGGTATAAAACCTCACCTACAAATAAACATCAACCCCAACAACATACGCCAAACCTGTAGGTGCGAATTTATTTCGCGCTCATGTAATTTAACTTTATAAAAAGCGAGGTATAAAAC
The DNA here is from genome assembly GCF_011378705.1 of Pseudoalteromonas sp. SA25. Lineage (NCBI taxonomy): Bacteria > Pseudomonadati > Pseudomonadota > Gammaproteobacteria > Alteromonadales > Pseudoalteromonadaceae > Pseudoalteromonas > Pseudoalteromonas sp. SA25. The sequence continues at coordinate 93,721 of NZ_WTKV01000001.1, read as the reverse complement.
CTCACCTACAAATAAAAACACCGCGTTTAATTTAAACGCGGTGTTTTTATTTGCTTGCTGTAGCTTTCATTTGAAAGCCAACGGCTGTGCTTTACAGATTAAGCGTAAACGTAACACCTGCTACGCGAGGCTCACCTAATTGTGTGTAGGTATGCGTTGCGTAACCATCTTGTGGATCGTTACCAAACTCAAAGCCACGTGTAGGGACTGTTTCGTCAAACACGTTACGAGCCCATGCGCGAACTGCCCACATGTCAGCTTCGTAGCCAAAGCTTAAGTTAACTAAGTTGCTGCTTGGTGCCTGTGAGTTATGACTATCTGAGAAGTAGTAGTCGTCCTTACCTTCAACACCAATCATACCGTAAAGCTCACTTGTAAAGTTATAGCGAGCAGTAAACGCATACTGGTATTTAGGTGACTGAGCTTGCTCACGACCGTCTTGATTTAAACCTGATTGCGTTACAAAGTCGTCAATTTCAGTATTTAAGTAACCAGCACTACCCGTTAAAAATAGATTATCAGTTAGTTGGTAACTACCCTCAACTTCTAATCCGTAGTTGCTACCAGAACTTGCGTTATCAACATAACCGGTAAATTGCTGACCTTCTACTTGCCATGCTTTTAACTGAATATCGTCGCGGTGCATGTAAAATGCAGCTAAGCGAAGCGTAAATTTGTCATCAAGTGATGAACCTTTAACACCAAATTCGCCACTCCATAAATATTCAGGGTCGAAACTGGTGTGTTGCTGGAAAAAATCAGCGCTTAGGTTTAAGCCTTCATCTTTGGCTTTAGCAAGCGCTTCTGAGTTAATACCGCCAGCTTTGTAGCCACGCGTAATGCTGGTGTAGATCATAGTACGATCAATCACTTGATATTCAAGTGCTATTTTACCGCCAACCATCACGTCGTCAGTGTCTTGTATAAAGCCATTGCTATCGGTGTAGTCGCCTTGGTATTGCTCTACACGTAAACCTGTAATTAATGTTGTTTTAGGGCCAATTGGAGTCGCTACTTGACCATATACTGCAACGTTACTCGTTTCGTAAGTTGAAGAAAACGGGCTTGCTAACCATGTGTATTGGCGCTCTAAATCAACGTCACGGTTTTGGTAATAAATACCCGCAACCCACTTACCCGTTTTAGAATTAAACTGTAAATCTACAGACTGATCGTCGCGATCGCGGCTGTATAAATCAGTTGAGCTGTATCCATCTGGATGTAAGCCAGCAGCACATAACTTTGGCTCACTTGTATCGTTACATACCCAGTCTTCGTCAAAGCTGTAAAGTAATTCGGTATCGATAGCCGATAGGTTTAGATTTACATCAAAAGCGTCAAAACCCGTATAAGTATTCTTAACACCTATTGCGTAGCTTTCTTGATTATCTTGCCCTGGTTCATCAGCAACACTATTGCGGCTGTTATCAAGCGTAAACGCATCGTAGCCGTTGTTTATGTCAATATAGTGAAGGTTTAACTCAGTATTTAAATGCTTTGTAAGCTGGCTGTTTAATTTAAAACGCGCTACTTGTTCGTCTTGATTTTGTGTTTCGTCATTTAAGTACAGGTTATCTACGTAACCGTCTGACTTTCTACGAAAGTAGCTAACGCGTGCGCTAGTGTCATCTGTTAAGCCTGTGCTTGCTGCAATTCCTGCTTCGCGGGTGTTGTATGTGCCAGCACCTACTTGTAATTTTAAGCTTGGATCGCTTGTGGCTTTAGCTGAACCCATTTGGATCATACCGGCCATACCGTCTGCGCCAAAGCGTGTACCTTGTGGGCCACGATAAATTTCTACTTGGTCTATATCAAATAATAATGAGCTGCCACCAAGACCAGAATAGTTAATACCATCAATAACTAAGCCTACAGATGGATTAATAGGATCTACAAATTGTGAGCGAAGTCCCACGCCACGAATTTGGATGTAACGACCACGCGATGCACCAGATGCAAAATTTACATTGGCGGTACTGCCTAACATTTCGTCTAAGTAACTTGCACCACGTTGATTAATTTCATCTTCGCTGAATAAGCTCGCACTCGCGCTTAAAGTTTGAATGCTTTCGCGCTGAAAATCGCCGGTTACAACAATTCTTTCTAGGTCGCTATCATCAGCGTTAGCTGCAATTGGTGCACCAAGCAGCGGTAAAAGTGCGGCAGTAATTAAAGACAAACGTAAGTTCATTGGGTTACTTAACTCCATTTTAGGGACTCGTATGGTAGCAATTATTTAAACACATGTGCTATAAACGCGGCAATTATACGTTAAATAATCAGGATTACTAATATGACCTTTAAAGTTGACTTCAAAGTACGTGATTACGAATGTGACTTACAAGGTATCGTAAATAACAGTGTTTATTTTAATTATTTAGAGCATGCTCGCCATGAATTCTTGTACGCACACGGTATTGATTTTGCTCAATTAGCGAAAGATAAAATTAACCTAGTCGTGATGCGCAGCGAAATGGACTATAAACATTCACTATTACCAGGTGATGAATTTTATGTGGCTGTGGAGCCGCAGCGTATTAGTCGTTTAAAATTTGCGTTTAAGCAAACGGTTATACGTAAAAGCGATGAAAAAGTAATGCTCAATGCACTGGTTATAGGAACGTCTGTTAATGAAAAAGGTAGACCGTTTTTACCAGAGCAAATAGATAACGTATTTAAAACTACAACTTAGTACTTAATCGCATAACTTTTGAACTATCATAGAACAAAAATTTACATTTAAAACATGCATTTTTAACGGATAAAGGGCATAAATATTGTTACAATTACATTAATTAGACAATTAGTTAGTAGTAGCATGAAATTAGCAGCAATACCGATGCTTATAGTCGGTTTATGTGTTGGTTGCGCATCAACAGGGACGGTTACCAGTGAGCAGCTTAAATACACCCAATGGCAATTATCACGTGTTGATGGTTTAGCAATTCCACCTTCGTTTAATGCATCAATGAGCTTTATTGAAGCACTGCAAGTAAACGGTTTTGCTGGCTGTAACAAATTTTTTGGTGAAGGCTCGCTTGAAGAAAGTAACCTTACCGTAAGTAAATTAGGAATGACGCGCAAGTCGTGCGGCGAAGACCTTGATGAGTTTGAGCAGCAGTTATTACAAGCCTTAAAGCAAGGTGCCGAGCTTAAAATGCAAGGCCAGCAATTAGTCATGCAAGGCGAGCAAACATTTGTGTTTATCCCTAAATAATTTTAAGTTTTTGAAAAACAGCCCCTTGCGGGCAGTTTTTAACTGACGTACACTCAGCGCAGATTTGTTGGGTAACACCTTCAAATTAACGAACAGAATTTATATATCAATACTTGTCGGAGTGCCAAAGCTAAGTAATTAGTTTTTGGCTGAGATCGCGAAAGCGGGATCCGTGAACCTGATCAGGTTAATACCTGCGTAGGGAACAAGCTGCCTAAAATGGGACGCTTGTGCGTCTTTTTTTATGCGCACAATAAAGTGATTTTGTTTATTTTAGGCTGCAAAGTAGCATGTACGCTACTTTACGATCTTTCTCTATTCCTCGGAATATCTGACAAGACAACCCTTAAGCAATGAGGCAAGTCATGTCAAATACTACAAATAAAGCGTCACGCCGAGAAACTCGTGCTGCCGCGTCTGAATATATTTATAACTTAACGGGTCAACCGTTCCCAAATTCTCATAAAGTATACGTTGAAGGCACTCAACCTGGCGTGCGCGTTGGTATGCGTGAAATCACATTAAGTGATACGTTTATTGGCGGTACAGATGAAAACCCTGTTTATGAGTCAAACGATCCGCTACGTGTTTACGATACGTCGGGCCCGTATACCGATCCTAATTTTGAACTTGATGTACGCAAAGGCTTACCAAAATTTCGTGAACAATGGATTGAAAGCCGTGGTGACACTGAAATTTTAGAATCAGTGACGTCGCAATTTTCGCAGCAACGCATGGCAGATGAAGGGTTAGATCATATTCGCTTTGATCACCTTCCAAAAATTCGCCGTGGTGTCGCTGGTAAAAACGTAACGCAAATGCACTACGCACGCCAAGGGATTATTACTCCTGAAATGGAATACGTAGCCGTTCGCGAAAATATGGGACGTGCAGAAATTCGTAAAGAATTATTAGCAGCGCAGCATAAAGGCGAGTCGTTTGGCGCGAGTATTCCTGAATTTATCACTCCAGAATTTGTACGCGACGAAATAGCCCGTGGTCGCGCTATTTTACCAAATAATATAAACCATCCAGAAACAGAGCCTATGATTGTTGGGCGTAACTTTTTAGTTAAAGTTAACGCTAACATTGGTAACTCATCGGTTAGTTCATCTATTGAAGAAGAAGTAGAAAAAATGGTGTGGTCTACCCGCTGGGGTGCAGACACCGTGATGGACTTATCAACGGGTCGTTACATTCACGAAACGCGCGAATGGGTTGTACGTAACTCGCCTGTACCTATTGGCACAGTACCGATTTATCAAGCTCTTGAAAAAGTAAATGGTGTGGCTGAGGATTTAACGTGGGAAATTTTCCGCGATACGCTTATTGAACAAGCCGAGCAGGGTGTTGATTACTTTACTATTCATGCGGGTGTACTGCTTCGTTATGTACCAATGACCGCTAAACGTGTAACCGGTATTGTGTCGCGCGGTGGCTCAATTATGGCTAAGTGGTGTTTAGCGCATCATAAAGAAAACTTTTTATACACGCACTTTGAAGATATTTGCGAAATTTTAAAACAATACGATGTGTGTTTTTCACTCGGTGATGGACTTCGACCTGGTTCGATTGCTGATGCCAACGATGAAGCACAGTTTAGTGAGCTGCGCACATTAGGTGAACTGACTAAAATTGCGTGGAAGCACGACGTGCAGGTATTTATTGAAGGTCCAGGACATGTGCCAATGCACATGATTAAAGCCAATATGGACGAGCAATTAAAACATTGTGACGAAGCGCCATTTTATACATTAGGTCCGCTAACGACCGATATTGCACCAGGGTACGACCATATTACTTCTGGTATCGGGGCGGCTCAAATAGCATGGTACGGCTGTGCAATGCTTTGCTATGTAACACCTAAAGAGCATTTAGGTCTGCCAAATAAAGAAGATGTTAAAGAAGGCTTAATTACCTACAAAATAGCTGCACATGCCGCCGATTTAGCAAAAGGGCATCCTGGCGCGCAAGAGCGCGATAACGCCTTATCAAAAGCACGCTTTGAGTTTAGATGGCATGACCAATTTAATATTGGTTTAGATCCAGACCGAGCTCGCGAGTATCACGACGAAACTCTGCCGCAAGAATCAGGCAAAGTGGCTCACTTTTGCTCTATGTGTGGTCCTAAATTTTGCTCTATGAAAATTAGCCAAGAAGTACGCGATTACGCTAAAGATTTAGAAACACGCGGTATTGATCCTAATAACGCTGGCGACGCTATTGAAATAAAAATGGTTGATGTAGAAGCCGAAATGAAAGCTAAATCTGCCCAGTTTAAGCAAACAGGCTCAGAGATTTACCATAAAGCGGTATAAAGTAATTATCGCTAAAAGTTAGATGCAGACGTAGGTGAGGTGTTATACCTCGCTTCTTTAAAAGTTGAAGAAGTGCGAGTGAATTCGCACCTACTAATAACTGCTTTGGAGGTTTGTATGGTTTATAACATTGCGGTGGTTGGGTTTGGTTTAGCGGGCAGGTTAGCTGCGCTTACGCTGAGTAAACAGCACCATGTCACTGTTTTTGAAGCAGATGACGAGCATACTCAAAATAGCGCAGGTAAAGTGGCAGCAGCAATGCTTGCCCCGCTTGCAGAGTCGGTATTGTGCGAGGCTGATTTAGCTTTAATGGGTCTTGATTCAATGAAGCGCTGGCCCAGCATTATTGCCGAGCTTGAAAGTGACGTTTTTTTTCAGCAGCAAGGCACTTTGGTCATTGCGCACCAGCAGGACAAAGGCGATTTACAAAGCTTTGCACAGCGTATAAAACCGCTAGCTGATCACACTGCCGAGCATATAAATGCTCAACAAATTACAATGCTTGAACCTGAACTGGCAGGGCGCTTTAATCAAGGCTTATTTTTACCCTGCGAGGGGCAAATAGATAACCAAGCATTTTATAAAGCCAGCTTTGCACAGCTCAACAAACGCAAAGTAAAATTTGTATTTAATCAGCGCGTAACCATTAGCGACAACAAAATAAACAATCGACCATTCGATTATATTATTGATTGCCGTGGGCTTGGTGCTAAAAATACTCAAGATGATAAACCGCTTAGAGGTGTGCGCGGCGAAGTAGCAAGGTTATACGCACCAGAGGTAAGTTTAATAAGGCCCGTGCGTTTAATGCACCCGCGTTATCCAATTTATATAGCGCCTAAACCTAATCATGAATATGTAATTGGTGCGACTGAAATAGAGTCACAAGACAATGGTGCCGCTACAGTGCGCTCAACTCTTGAGTTACTTTCAGCGGCTTATACCGTACACAGCGGGTTTGCCGAAGCACGACTACTTAGTATTCAAACCGGATTACGCCCTGCATTTAGCGATAACCGCCCAGAAGTATCACAAGTTGGTAATGTAATTAGCATTAACGGTTTGTATCGACATGGTTATATGTTGGCGCCGGCATTAGTGGCGCAAGCAGTTTCACGAATAGAGTGAGAGTAGAATGAATATTACAATTAATGGCGAGCTACTTAATGTTAATAGCAAAGCACTCGTTGAGGTACTTCAAAGTTTTGGTGCAGTCGCGCCTTTTGCTGTGGCTGTTAATGGCGAATTTATTCCACAAAGTCGGCACAGTAACTATGTACTTAATGAAGGCGACAGTGTTGAGTTGCTGTCACCCATTCAAGGCGGATAAAGCTCATGCAAACTAAAGACTGTTTAACTATTTATGGAGAGCAAATAAAGAGTCGTTTATTAATAGGCTCTGCACTTTATCCGTCGCCCGACATTATGACCCAATCGATAGTCGCCTCTGGCGCTGAAATTGTAACTGTGTCGCTTAGGCGCCAACAAAGTGCAGCAGCGGGTGATGACTTTTGGCAGTTAATAAAAAATACCGGTTTGAAAATACTCCCTAATACCGCAGGGTGCCACAGTGTTAAAGAAGCGATAACGCTTGCAAAAATGTGCCGAGAGGTATTTGCCACCGACTGGATTAAGCTAGAGCTGATTGGCGATGATTACAATTTACAGCCAGACCCTTTTGCGCTACTTGAAGCCACAAAAATATTAATTAATGATGGCTTTAAAGTATTGCCTTATTGCACCGATGACTTAGTACTTTGCCAGCGCTTAAATGAACTTGGGTGTGAGGTACTTATGCCATGGGGGGCACCAATAGGCACCGGTAAGGGATTGTTAAATAGCTATAATTTAAAAACTATTCGAGAGCGCTTACCCGATACCACATTAATAGTAGATGCCGGTTTAGGTTTGCCATCGCATGCCTGCCAAGCACTCGAAATGGGGTATGATGCGGTATTATTAAATTCAGCCATTGCAGGGGCGGGTTGCCCAATTACTATGAGCCGCGCATTTAAAGCCGCAGTTGAAGCGGGGCGCTTTGCATACAAAGCAAGAGCGATGCCGGAAAAAGACGTTGCAGCCCCATCAACCCCAACAATGGGTATGCCATTTTGGCATCAGCAGTGAAGGAAAGAATATGAATAACGTAGTATGGACAATTGCCGGTTCTGATTCTGGCGGCGGTGCCGGTATTCAAGCTGATATAAAAGCAATGCAAAGTTTTGGTGTACATGGCTGCACAGCAATTACGGCGCTTACTGCACAAAATAGTTTAGGAGTAGAGGCTATTAATGCAGTGTCTACCGATATTATTGAATCGCAGTTACTAGCGCTTGAAAAAGACATGAAAGCCAAAGTGATAAAAATTGGCATGTTAGCCAATGTGCAGCAAATTCAGTTGATCAGCGAACATATAAGTCATTATAAAGCTAAATGGCCTGAGCCTCCCGTTATTGTATATGACCCTGTCGCTATTGCCTCAAGCGGTGACTTACTAACAGAAGAAGACACGGTAAGCGCAATAAAAGAATGCCTACTGCCGCTGGTGGATGTAATAACTCCAAATACACACGAAACACAGTTATTAACCGGTGTGTATTTAATTGGCCCGGCTGCAATAAAAGAAGCGGCTAATAAGCTATTAAGCTGGGGCGCAAAAGCCGTTGTTATTAAAGGCGGACATTGGGATTACCCAAGTGGCTACTGCATTGATTATTGTATTGATAGTAATACGCAAAGTGGTGAAGAATATTGGTTAGGCAATCAAAAAATACAAACACCGCATAACCACGGCACCGGGTGTAGCATGGCTTCGGTAATTGCTGCGTGTTTAGCTAAAGACTACCCATTGAAAGATGCCTTTATTTTAGCTAAGGCATATATAAACCAAGGGCTAAAACAGTCTGTTCGATACGGCGAGGGGATTGGACCGGTTGCTCATACATCGTTCCCTACTAATTTAGCTGACTACCCACAAGTAATTGAGCCAGGTAGCTGGCTGGGCGATGAACTAGATTTTGATGTGCCGCTTGATTTTAATATGGCTGCTGATTTTGCACCTTGTGAAAGTAAATCGCTGGGCTTATATGCGGTTGTTGATAGCACCGATTGGTTAGAAAAGTGTCTACAACAAGGCATTAAAACAGCGCAGTTACGCGTTAAAAATAAAACGCAAGACGAGCTGAATGAGCTCATTAAGCAAGCTGTTGAGCTGGGCAAGCAATACAACGCACAGGTATTTATAAACGATTACTGGCAGCTAGCTATTAAGCATGGTGCGTATGGTGTGCATTTAGGGCAAGAGGATTTAGACATTGCTAATTTAGCCGCTATTAAAGACGCTGGGCTAAGGCTTGGGCTTTCTACTCATGGCTTTTATGAAATGCTGCGTGCGCATAATTATCGCCCTAGTTATATGGCATTTGGTGCTATTTACCCAACCACAACAAAAGACATGACAGGGCAAATACAAGGTCTTGAAAAGCTGATTAAATTTGTACCGCTTATGCAAAGCTATCCAACAGTGGCAATAGGCGGTATTGACTTAAGCCGTGCTGAGCAGGTAGCGAAAACCGGCGTAGGCAGTGTTGCCGTAGTGCGTGCGATTACCGAGGCTGATAATTACGTAGAGGCTATAAGTGCTCTGCAAGTGGCCATAAGCAGTGCACATTAATATTAACAAGGGCAATACTAACAAGGCTGGTAAACGTGAATGAGCTAAGCGAAAAAGAAACCCTTCGTTATAGCCGCCATTTGTTGCTTGAAGAAGTTGGGCTTGAAGGGCAGTTAGCACTTAAATCCTCAACGGTTGCAGTAGTGGGGGCTGGTGGTTTAGGTAGCCCAGCACTTTTGTATTTAGCTGCGGCGGGCATTGGAACGCTTATTTTAATTGACGATGACGAAGTTGAGCTTTCAAATTTACAGCGCCAAGTGCTTTATAAAATAAACCACTTAGGGCAAAACAAGGTCGCTGCAGCGGGTAAAGTATTAGCGAGTCTTAATAATCAAATAGACATAGTAACGCATTGCCAAAAGTTAGATGAGAATAATGCAGTTAACATGCTAAAAGGTGCTGACATCGTACTTGATTGCTCTGATAACTTTAGCACTCGCTATAGTGTTAACCGTTATTGTATTGCTAATAAAACACCGTTAATTTCTGGTGCTGCATTGGCAACTAAAGGTCAGTTAATGGGCTTTGATTTTAGGCAAAGTGATAGCCCGTGTTATGGCTGTATTTTTCCACAAAGCGAAGCTACAGCGGTTATAAATTGCAGTAACGCAGGAGTAATTAGCCCGCTACTTGGTGTAATTGGCTCTATGCAGGCGCAACTTACGCTCAACTTATTACTGGGCTATGCAGAGGGATGTGTGTTTATAACCTTCGATGCGCTCACTTTAAAGCAACAGCACTTTAAAGTGATTAAAGATTCAGAGTGTAAAGAGTGTGGTAAATAGGTTTTTGAGGGGCTTGCGCCTGTTATTACATGTGGCGTTAAAAAATTAAAAGCTGCGCTTTTCGCGTGAGCAAGCTTCACGCCTACAGTACATCAAAACTCTTACACCAAGCTTGTATACGCACAGCTTGTATACGCACAGCTTGTATACGCACAGCTTGTATACGCACAGCTTGCTGGCGTGACGAGAAAAGCTCGTAATTTCTATGCCAGATGTCTTCTCTTTTGCTTCTCTTTGTGCAATAAGATCTTAAGTGATTTATTCACAAAGAGGTTAAGAGGGCGCTTCGCTTTAGAGAAGCCAATAAGTAAGTAAAGTATCAGTTATAAATATTAAAAGCGGCCCTTTTCGCGTAAGCAGGCTTTACGCCTACAAAAATAAAAAACCGCGTTTAAATAAACGCGGTTTTTTTATTTCTAATTAACGATTTATTTTAGTCGTTAATTTTTGCAAACGCAGTACCTAAGCGAGTAACCACTTCTGGTAGTTGATCGTCCAGTATTTCAGCTTTATCAGCACCCCATGCTAGTACCACAGTAGAGCCTAATTTAAAGCGACCCATCTCTTCACCCTTTTTAAGCGTGATAGCGTTATCGCCAGTGGTTGGGTATTTCCAACTAAATACATCGCTACCTGCTGGTGGCGTGACAGTGCCTGCCCAAATAGTTTCTATGCTGGCTACAATTGTTGCGCCAACAAGTACCATTGCAAGCGGACCAATTTCAGTTTCAAAAATTGCGACTACCCGTTCGTTACGTGCAAATAAGTTAGGCACGTTTTGCGCTGTAAGTGGGTTTACTGAAAATAAATCACCTGGCACATAAATCATTTTGCTTAGTGTGCCATCAACTGGCATATGAATACGGTGGTAATCTTTAGGCGCTAAATAAATAGTGGCAAACTTACCGCCTAAAAATGGTGTTGTATCATCTTGAGAGCCGCCTAGCAGCGCTTGTAAGCTGTAATCATGTCCTTTAGCTTGTATTAGCTGTCCGTCAACAATGTCGCCTAGCTGGCTGATTGCGCCATCCACTGGATGAATGATGATATTGCTATCTTCTACCATTGGGCGCATGCCGTCTTTTAAAGGGCGAGTAAAAAATTCATTAAAGCTTTTATAATGAGCCGGATCTGGGTATTGGGCTTCGCTCATATCTACTTTATATTGCTTAATAAATAGTTTAATTAAAGTAGTGGTTAAAGCACCCGCTTTTGCAGCAGCTAATTTGCCGACTACGCGTGAAATAAAATGTTTTGGCATTGCGTACTGCATTGCGATTTTAAATTTGTCTAAACTCACAGTATTTTTCCTAAATTATACGCGAGGCGCACGGGCGCCTGCACGGCCATCGGCCATTGTTTCTAAAATTCGGTGGTAGCTGTCAAAGCGCAATTGAGAAATTCTTCCATCGGCTACTGCTTCTTTAACGATGCAACCCGGATCGTTTAAATGTTTACAGTCTCTAAAGCGGCACCCGCCTATAAATTCTCTAAACTCTTTAAAGCACCACGTTACACGCTCAACATCTAAATGCCATAAACCAAACTCACGAATACCTGGCGAGTCGATTAGGTTACCGCCACTTGGTAAATGGTGAAGTCGCGAAACAGTTGTTGTGTGCTGGCCTAAGCCGCTGTTTTCAGATACTTCTTTAGTTAATATTTCAGCGTTAGGCAATACAGTATTAACGAGGGTTGATTTCCCCACACCACTTTGGCCAACAAAAATATTATTTTTATCAACAAGTACTTCTTTTAATTTATCAATACCATCGCCTGATATATTACTAACAAGGAGTACTTGGTAATCAAGTTTACGATAGGTATCGAGAACTTTTTGTATTTCGTTAAGGCCTGCTTCGTCAATTAAATCGGTTTTATTGAGCACTAAAATTGGCTCAATGCCCATATCTTCACAGGCTATTAAATAACGGTCGATAATACTGGGTGTAAACTCGGGTAATACAGCCGATACCATGAGTATTTGGTCAATGTTGGCTGCAATAACTTTAACACCGTCGTAAAAGTCAGGGCGGGTAAGTTGCGAGCGACGCTCTTGCGTGGCTTCAATTACACCGGCTAAATCACCCTCACTTACTTTGGCACGTCGAAATAATACTTCATCACCACATACTAAATTAGACACAGTACGGCGTATATTACAGCGAAGTACATCGCCATTTTCAGTTTCGACATCGGCGTGTTGGCCAAAACGACTGATCACAATTGCGCTCTCGACCTGACCTAAGTTATCGGTTTGCCATTCTTGCGCCCCTTTTTTAGCCGGTCTTGAGTCTGCGCTATTAATGCGCTTTTGGTGATTGGCCTTGATCTGACGCGATTGGCCTTTACTTAATTTTTTTTGTTTTGCCACTGGAGGCCTATAACCTTAGTTAAATGTCGCTTTTCCTAAAAAAAGCTTTAGCTCGACGGTTGATGCTAATATGATATATCGAAATGCGTTGGATCTAAAGGAAAGCACCGCTTAGGTAATTATGACTATTAATAAATCAAATTTAATTTGGCTCGATCTTGAAATGACAGGGCTCGAACCAGAGACCGATAAAATACTCGAAATTGCGACGGTTGTCACTGACGCAGACCTGAATATATTAGCCGAAGGGCCAACTATAGCTATTCATCAAAGTGATGAATTACTAAATGGCATGGACGAGTGGTGTACTACTCAACATGGTAAGTCGGGTTTAACAGCGCGCTGCAAAGCAAGTACCTTTGATGAAGCCTATGCTGTAGAGCAAACTTTAGCGTTTTTAAAGCAGTGGGTACCAGCAGGCACTTCGCCAATGTGTGGTAATTCAATTGGTCAAGACCGCCGCTTTATGAATAAATATATGCGCGAGCTTGAAGACTTCTTTCATTACAGAAATCTTGATGTGAGTACTATTAAAGAATTAGCACGTCGCTGGAAACCAGAAGTGCTTGCAAAAGTGAACAAAAAAGGTTCGCACCTTGCTTTGGATGACATTAAAGATTCGATTATGGAATTAAAAGTCTATAGAGAAAATTTCTTTAATTTGTAAAAAACACTTGCAAACAGACTGTATTATTGTAGAATCCTGCCCCGCTCAAGACGATAACCCACGCGGGGTTAGTGTGTTTGAGTTGTTTTTATTGTGGTCGTTTTATATCCATAATTAAAATGCGGTACTAGCTCAGTTGCTAGAATGTTGAACGCGACCTGTCGCGCACCAACGTAAAATAACTGAAGAAATAAAAAATGCGGTACTAGCTCAGTTGGTAGAGCGCGACCTTGCCAAGGTCGAGGTCACGAGTTCGAGCCTCGTGTACCGCTCCAATTTCTAACCAAAAGAAATTGTAGTGTTGAATGAAAATATAATGCGGTACTAGCTCAGTTGGTAGAGCGCGACCTTGCCAAGGTCGAGGTCACGAGTTCGAGCCTCGTGTACCGCTCCAATTTCTAACCAAAAGAAATTGTAGTGTTGAATGAAAATATAATGCGGTACTAGCTCAGTTGGTAGAGCGCGACCTTGCCAAGGTCGAGGTCACGAGTTCGAGCCTCGTGTACCGCTCCAATCTTTTTATATCCTTTCAAAATTTTCTGTATTAAAAATCATAAATAAAATTATAATTTAAAATCTCTCTTATCTACTTTATTCTATGTGCAATATTCAACATTGAAGTTTTGGTTGTTAGAAGCTATCGCTTCGCGCGAGATCAGCGCCTACAAGAAAGGTGTCGTACTTTGAAGTTATGAAATATGAGTGAGGTACAGAAGAGTTAATACTTTGAAACCTGAAGCTTTTGTTAAAATAGCTCCCCCTGAATAGTTGCTATAACTCGTCTAGAGCCACCAGAATCACGATGTTCACCTAAATAAATGCCTTGCCATGTACCTAACGCTAAATAACCATTTGAAATAGGAATACTTAGCTCGCAGCCTAATGTACTGGTTTTTATGTGTGCAGGCATGTCGTCGTCACCTTCATAATCGTGGCGATAATAAGGTTGACGCTCAGGAACGAATTTATTGAAATGGCTTTCCATGTCCATACGAACAGTGGGATCTGCATTTTCGTTTATTGTAAGGCTCGCTGAGGTATGCTGAATAAATAAATGTAACAAGCCAATTTTGTAACTCGCCAGTTCAGGAAGTTGAGATAATATTTCGTCATCAATTATATGAAAACCTCGCTGGCGAGGCTTTAATATAATTTGCTTTTGCTGCCAACTCATAGTTTATCGAAGCTAACTTCAATGTTTGCATTACCAGCATCACAACTAAATGGCATGATGATTTTTTTACCTTGGCTTTTATGAGTAATTGTATGACCTTTACCCGATACCACAATAGGCGTTGCCATATCAAAGTCGAAGCCTTTCTCGCCAAGTAAATTTTTAGCACCACCAGTTACCATGTTGGTTATTTCGCCAACCATATCGGTAACTTCTTCATCTATAGTATCAGGGCGTTCGCCAAGCATACGCTCCATGATGGTTAATGCTAATCCTTCATCAAATGTAATTGAAAATGATCCACGCGTTTGCGGGCCAACCATACCAATCAAACCTGATACATCACCACAGGCTATCTCATCAGTTTTAATGCGAGGTTTACCCGGCTTCAATTGAGTTTGAGCCATAGTGCTTAAAACATTAATTAAAGAAGATAAAAAAGGATTGATGAATTCTACATTCATAGTGGCTACTCTTAAATTTGTTCTGTGAAATGACTATATAGTTTGAGTATAGTCACTAAGGATAACTTTGAAGGATTATGATGCTCTGCAAGATTCACATTTACCATGTGCTTCTATTGTTTGCCCTGATACGACAAAGCCACCTTCGGCAGCTAGATTATTAAGCTCATGCGAAATTACACTCGAGTGTAATTCTTTAACAAAGCCACATGTATCGCAAATTAATAATTGTACCGGGTGAATATGATCAAAATGATGGCACAGCATAAATGCATTTGTGCTTTCAATTTTATGAATAAAACCTAGTTCAGCTAAAAAGTCTAATGCACGATAAATAGTTGCAGGTTTAGCACCTGTTTCAGTTACTTTTAATTGCTCAAGCAAATCGTATGCACCAACACCACCTTGTGCACTGGCTAATAGACGAAATACTTTCTCGCGGATAGGCGTAAAACGCGCACCACGGTTGTCACAAACTTGTTTTGCTTTACTTACGAGTGATTCTATATTCATCATTACTCTTATCCTTATGCTACCGTGATATACTAACATACTGTGTTGTAGTTGCAGCGTTTTTATTAAGCGCTTTTTACCTAGGAAACCCAGTAATGCACGAACTATTGGCTATATTTATTTTCTTTTTTGCGGTTATTGACCCCATTGGCACTGTACCTGTATTTATTGCAGTCACACGTGGTGATGATGAGAAATTTAAACGTAAAGTTATATTTAAAGCGGTAGGTGTATCTGCATTAGTGCTCTTATTTTTTGTACTCGCAGGTGAGCAATTACTTAACGCAATTGAAATTCCACTTTCGGCTTTTCAAATAGCCGGCGGTATCATATTACTTATTTTTGCGCTTTCAATGATATTTGGTGAAAGTAAGCCTGAAGCCGAAATTAAAAGTGTACGCGACAGCACTGAAACCGCTATTTTTCCGCTTGCGATTCCGTCTATCGCGAGCCCTGGCGCTATGTTAGGCGCCGTATTAATGACTCGTAATGAAGAATATACCTGGGTTGAGCAATTACTAACGTCTTCAATGATGCTTGCTGTATTAGCGGTTGTACTGGTTTTGTTACTGCTTGCAACGCATGTACATAAATTAATTGGTGATAGTGGTGCAAGTATAATAAGTAGAATTATGGGGCTTATTTTAAGCTCGGTTGCGGTTACCAATATTTTAAATGGCATAGCCCATTATTTTGGCTTGCAGGTATTCTCTTAACATTGATGCCTGCCAGGCTTTTGTGTAAAATGCAGCGCCTTTTAAGCTGTGCTTAATAACTTTAATACCCTGAGGTTTGCTTTGAATAAATGTACTTTGGATAGACGCTTTTCTGTGGCACCAATGCTTGATTGGACTGATCGCCATTGTCGTACTTTTCATCGCAAAATGACTAAACATACTGTGCTTTATACTGAAATGATAACCACAGGGGCTATTTTATTTGGTCGAGGCGACTACTTACATTTTAATAAACACGAAGGCCCAGTTGCACTGCAACTTGGTGGCTCTGATCCTAAAGCGCTTGCGCAATGTGCAAAGCTCGCAGGTGAGCGTGGCTATGACGAAATAAATTTAAATGTAGGTTGCCCGTCAGACAGAGTTCAAAATGGTCGATTTGGCGCATGCTTAATGGCTGAGCCTCAATTAGTTGCGGACTGTGTTGCAGCAATGAAAAACGAAGTAAGTATTCCTGTAACTGTTAAAACGCGTATTGGTATTGATGAGCAAGATTCGTATGAGTTTTTATGTGCGCTTATTGAAGCGTCTCATAAAGTAGGATGTGATGATTTTATTATTCATGCTCGTAAAGCATGGCTTAATGGTTTAAGCCCGAAAGAAAATCGTGAAGTCCCACCGCTTGATTACCCACGTGTTTATCAACTTAAAAAAGATTATCCGCAGCTAGACTTAAGCCTAAATGGCGGCGTTAAAACAATTGAGCAGAGCCTAGAACATCTACAACATATTGATGGTGTAATGATTGGGCGTGAAGCTTACAGTAACCCATTTATGCTCAATGACGTTGATGAGAAAATTTATGGTGATGCTGCAAACACACAATCACGCCACGACGTAGTGCGCTCAATGTACAGCTACATTGAAGAAGAAATGCGTTTGGGTGCTAATTTTTGGCATATTGCACGTCACATGCTCGGTATTTTTCAAGGGCAGCCTGGTGCACGAGGTTTTAGACGCCACCTTTCTGAAAGTGGTCATGGTAAGCAAGCTGATTTATCGGTAATGGATCAAGCATTAAGCTTTGTACCAGAATAAAGCTTAGCTTTAAAAGTTCTAAATTTAAGCCACTTTCGAGTGGCTTTTTTGATCCTAAATATTAGTCAAAAGCATAATTTATTGGCCAATTACACTCTATGTTGTTCAGCTGGAAGTCACTAAAACTAGAGTGCTTGTTGTTTATCACTATGATTTTAAATGTTTTATTTTTGTTTTGATGAACTTGGCACAACTCTTGGAATCTTCTTGTTGAAATTAATTAAAAATCAACAGGAGAATACCATGGGAATATTTAACCGCGTAAATGATGTAATTCAATCAAACATTGTGGCCATGCTTGATAAAGCAGAAGATCCAGAAAAACTTTTAAACCTAATGCTTACCGAGATGCAAGATGCGTTGAATGAGTGCCGTAGTACAGCAGCCGCTTTATTGTGTGAAGAGAAAATAATTAATCGCCAAATTGATACTAAAAAAACAGAATTAGCAGCTTGGCAAATTAAAGCAGAACGTGCGGTTGAGAAGGGCAGTGATGACCTTGCTAAGTCTGCCTTACTTGAAAAGCAGCGCGTTAACGAAAGCATTGAAAATAAGCAAACTCAACTAGAAACACTGCAAGAGTCTATTGCAAAAATTAAGGTTGATTGTGAGCGTCTGCAGCAAAAAATGGCTATGGCTAAAACTAAGCAAGCTCAGTTAATGCAGCGTCATAATGTTGCTATTGCTAGAGGGCGGATCAGTACGCAACTACAAAGCGATAAAGTAGCTCATGCGTTGTCTCGTTTTGAACAAATAGAGCAGCGTGTTGAAGGTATTGAAGCTCAAGTAGAGGCTTATGAGCTGACTGATACAGCAAGCTCTACGAGTGCCCAAATTGAGTCGTTAGTTAAAAATGAAAAAATTGATGCTGAACTGGTTCGCTTAAAAGCGAACTTAAATACTAATTTAAAACAAACTGCTTAGGAGATTGCTATGAACAGCTTTAATCGTCAACGAGGTTGGTATAAAGATACTCTAAATAAAAAAATATCAGGTGTGTGTAGTGGTTTAGCTCGTAGATTGGACTTTCCTGTATGGGCAACACGCGTAGTTACTATTTTGTTGTTTTTGAGTTTTCCGTTTGCAATTGCACTTGGTTATTTTATAGCGCATTGCTGCCTTGAAAATAAAGAGTATTAATACCAACAGGCATAAATATTTGAACAATTTAACAAATTAAATTACTTTATAACGTTGTTAAAAATTTTATGTAGAACAACTAGATATAAAAATTTTTGCCTAGTTATAGCGCAATTTTCTTATCGTTAAAGAGACCTCATATATAAGCCGGTTGGTATAAGGAGAATTACTATGAAAGCTTTGGCAGTATGTGTAATTATCTATTTATTACTGTTTACTGATTTAATAACGTTTGTGCAGATTGATTCTTGGCAGTTGCCGTTATGGATTGCTGATATTAGCTGGGCTGGGCTCGAGCTTGTAGGTGCTTTGGCCGCAATTGTTGCTGTAGTTGCTGTAGTGGCTTTAATTACTATGGGATTAGTTGGTGCAGGTGTAGTGGCATTAGCAGGGACTGTTTTAGCGCTTTTATTCGGATCTATAATGATTGCATGGCCGTTACTATTTGTTGCAGTGTTGTGTTGGCTTGTTGCCGATAACAAAAAAGTAGCCTCTTAATCCTTAATTTGACTGACTATTATAGGTTAACTATGTTAAATTTAGCCTGTAATTTAAAGTTTTCATAAGGATAAGAATGATGACGAAACTATGTTTTTCGATGGCTTCTGCATTAATATTTAGTTTTTTTTCGTCATCGTTGGCGGCGCACTCAGGGCACGATCATGGTTCTGATGTGGCTGTGCTCGAAGTAACTAACGCGCAAGTTAGAGAGTTTTTACCTGGCAGTACTTCAACTGTAGGTTATTTAACGCTAATAAATCACAGTGGAGCCGCAGCAACTTTAACTAAGGCAACTATTGATGGCTTAGGGCGTGTTGAAATACACGAGCATTCACATGTAGACGGCATGATGAAAATGCAACAAGTTGAATCAGTTGAAATTAAAGCGCACGAAAGTGTCAGTTTTCAACCTGGCGGTTATCATTTAATGGTATTTGAACCACAAGAGCCATTAAAAGTAGGGCAAGAACGCAAACTCACGCTATATTTTAGTGACGGTAATCGCTTGTTCACTAATGCTCAAGTCGTGTCGCTTGAAGCGCAAGCTACGCAGTCAAAACCATCTACTCAACACGCTCATCACTAGGAGTACACATGTCGCAACACAAAGGAAAAATAGCAGGAATAGTTGTTTTACTGCTTATCATATTTTACGCAATTGCTGTTTATTGGAGCACTGAGCCTTCACGTTTTGATGTTGTTGCAAACGCCAAAGAGCAAGCGCAGCTTCGTAATGAAAAAATAGTTACGGGTTACGTAACTACTTCTACATTAATTACAGTAGCAAATACCTTACTAGATAAACCCGGTGGCTACTTATCAAATGATGTAATACCACCAAGTATTATTATGGATGATATGCCGGCGTGGGAATATGGCGCGCTAGAAATGGTGCGTGATTTATCGCTTTCTATGCGAAAAGATTTTAGCCGTTCGCAATCACAGTCTACGGAACATGAAGCACTTAAAAAGGCGCAGCCACAGTTTAATATAAGCTCTGAAGCATGGGCATGGCCAAGTGCTGAAGGTGAGTATCAAAAAGGTATTGATTATTTAATGGTATATCGTGGACAAATTGCTAACGAGCATGAGCGCGATAGCCAATTTTACGCACGAGCAGATAACTTACGTAGTTGGCTTAAAGAAGCTGAAAAACGTTTAGGTAGTTTAAGCCAGCGTTTAAGCGCCAGTGTAGGCCAAGAAAAAGTGAATACCGATTTAGCAGGTAATTCATCTAATAAACAAGCAACTCTTGCTCCACTGCAGCAACAAGTAAGAACGCCGTGGTTAGAAATCGACGACGTGTTTTACGAGTCGCGCGGTGCTACTTGGGCGTTACTACACTTTTTACAAGCGATAGAGTATGACTTTAATGATGTACTTGAAAAGAAAAATGCGCGTGTAAGCGTTCAACAAATTATACGTGAGCTTGAGGCAACCCAAGAAACAGTGTGGAGCCCACTTATTTTAAACGGGAATGGTTTTGGCTATGTTGCTAACCACTCTTTAGTTATGGCAAATTATATTTCTAGAGCCAATGCGGCTTTAATCGAACTTAGCGAACTACTAGCTCAAGGATAAAAAATGAAAAAGTATTGTTTAGCAGCAGCCCTTTCAATGGCATGTTTAGCACCGGCAGCGCAAGCTGACACTCTACTAGGTTTATACGTAGGTGTTGATGGATGGAAGTCAGATAACGATGGCCAATTTTCTTACAAAAATAATGCATCTCAAGATTTTAATTTTGAAGATGAGACTTTTGTAAGTTATTACGCGGCGCTTGAGCACCCAGTGCCGTTAGTACCAAATATCAAATTAAAGTATACAGAGCTTGAGCTAAATGGTTCTGCGCTGCTTACAGATACATTTAGCTTTAATGGTTCTGATTATGTTGTTGGTTCTACTGTAAATACGGTAAGTGATTTAACGCATATTGATTATATTTTCTATTATGAAATTTTTGATAATGACTTAATTTCAATAGACCTAGGTTTAAATGCTAAACAGTTTGACGGTGATATTGTTGTAAGCGGCACTACCCAAAATGGTGGTACTAACTTTACCGAAACCAAAGACTTCTCTGGTTTTGTTCCTCTTGCATACGGCCGTGCCGAAGCTGGCTTACCATTTACTGGTTTAAGTGTATTTTTTGAAGGTAGCTTTTTGGCTATTGACGATAGCAAAGTACAAGATTACCAAGTAGGCGTAGCGTGGGAACTTATTGATAACCTAGCAGTAGATGTTGCTGTTAAAGCAGGTTACCGCTCTATGGTATTAGAACTTGATGATGTAGATGATATTACTACTGATATTGATGCATCTGGCCCATTTGCGGGTATTCAGGTTCACTTTTAATTAGTATTTTCTAATTAAACAAAGCGTGGCATATTATTTTATTGCGTGCCACGCTAAATCAAACTCTCCCTCTAGCGCATTATTAATCAACTGCTTATAGACCTTATTGACAGGGAAATTAATGAGTTTAGATAGCTCATCACCTGTTTGAGTAAATTTGTAATAGCTTAATACCAAATCACTACTCTTTGCTTTTAACGTTACTTTTTGCGATAAAAATGAAAGGGTAAGTTCTTGCCCCGCTTTAAGCACTGCAGATTCAATTTCTTTTCTATACAGTAAATTAAGATCCATGAGCGTTAAAATATCAGGAAAGCTAATACCCGTTTTTCCTAAATTTAAAGATACTTTATTTCCTTTTCGTAGCAAATCAAACAAGGACGGTTTTTTGTAAAAGCCGAGTAATATAAAGTGGCTGTCGTCTTTTTCGTTATAGCCTGAGAGCGACACACATTTTTGCAAAGAGTCTGCTTCTCGCTGTGTCATATGCTTTAAAGTTTGTAGGCTTTTAATTGAAAACGTACCAGGATTGAGTGTTTCTCCTGTTAAAATTTTTGCCCATAAAATTTGCATTGATTCATTAGAAGTATCTTCACACAGAGCTATAAAATGCTCTACCCAATCAACATCGGGCTGTTTACTACTTGCTACATCAGGGCAAAACCCCATAGCCATTGCTAAAATTGATTCTATATTTTGTTGTTGTTTAATAAGTAATAAATCTTGGCGTTTTTGAGCGCGAGCTAAAACAGAGTTTTCACTGTTGATATGATAAAGCGGCTTAATCTGGCCCTTAATATCGTAACTTTGCTCGTTAGTGGGTAGTACACCGTTACTACCTACTTTTGTTATAGGGTAACCAAGTAAGGATTCGATGATGTTGGCAAGATTAATTCTCGCCTGTGCTGTTTTGACTGTCATGACTGTGCATTATCCTTTGTGGATCACTAAGCTGTGCAACAGTTTGAAGGTTATTTAACCCCAGTGAAACTGTATTACTGAGTACGTACTCGCTTAAAATTGCAGTGTAACCAGATATTAAAGGAGCAGTTGTTTGACCTTTAATATTACATATTAACGTAACTATACCGTTTTGCTCGCTAAGGTTAAAAGTGCCTCTAATAATATGTTCAGCATTTAAAAGTATGTTGAAGCTGACTTTATTTTGGCTTACCGAAGTTATGATCATTTCACCATATCCCCATTTTCCTTTCCAAGACTGATGAGCCCCTAGGCCAGAATTGGGTTCGCCCAAAGTAAAACGTATGCTGGGGTCTACTTTTTCCCATGGAGACCATTTTTGCCATTGGCTAAAGTCGGTGATAAGCGGCTTTATTACTTTAAGATTGGCATTAATTTCGATTGTTTTATTTACACTATAACTTTGAGGCAGTATTAGCCCTACCAGTGCCAATACTAATAGTAATAACAGTACGCATTTGATTAATATTTTTAATGGTTTAATAAGCACACCTTTTATTAGTTTTTCAAGTTGAAATACAACAACTTTTTATTAATCGACTATAGTATGAATTAGATTATAAACCAAAAATAATTTATTGATTGCTACTTAGGAGAGCGAATGTCGTCAGATCAAAACGATTTTTTATTTTTTGAACAAGATTTTGAAGACGATGCTGTTGTTGAGCAGACTAAGTTTTGGGATATTTTAATTGTTGATGACGAACCTGAAATTCATTCTGTAACAAAATTAGCTTTGTCTGGCGTTGAGTTTTTAGGGGCTGGCTTGCGATTTCACGATGCTTATTCGGGTGCAGAAGCAATAGAAGTGCTAGCTAAAAATAAAAATATTTCGGTTATTTTTTTAGACGTTGTTATGGAAACTGACGATGCCGGTTTGCAGGTTGTAAAAAGGGTGCGTGACGAATTAAATAATCAACATGTAAGAATTATTTTAAGAACAGGGCAAGCAGGTATTACACCAGAAGAAAAAGTAATACGAGAATACGACATAAATGACTATAAAACGAAAACAGAGCTGACTCGTTCCAAGTTAGTAACTTCGCTTATAACCGCTATTCGCTCATACGAGCAGGTATGTCAGCTTGAATATCAAAGTGATGCAATGAACACGATTGTTTCAGCATCAAAGTCTATTTTAGGACTTACTGATGTTAAGCAATTATGCAAAGAAATCATCAAGCACATGAGTATTATTTTAAAATGTTCACCTAGAGGGCTTGTTTGCAGTAAGTTAGATGGCGATGATTTTATTCAGGTCTTAGGTGGTTGCGGGCATTACGAAAGCCATTTTGGTAAAAAATTAATTAATGTTGATAGCAAAGTATTTGAACAAGTTGAGTCGTGTTTTGGTTTGTCAAAGCACCAACACATAGACTCAAGTTCAACATTTATATTAAAAAGTAAGCATCGAAAAGCGGCTTTATATATAGAGTGCGACCACATTCCCTTACAAGCACAGCTACAATTTGCTGAAATTTTCTTAACTAATGTAAGTGTAGCACTTGATAACATAAGGTTATTTGTAAAGTTAAGAGATGCTGCTTATAAAGATGTGCTTACTGGTATTTCAAATCGTACTAACTTTATTGAGCGTGTGGTGAGTTATCAAAAGCCACACGTGAACGATCATGTATTTGTATTACTTGATGTAGTTAATTTTGCAGATATTAATAACGGCTTAGGGCAAGAGGTCGGCAATAAAGTATTAATTGGCATTGTGCAAAGGTTAAGAGAAAATTACCCAACAGCTAAATTATTATCACGTATTGGCGCTGATGTTTTTGGTTTTATTATTCGCCAAGACGAATTTGACTTAAAAAAGTTGAATGAGCAATTAGGTATTTCATTTTACGCAGAAGAACATTTACTCCCTATCGATTTTAGAGTGGGCTTATGCCAACAACAAGACTTTCAAAGTAGCGGTATTGATACACTGAAAGTTGCTTATATTGCACTTGACCAAGCTAAAAAAGCAAAGCATAAAGAAGGCGTTTATTACAATATTGATATGCAAGATAAGATGGCTTGGCGGATAGGGATTATTAGGCAGTTACGTCATGATTTTGCTCGAAATAAATTAGAGGTATGGTACCAACCTCAACTTGCACTAGATGACTTATCGCTAATTGGATGTGAGGCATTATTACGCTGGCCGGCAAGTGATGGCGTGTATATATCGCCGGCTGTGTTTGTGCCACTTGCAGAGGATGCGGGCTTAATTGTTGATATAGGGCAGTGGGTATTAGAACAAGCTTGCCAACAGCAAAAGCGCCTAGAAAATATGGGCACAGAAATTTGTATTGCAGTTAATGTGTCTGTTCCACAGTTTAAAGTAAAAGGTTATGCGCAAACTGTTAAAAATACATTGTTAAAATATGGTGTTAAGCCAAAAAACATAGAATTAGAAATCACCGAGAGCGTAGTAATGGATGAGCTGGAAACGGTTATTAGTACACTAAGCGAGCTAAAAGAACTCGGAATAGAAGTTGCTCTTGATGACTTTGGTACTGGTTTTTCGTCGCTGAGTTACATTCAAAGTTTACCTTTGGATCGGTTGAAAATAGATCGTGCATTTATTAAAGATTTACCAAATGACGACACTGGCGCTATTGCTGCCTTAGTTATATCACTTGGTGCTAAGTTGGGCTTAAAAACGATTGCTGAAGGGGTCGAAACACAAGAGCAAGCCCAGTTCTTAAAAAATTTAGGATGCGATGAAGTACAAGGTTTTATGTATGCTAAACCCATGCCTGAAAATGAATTAATAGAATTTATAAATAAACGCTAAAAAGATTAACTTATTATTTAAGCTAATGAACGATTTAGAATTTAAGGCGCGATATGCTTTGACTACTTTGTATATATAAACAATTTAGTAGGGTATAATTCGCGCCTTTTGTTATTCTACGGCCACAATTATGAGCACACTCAAAGCTAAGCGCGCCTTATTTTCATACCCTAAATACTGGGCTGAATGTTATGGCACCGCGCCATTTTTACCAACTACACGTGAAGAAATGGATGCACTTGGCTGGGATAGCTGCGACATAATAATAATTAGTGGCGACGCGTACGTCGATCATCCTAGTTTTGGTATGGCGGTAATTGGCCGTGTACTTGAAGCGCAAGGCTTTAGAGTGGGTATTATTGCCCAGCCAGCATGGGACTCTAAAGATGCATTTATGGAACTAGGCAGACCGAATTTATTTTTTGGTGTAACAGCTGGCAACATGGATTCGATGATCAATCGCTATACAGCTGAAAAGCGTATGCGCCACGATGATGCTTACACGCCAGATAACGTAGGTGGTAAACGTCCAGATCGCGCCGTAATGATTTACTCGCAAAAATGCCGTGAAGCATACAAAGGTATCCCAATTGTTATTGGCGGTATTGAAGCGAGCCTTCGTCGTATAGCTCATTACGACTATTGGCAAGAAAAAGTACGTCGTAGTATTTTGTTTGATGCAAAAGCTGATATTTTAATTTACGGTAACGCAGAGCGTCCGTTAGTTGAAGTTGCGCATCGTATTGCCGCAGGCGAAACAATGGATACTATTCAAGATATTCGCGGCACGGCTGTTATCAGAAAAGAACCTTTACCAGATTGGCGTGGAAGTGACTCCACCGCTATAGATAAAATTGGTAAAATTGATCCAATTCCAAATCCATACGGCGCTGATGATGTTGGCTGTAGTAAATCTGAATTTAAACAAGCCGGTATAGATTTAAAAGCAGAAGCTGCAAAACCGATTATGGTTCAGCCTGCGCGACCTAAGCCATGGGAAAAAACCTATGTTAAGTTACCTGCTTATGAGCAAGTAAGTGTTAACAAACCTTTATACGCCCACGCTTCGCGTATTCTACATCAAGAAACAAATCCTGGTTGTGCAAGAGCACTGTTTCAGCGACACGGCGATCGTTCTATTTGGGTAAACCCGCCAGCATACCCATTAGAAACACATGAGATGGATGCTGTGTTTGGTTTACCGTATCAGCGTATTCCTCACCCAAGTTACGGCGACTCTAAAATTCCTGCTTACGACATGATAAAAACGTCAGTTAATATTATGCGCGGCTGTTTTGGTGGGTGTTCGTTTTGCTCAATTACGGAGCATGAAGGGCGTATTATTCAAAGCCGTTCGCAAGAATCAATTATTGAAGAAATTGAACAGATTAGAGATAAAGTCCCCGGTTTTACTGGTGTTATTTCTGATTTAGGTGGTCCAACTGCAAATATGTATAAACTGCGTTGTACGAGCAAAAAGGCAGAAAGTACCTGTAGACGTTTATCATGTGTGTATCCTGAAATTTGTAAGCATATGGATACAGATCATACGCCAACAATAGACTTATATAAAAAAGCACGTGAAGTTAAGGGTATCAAAAAGGTATTGATTGCTTCTGGAGTTCGTTACGACTTAGCTGTACGCGACCCGCGTTACGTTAAAGAATTAGTAACGCATCATGTAGGTGGCTACTTAAAAATAGCGCCAGAGCATACAGAGGATGGCCCATTATCAAAAATGATGAAACCAGGTATGGGGGCGTACGATAAATTTAAAGAATTATTTGATAAGTATTCTAAAGAAGCCGGTAAAAAGCAGTATTTAATTCCTTACTTTATATCTGCTCACCCAGGGACAAAAGATGAAGACATGGTAAACATGGCTTTATGGCTTAAATCGAATGACTTTAAGCTTGATCAGGTACAAAATTTTTACCCATCACCGATGGCTAATGCGACGACTATTTACCACACAGAAATGAACTCTTTACGTAATATAAAAAACAATACAGAAGTTGTTCCAGTACCTAAAGGTGCTCGTCAACGTAGATTACATAAAGCTATTTTACGCTACCATGATGCAGCAGGTTGGCCGATGATACGTGAAGCACTGCGTAAAATGGGTAAAGCTAATTTAATTGGTAAAGGGCCTAACTGTTTAGTGCCTGAAGAAGGGCGTGATGAAAAAGCAGGTAAAGGTGGCAGTAAAGGCGGACGTCCTGCACTAACGCGACATACCGGTTTTAGCCAATTTAAAAAGGCAAACACTAAACCAAAAGTAGGCGGTAATCGTCAAAGTACACGTTAGTGATTCAATCTAATAACAACTAGTAGATTAGTTTAATTACGCTAAGGTTTTTTAAAACCTTTTTAATACGTAAATTAAGTAAACCTTGCTCTTTATTATCTATATTATTGTAGGTGATAAAGAGCGAGCTTTTAGAAACCCCTCTTGAGATAGCGCATATTTAGTGCCTATATACTTGCAGTTAGTTTTTTCTTAAAACATTGATGATAACCACAAACGTAATTTTAGTGACCATAACGGCTGAATGCCTGTTAGCCCTTGCGTCATTTTATTATCTTTTAAGATTATATAAGATGGCGTGACTTGCCCTTGCCAATCGGCAAATATCTCACCGTGTTGATCGTTGACAGTGGTAAAACTGTAGCCATGATCATTTAGATACTCATGTAGTTTTTGATCCGAGCCTGATTTTATTGCGATACTCACGACAGGGTAGTTATTCTCCTTTGCGAGTTCGTTTATGGCAGGGGAGGTAATACTACAAATAGGGCACCAAGTTCCCCAAAAATAGACAAGTGTTGGTTTATCTTGGCTCATTGCTGACAAATCAATGTTTTGCCCTTTATAATCTATTAATTGTAATTGAGGATTTGCTGGCATAACAGGTTGTCGCCACCAATTTACAGCGTTATAAATTACGAAAAATATGAAACCATATATCAACACACTTTTTAATATTGATAGGCCTTTTTGTTTTGGCGTTTTTTTAGGTGTGTCTTTTTTATTTTTGATATCCGTTGTCATAGTTGCAGCTTTACCCTAAGTGTTTTTTACTTTAGTTATTTGCAAAGGTTTCTAATTTAAACCAGCAACCAAGTAGCAGTACCTAAAAAGGCGAATATACCCACAATATCTGTCACCGTGGTTAGCACCACACTCCCTGCAAGTGCTGGGTCTATATTCATTCTTTTAAGAATAATAGGGATACTCGCACCAGCAACACCTGCCACCACTAAGTTCATAAACATAGCGAAGGCGAGTACGCCACCAAGCATAAAGTCCCATTGCCATAGGGCAATAACACCTGCTATTAACAACGACCACAAAACACCGTTTAACGCGCCAATAGCAAGCTCTTTCATCATTAAAAAGCGTTGGTTAGTTTGATTTATATGACCTACTGCAATACCACGAATAACAAGCGTTAATGATTGGCTACCTGCAACACCGCCCATAGAAGGGACAATACCGTTTAGTACAGCTAAAATAGGGAGCACATCTAAAGTGCCTTCAAAAAAGCTAGCTACAAAAGCAGCTGCAAGTGCAGTTAGTAAGTTGACACCTAACCAAACGGAGCGTTTTTTAGAGCTTTTTAGTACTGGCGCAAAGGTATCTTCTTCATCATCAAGGCCGGCTAAGCCCAATAAACTATGCTCAGCATCTTCGCGGATTACGTCAACGATGTCATCGATAGTGACACGACCAAGGAGCTGATCGTTATCATCAACTACGGGGGCCGATATCCAATTATGACGTTCAAATAATTGCGCGACTTCACTTTCATCCATTGAGATTGGAATGGATTCACAATCTTCATCCATTAAATCGCGAACAATTTTTTCTGGCGGGTTAGTTAATAATGTACTTAGCGATAAAGCGCCTATAAAGCAGTTATGCTTATCAACAACGTACAAGTCATCGGTACCTTCTGGCAACTCGCCGCGTAGCCTAATATACCTAAGTACAACATCGAGCGTAACGTCAGGGCGGATGGTCACCGTATCGGTGTTCATTAGCGCGCCAGCAGAACGCTCTTGATACGAAAGTGCTTGTGTTGCACGCTCACGGTCTTGAATGTCCATCGCGCTAACAACGTCTTTATAAACGGTGTCCGGTAGACTACGTAATACTTCACCTAAGTCATCGTGGCCCATATCTTCTGTTGCGGCTGCAATGTGCTTAGGTTCCATTTGGGCAATAATGCCTAAACGAACATCTTCTGAGAGTTCTTCAAGAACATCACCTTGCACATCAGGATCAACCAACTGCCAAAGGAGTCGGCGAATTTTATGTGGTGATGATTCTAATAATAATGCGGTATCACAAGGAGCTGTTTTTGCGAGCATGCGCCTAACTTGAACAAATTGACCACTATTGAGTGACTTAGTCACCTGTTTTAGTTGCTGTAGTGGGTAATCTTGTTCAAAAGCTTCAGGCATTGGCGTCCTTTATAAATTTTTATATTACTTTATGGGGAGAGGTGAGTTAACTGGCGTCACTAACCGTATTTATTTTATATATCTGTTTTAGTTGGGGCATTAGTAATGCGAGCATTATTTTTATAACTGTTTATTCTTGTTCATTAAAACGTTGTGCTATTAATTCTCCAACAGCATGTAAAGCTTGCTCAGAATCGGGGCCTTTACATACAACTTTTACTTCTTTGCCTTGGCTACTTTCAAGTAACATTAGTGCAAGTACGCTATCGCCTGCAGCTTCTTTGTCATCTTGAAATAATGTAATTGTCGCATCAAACTGCACTGCCAATTGGGCAAGCACGGTGGCTGCTCTGGCGTGCAATCCTAATTTGTTTTTTATTAAAAAAGTGTCTTCACAATGCATAACTTACTCTACCTAAGCTGAACAGGTGATTATTCAGCTATATTATTTTTCTTGTTCGCGATGGCGAATTTTCACATTGGGATGTGTCATTGCAAAACTTTCACCGATAGTTTGCGCTAAATATACAGAGCGATGTTGTCCGCCTGTACACCCAATAGCAATGGTTAAATAACTGCGGTTATTTCGCTCTAAGTGCGGTAACCATGTTTGTACAAATGTTTGAATTTGCCATGTGAATTTTTGCACTATGCTGTGATTGGCCAAATAATCTTTAACAGGTTGATCTAACCCATTTAAAGGTTTTAATTCAGGTTCCCAATGTGGATTGGGTAAAAAGCGTGCATCAAATACGTAATCTGCTTCTTTTGGTATACCGTATTTAAAACCAAACGATTCAAACGTGACAATCAGTTGCTTATCTTTTTTACCTAAAATCTTTTCACGAATAGATTCAGCAAGTTGATGAACACTCAAATCAGTTGTATCTATCATAAAGTCGGCGCGGGTGATTAATACATCAAGTAATTCTTTTTCTTTTTTGATGGCTAAATCAAGAGGCAACGAGTCAATTGATAGTGGGTGTAATCTACGAGTTTCAGAAAAACGTTTGATCAATGTTTGATCGTCGCTATCTAAATAAAATAAAGTAGGTTTTGCAAAGCCAGGCAAGTATTCAAGAATATCGTTAAATTCATCTTGTTGCTTAGGGATGTTACGCACATCAATGCTAACAGCAATTTTATCATAGCTATCAGACACACTGCGAACTAATGAAGGAAGCAAGTTAACTGGAATATTATCTACGCAATAATAACCTAAATCTTCTACAACGCGTAAAGCAACCGACTTTCCAGAACCAGAGCGACCGCTTATGATAATTAACTCCATTTAACACCCTTTATAAAACTATGATTGATTGACAATAACTTGGTAAAGCTCAGTATCTGATTTTGCACTGCGTAACTGTTTACAAAAATCTTTGTTGTTTAGTTTATCAGCAATGGTTGCTAGAGTCTTTAAGTGCTGCTGGTTATCGCCATCTGGTACGATGAGTGCGACGAAAATATCAACAGGGCGATTATCGATTGCATCAAAATTTATTGGAGTTTCGCTAACGAGTACTAAAGCCAAAGGCTCTTCTGCACCGCTCATTCTTCCATGAGGAATGGCAATGCCACGCCCTATACCTGTACTACCGAGTTTCTCTCTGCTCATTAAAGCATTAAGAATATCTTGTTGCGGTAAATACGGAAGTTTGTCGTGAGCAAGTTCGCTAATGAACTCTAAAATTCTTTTTTTGCTATTAAAAAGGACCGCAGCTTTGCTGCAGTCCTGGCATATAAGTGAGCTTAATTTCATCATATTAGTGTCGAGCAAGCTTCTCTTTGTGTTTAATTACTTGTCGATCGAGCTTGTCGATCAACGAGTCAATGGCGGCATACATATCTTGATGTTCTGTAGAGGCAAATAGCTCAGCACCGCTTACGTGTATGGTGGCTTCTGCTTTTTGATTTAATTTTTCTACATCGAGAATGACATGAACATTATTAATATGATCAGAGTGTCTTTCTAGCTTCGCAAATTTGGTATTAATATAGTCTCTTAGTGAATCGGTTAATTCTACGTGACGACCAGTTAAGTTTAGTTGCATAAGCATTACCCTCTTTTTTTGCGTCTTAAATCAAACTTTTACGTTGATTTGACGGTGGAATAGCCAGAGATTCGCGGTATTTTGCGATTGTACGTCTCGCTACTTTAATTCCTTGCTCAGCCAATATATCCGCTATTTTGCTATCACTCAATGGTTTTGCTGAGTTTTCTGCTGCGATTAATTTTCGGATAAGCGCACGGATTGCTGTAGATGAACATTCACCACCGTTTTCGGTGCTTACATGGCTTGAGAAAAAATATTTAAGCTCAAATATACCACGGGGTGTGTGCATATACTTTTGGGTTGTTACGCGCGAAATTGTTGATTCGTGCATTTCTACCATTTCAGCAACATCATTTAAAACCATTGGTTTCATGGCTTCAGGACCGTGTTCAAAAAAGCCTTGTTGTTGCTTAACAATACAATTTGTTACTTTTAATAGCGTGTCGTTTCTACTTTCTAAGCTTTTAATAAACCATTTAGCTTCTTGTAAATGCGAGCGAATAAACTGGCTGTCACCACTGGATTTTACAGTGCGAGACATTGCCGCGTATTGGCTATTAACACGAATTTTAGGCATGCTATCTGGGTTTAACTCAACAACCCAGCGGCCTTTAATTTTTTTAACTGACACATCAGGAATAACATACTCAGACTCTTCTCTTACAATAGTATCTGCAGGTTTAGGGCTAAGAGTATGTATTAATGTCATTACTTCTTTAAGCTCTTCTTCTTTGAGCTTAGTTTTCTTCATTAATGTACGATAGTCACGAGCAGCTAATAAATCAATATGCTCGGTTAAAATCATTTTTGTTTCATTAATGTAAGGTGTTTCTTTATCAAACTGGTTAAGCTGAATACACAAACACTCTTGTAAACTACGTGCAGCAATACCAACAGGATCAAACAGCTGGATGCGTTTTAATACAGCTTCAATTTCATCAAGTTCGACTTCGTTATCATCTTCGTTTTCTTGATTAAAGCTTTCTAAAATCTCTTCGCAGCTTAGTGTTAAAATACCTGAATCATCGACGGCTTCTACAATAGCAATAGCAATAGCTTCGTCTGTAGGGCTAAATGGCGTTAGTTGTAACTGCCACATTAAATACTCATGGAGCGTTTCAGTAGAGGCACCTTGGTATATTGATTCGTCTTCAGGCATCGGACCCGATGATGCTGCTGGGGCGGCACTCATGTACTCATCCCAACTAACATCCATAGCCATGTCGTCACTTAGCGTGTCTTTTGCAAGTGCTTCACCACTATCTTGTTCGTATTCGCTTGGAGCATCATCGGCAGATGCGCTAACAGTTATGTCATCTGTATCTGCTTTTTGCTCGTTTTTACCTGCAGCGTCTTCTGAATAGTCTGCTTCTTCAACCTCTAATAGCGGGTTGCTGTCGAGAGCTTCTTGTATTTCTTGCTGGAGATCCAATGTACTGAGTTGCAACAAACGAATAGCTTGTTGCAGCTGTGGAGTCATTGTAAGTTGCTGGCCCATGCGCAGCTGTAGTGATTGCCTCATGTATCTCTAACAATCCTTTTATGTTGTTATAATTAATACTAGCAGATGCTTAAAGACATGGCGTAAATGTTACAGCCTAAATTGCTCGCCTAAGTAAACATCGCGTACTGTTTTATCATTTAATACGTGTTCTGGAGTACCTGATGCAATCAGCTCCCCATGAGAAACAATGTAGGCTTTTTCACAAACATCAAGGGTTTCTCTTACGTTATGATCGGTAATTAATACACCAATCCCACGATTTTTAAGATGTTCTATTATTTTCTTTATGTCTAATACCGAAATAGGGTCAACACCTGCAAATGGTTCATCCAGTAATATAAATTTAGGATCTGCTGCCAGCGCACGTGCTATTTCAACACGACGACGTTCGCCACCTGACAATGCCATACCTTGGCTATCGCGAATGTGTTGTATGCTAAATTCATCTAATAATTTATCGAGAGTGTCTTCTCTAGCTTGTTTATTTAACTCTTTGCGCGTTTCTAAAATGGCCATTAAGTTTTGATAAACAGTCAGCTTTCTGAATATTGAAGACTCTTGCGGTAAGTAGCCAATGCCTAATCTAGCACGACTATGCATAGGTAAAAGAGTAATATCGTTATCGTCTATCGATATTTTACCTTTGTCGCTAGGTACAAGTCCTACTATCATATAAAACGTGGTGGTTTTACCTGCGCCGTTAGGGCCAAGTAAGCCAACAATACTGCCAGCTTTGACTTCAAGGCCGACGTTTTTTACAACTTCACGGCCTTTATAGCTCTTTGCTAATAGCTCTGCTTTTAATGTGCTCATGGTTAACCTTTGTCGCTTTTTTTACTTTTTTTAGTCTCGATTGGCACTAAAATTGTGTGAACGCGGTCAGTTGAGTTTTCATCTTTTTCGGCACTGATTAGCTGCTGCTCTATATCGTAGGTAATGCTTTTAGCATTTATTTTTTGTCCCGCTTGCGATACTTGTGCATTACCAACAAGCGTTAAAAAACGCTTAGATACATCATAACGTACTTCGTCAGCACTGGCGCTCATAGTTGTGCCATCTGATTGCTTTTCTTCAAAGTGCGCAGGGCTACCTGTAGCAATTAATAATTGTTTATTATCACCAAGTTCATCGCGTTTATGTACTTCTAAGCGGTCGGCTGTGATACGGCGGTTACCGTGAATAATTTCAACGTTTTTCTCAAAAATCCCGACATTAGCTTTTAATTGACCTTCTTGCTTGTCGGCACTTATTGAAATTTGATTTGCAGTCGGTTGCGTGTTTTGCTCTGCAGCACCACTATTAAACGCTAGTATAAGTGTAGGAATAATAAGTGATTTTAATATTTTATTGGTCATAATATATGGTTCGCGTATGGTTAATTAGTTTTATCACTTCGGTTTTTAAGTCGGCTTCTAGGCCTTTACCAGTGATTTTTAAATTGGGTCCAGTGATGATAACGGGTTGCTCCGAACGCATTGTTAATAGCTTTATATCTACCTGAATATTATCAGCATTGATTTTGTCTATCATGGCGTTATCGGTTAAGTTTTTGGCAACCACATTGCCTTCTAAAATTAATTGTTTGTCTTCGTATAATGTTGCTTCGTCTGCATTTATTTGCCACGTTTGCTTTTCGTTATATAAAGTAAAAATAGGTTTTTCAAAAAACGTAAAACCTAATTGTTGATATAGCTCCATTTTAGCCGCAGTGACTTTGTGACTAATTTTACCTTGTTCGTCATAGGCTGTTTGTTTGAGTTCTATGGCTATGTAATCAGGCTTGGCAATAACTTCAGGCTCAGTCTGAGGCACAATATTTGTTTGTGTAAAATAAGGGTACCAAAGCCAAACCATACAGCTAATGAATAAAACGCTTAATATTATGCGCGCTGCATTCATGAACTAGTGCCTTGTGTAGTCAATGCTTTACCATTTTCAAGCATGAGCAAGTCGGTGAGCTCTCTTACTGCACCAAAGCCGCCAGGCATTTGCGTTACATAGTGTGATAAACGTTTAATAAGTGGATGGGCATCATTTACTGCAACAGCAAAGCCGACTAATTCCATAACGGGCATGTCAGGACCATCATCACCGATATAAGCAATTTGTTCATCGCTAAGGTTGAGTTTGTCTTTTAATTCTTGATAGGCAATGAGCTTATTTTCTTGGCCTTGATAAATATGCTGTACGGTTAAGCTGCTCATACGTTGTTGCACTATTTGTGAATGACGACCAGTAATTACAGCCACTTCAAAGCCACTGTTTATAAGCGCTTTAATGCCAAAACCATCTTTTGTATTAAATGCTTTTAGCTCTTCACCTTGATTACCAAGATAAATACGGCCATCAGAAAATACACCATCAATATCGCATATAAGTAGCTTTACTTTTTTAGCGCGTGCTTTTGCATCATCGCTCAGCGGTTGATAGAGTTCTTCAAATTGCATTTATAACACTCCTGCTTTTAATAGGTCTTGCATGTTTAATGCGCCAATAGGTTGGTTTTTCTCATTGACGACGATTAAGCCATTTATACGTTTGTGTTCCATAATATTAAGCGCTTCAGCAGCCAAAATATCTTGCGTAGCCGTAGTACATGACTTAGTCATAACAACATCTATTTGTGTTGTATGAATATCAATTCTTTGCTCTAAAATACGACGCAAATCGCCATCGGTAAATAATCCCACGAGCTGCTGATTTTCATCAACAATGGCTGTCATACCTAAACCTTTAGCAGACATTTCAATGAGGGCGTCTTTAACTGTTTGTGAAACGCTAATAATAGGTGTATTTGCGCCGCTGTGCATAACATCTTTTAAAGTAAGTAATAAACGCTTGCCTAAACTACCACCTGGGTGAGATAGCGCGAAGTCATCAGCTGTAAACCCGCGAGCTTCTAATAATGCAACTGCCATGGCATCGCCCATCGCAAGCGTTGCAGTGGTACTTGATGTAGGAGCTAGACCCAATGAACAGGCTTCTTTTTCTACTTTAATACACACATGTACATTAGCAAGGGTCGCCATGGTTGATTGCGTATTGCCAGTCATCGCTATCATTTTGGCACCAAGTCGTTTTAAAACCGGAATGATATTTAAAACTTCGCTGGTCTCCCCTGAATTGGAAATAAGCATAACCACGTCATTTTTAGTGATCATACCTAAATCACCATGACTTGCTTCACCAGGGTGAACAAAAAATGCTGGACTGCCAGTACTTGCAAGGGTTGCCGCTATTTTATTGCCAATATGACCTGATTTACCCATACCAATGACAATAATACGGCCTTCGCAGTCGTACATTAATTGGCACGCGTTATGAAAATTTTCATCTACATATTGTGCAATATCACTAAGTGCTTGGCGCTCAACATCTAAAACGCGAAGGCCTTGTTCAATAAAATTTAGCGTTGCCATCATTTACCCTACTTGACTAAAAATATACCCTTGGTAACCTAAAAACGCTATTAGCAATAAGCCGCCTTCTACTCTATTGATACGTTGGGTGCCTCTAAAGTTCAATGACATAATAATGAGAGCAAGTGTTGCACCAATCATAATTAATACGTCTCGGCTTACTAATGATGGGTCAATGGCAGAAGGGTTAATAATACCGGCAAGTGGTAATACCGCTAGAATATTAAATATGTTTGAGCCAACAATATTACCTAGTGCTAAATCATCTTCATTTTTAAGTACACCTGCAACCGAAGCGGCAAGTTCAGGCAAACTAGTACCGATGGCAATAATTGTTAAGCCAATGACTAAGTCGCTTAAGCCGAAGTATTTAGCAATATCGACAGCCGAACCTATTAAAAAATGAGAACTAACAGGTAGGAGTATCATGCCGACAACTAACCAAAATACCGCTTTTTTCGTAGGTACATCGTTAGGGACGTCGTCGCAGGCTTCTGACACAAATGGATCATCTTGGTTTTTCGCACGCATAGATACAATAATTAACCCACCGATGAATACGATAAAGCCAACCAAAAGCGCAACACCTTCATTAAATGAAAAGTAGTTATCTGAGAACACATACCAAGTAACTAAAGATACGAGCATTACCAATGGCATTTCGCGTTTTAATGTACTTGATGAAACTGAAAGAGGGCGAAATAGAGCTGTGATACCTAACACAAGTAAAATGTTTGTAATATTAGAGCCAACAGCATTACCAACGGCTGTGTCGGTTTTATTAGCCAACGCGGCAGAGGCTGAAACCATCATTTCGGGTGCTGAAGAGCCCATAGCTACCACGGTTAAACCAACAATAAGTGTAGGTACACCAAAGTTTTTAGCAAGAGCCGCAGCGCCATAAACAAACCTGTCTGCACTCCAAACAAGAGCTGCAAAACCAAGAATTAAAATAACAAACGAGGTAACCATTGTGTTAAGCCAGTTATACAAAATACGGATGGCGCGAATAGTAACAAAAGCCAAGATGAAAGTATAAATAAAAGAGTAAGGTCAACTACGTAACAATGCTGCTTTTAAACAGTTAATTTAAAAATTTAAGCCGGGGTTAAGCTGTTTTGAGCGAGTCTTATAATCCTTTTCATGGGTGTATTACAAAATCTTACGAATTGTTTTTTCCATCTTTGACAAAAAAGCTTTAAAATAGGTGCACTAGTGAACATTTTTATGGAGAGCGACTTGTCGCAATCAATAGTAGAAGTCAAGGATGTTAGCTTTTCGAGAGGCAATAGAACTATATATAAAAATATGAGTTTTAGCGTTCCTAAAGGTAAAATTACTGCGATCATGGGGCCAAGCGGAATTGGCAAAACCACTATGTTGCGTTTAATTGGTGGTCAGCTTAAACCAGATTCAGGTGATATTTTATTTGAAGGTGGCAGCATTCCTAAAATGTCTCGTAAAGAGTTATACGAAGCACGTACTAAAATGAGCATGCTTTTTCAAAGTGGTGCGCTGTTTACTGATATGTCAGTATTTGACAATATTGCGTTTCCTATAAGAGAGCACACAAAGCTAAGTGAAGACCTTATCCGATTAGTTGTATTAATGAAATTGCAAGCGGTTGGGCTACGTGGCGCTAAAGATTTAATGCCCTCTGAGTTATCGGGCGGTATGGCAAGACGTGCTGCACTTGCGCGCGCTATAGCACTTGATCCAGAGCTAATCATGTACGATGAACCATTTGCAGGACAAGATCCTATTTCGATGGGCGTATTGGTCAAGCTAATTAAGTCGCTTAACGAAGTATTGAGTTTATCGTCTTTAATTGTGACACACGATGTGACAGAGGTAATGAGTATTGCCGATCACGTTATAATTATCGCCGATCAAGGTGTAATTGGTTGTGGTACTCCTGATGAAATGCGCAATCATGAATCTCCTTTAGTTCAACAGTTTTTAAAAGGCTTGTCGGATGGTCCAGTACCATTTCATTTTCCGGCTCAAGCTTATGCAGATGAACTGCTTGGAGAAAAAGCATAATGTTGGATTTATTTCAAAAGCTAGGGCATAAAACGCTAGGACGTTTTGCGGCTCTTGGCCGTTCGGCTTATATGCTGTTTAGTGCGCTTGCGCATGTTCCTAATTTTAAAAAAGGCACACCGTTACTTGTTCGCCAACTTTATATGGTGGGTTCGCAATCGTTACTCATTATCATGGTGTCGGGTTTGTTTATCGGCATGGTATTGGCTTTACAAGGTTACACCGTATTAGTTGGTTATGGCGCTGAGGATAGTTTAGGGCCGTTAGTGGCACTGAGTTTATTGCGAGAACTGGGCCCAGTTGTTACTGCATTACTATTTGCAGGACGCGCAGGTAGCGCATTGACTGCTGAAATTGGCTTAATGAAAGCAACAGAGCAACTTTCATCACTTGAGATGATGGCAATCGATCCGCTAAAACGTATTATTGCACCGCGCTTTTGGGCGGGTTTTATAAGCATGCCATTGCTTGCATTGATATTTTCAGCCGTAGCAATCATAGGCGCTCATTTAGTGGGTGTAGATTGGCTGGGGGTTGATACAGGTAGTTTTTGGTCAATCATGCAATCACAAGTGTCGTTTCAGCAAGACATACTAAACGGTATTATTAAGAGTTTTGTATTTGCCATAGTGGTGACCTGGATTGCGCTTTATAAAGGATATGACTGTGTGCCGACCTCAGAAGGGATCAGCAAAGCAACCACCGAAACGGTTGTTCATTCGTCATTAGCAGTTTTAGGTTTTGACTTTATTTTGACAGCGGTAATGTTTACCAGCTAATAGGGTATAGATAATGAATTCACGGAAATTAGAAATTTTAGTTGGTTTTTTTGTAGCACTTGGCATTTTAGCTTTTGCAATGCTTGCACTTAAAGTTGCCAATTCAGGTATTAGTGGCTCTGGCGAAACATATACGCTTAATGCCAAGTTTGAAAACATCGGCTCGTTAAAAGCGCGTGCACCGGTAAAAGTAGGTGGTGTTGTAATTGGTCGTGTTGAATCAATTTATGTTCACCCACAAGAATTTTTACCAGTCGTTAATATGACTATTGATGCACAGTACTTATGTCGCTTTTCAGACACAAGCTCAATTTCTATTTTAACGTCGGGTATTTTAGGTGAGCAGTACTTAGGTATTCACCCTGTCATTTCTCCAGATTCGGCTAAACAACGTTGTTTAGGCGAAACAGTGACTGAAAACAAGCAAGATGAAGCAATTGACGATTTATTTGGTGTGGAAAGTAAAGCACTAGGTGATGGCGATTCAATTACTGATACTAAGTCTGCCATTGTACTTGAAGAATTAATCGGGCAGTTTTTATTCAACCAAGGTAGTGAGTAATTATTATGTTGAAAAAGTTTTTAGCTATTGTAGCAATTGGCACAATGACGCTAACTCAAAGCGTAAGTGCAGCAGATGTTAAATTGGTTGATCCAAATAAAATGGTACGCCAAGTTGCCGATAATACATTTGCACGTATTAAAAAAGATCAGCCATTAATTGTTAAAAATCAAGAGCATCTTCGCGTAATCGTTGAAGAAGAATTAATGCCTTATATCGACTACAAATATGCAGCACTTCGCGTACTAGGTAGTGAAGTATCTAAAGTACGTGCAATTACCGACGAAGCTGAAAAAGCCAAAGCAATTAAAGAAATTCAACGCTTTATTGGTGTGTTTAGAGAGTATTTAGTTGCTACTTATGCAGGTGTATTCACTCAATATACAAACCAGAAAGTTGAGTTTGGTGCAGAACAAGCATTTAAAGGCAAAGATGTCGTTGTCGTTAAAACTAAAATTATTGAAGATGGTAAACCTGATATCAGAATCGATTTTAAAGTACGTGAAGACCGTGACGGTGAATGGCGCGCGTACGATATGATTGCTGAAGGTATTAGTTTACTAGATGCAAAACAAAGTGAGCTACAAGGTATTTTGCGTCAGCAAGGTATTGATAATGTAAGTAACCTTTTAGAGCAAAAGAGTCAGCTACCAGTTCAGTTTAGAGGCAGTAACTCGAATGACTAAATTGGCAATAAGCCAAGTTGATGGACAACATTTTCGAGTAAACGGTGAGCTTACTCGAAATTCAATTGGCGATGAACAGCTTCTAAACAACAAGCTATTAACCAAGCATAAAATCATCTATTTCGACCTAAGTGGTGTATCTAGGGTTGACACAGCGGGCTTAGCTTGGTTAATTCACTCTTTTGCAGAATTAAAGCAGCAAGGCATTCGCCTTGAATTGCAAAACTTACCTGAGCAATTGCAAAATTTAATGCAATTGGGTCAGGTTACAACCCTATTTGAGTGAGAGTTATGGAAACTAGCCAAGTCGAAACATTATTACGCGAAGAACTTCAATTAGCTGAAGTGCATGTAAAAGCCAATGGTAGTCATTATGAAGTTGTTGCAGTAGGTGAATGCTTTGACGGTTTAAGCCGAGTTAAAAAGCAGCAGCTAGTTTATGGCCCATTAATGAATACAATTTCAGATGGCACAATTCACGCAGTATCTATTCGTGCATTTACTCCTGTAGAGTGGAAGCGTGA
Organism: Pseudoalteromonas sp. SA25; assembly: GCF_011378705.1. NCBI lineage: Bacteria > Pseudomonadati > Pseudomonadota > Gammaproteobacteria > Alteromonadales > Pseudoalteromonadaceae > Pseudoalteromonas > Pseudoalteromonas sp. SA25. The sequence goes on along the minus strand of NZ_WTKV01000001.1, from coordinate 52,955 downwards.
ACAAAAATTTATTTTACCGCAATAAATAGGGCCTCTTAATGGATCAATTTGTAATTCAAGGTGGTACTTCACTTGCTGGTGAAGTGACTATTTCTGGCGCTAAAAATGCCGCACTTCCTATTTTGTTTGCTTCATTATTAGCTGATGGAAAAAGTACATTTACTAATGTACCGCGCCTTCGCGATATAGTGACCACTGAAGCCTTATTAAAAACTCTAGGCGCTGATGTTAATTGGCACGGCGATACGCTAGTGATTGACGGCGCAACGGTTAATAAAACATTAGCGCCATACGACTTAGTTAAGCAAATGCGTGCCTCAGTACTTGCATTAGGCCCTTTAGTTGCACGTTTTGGTGAAGCTCAAGTGTCTTTACCTGGTGGGTGTGCTATTGGTGCTCGCCCTGTTGATATTCATATTCAGGGTTTGGAGCGCATGGGCGCGGTAATTAACGTTGAAAATGGTTATATTAATGCCAAGGTAAACGGTCGCTTAAAAGGCGCTGAAATCTTTATGGAAATGGTAAGCGTAGGCGCTACCGAAAATTTATTGATGGCAGCTGCCCTCGCTGATGGTAAAACCATACTTGATAACGCTGCACGCGAGCCCGAAATAATTGATTTAGCTAACTGCTTAATTGCTATGGGCGCTAAAATTACGGGTGCAGGTACTAGCCGCATTGAAGTTGAAGGCGTTGAGCGTTTAGCAGGATGCGAGCACAGCATTTTACCAGATAGAATAGAAACAGGTACGTTTTTAGTCGCTGCAGCAATGGCAGGCGGTGAAGTACTTTGCAAAAACACTGACTTTCATTCTCTTGAGCCTGTGATTGAAAAGCTACGTGCAACAAATGCACACTTAGAAGTACATAACGACAGTATTTATCTTGATATGCGCGGCCGAGAACTGAGAGCCGTAAATATTAAAACAGCTCCACACCCAGGTTTCCCTACGGATATGCAAGCTCAGTTTACAGCATTAAATGTAGTAGCGAGTGGTAGTGCGACTATTACAGAAACGATTTTTGAAAACCGTTTTATGCATGTACCTGAGTTGCAGCGTATGGGCGCTAATATTCGTTTAGAAGGGCATACCGCAATTTGTGGTGAGACTGAGAGCCTAACGGGCGCGCAAGTGATGGCAACCGACCTACGCGCTTCAGCTAGCTTAATCTTAACGGGTATAGTGGCACAGGGTGAAACGGTTGTTGACCGTATTTATCACGTTGATAGAGGCTATCAGCGCATTGAAGATAAGCTAAGTGCGTTGGGTGCAAATATTAAACGTCGAAGTAATTAAGTAGATATTTAACTAGCTAAGCTATTTTAAAAAGGTCGGATACGCAAATTGCTATCCGACCTTTTTATTGACGATTTATGAAAGTTGGTATTATTCTTTATTAAAGCTTTGTTTCAAGCTCAGCTACCACCACCATGATTTTTTCTATTTTACCATTCCGGTAAAGCTCAAATTCTATTTCTTTACCTGGTTCTGTATTACCTATTTCTTCCAGCACTTTTTGTGGATTTGCTACCGAAAGCCCTGCAATTTTAATAACAATATCTTGCTCTTCAATGCCCGCTTGCCATGCTGGTCCCAAAGGGTCTAAATTAGTAATACGCATGCCAGTAACTGGGGTTAGGCTGTCGTTTACTTCCTTGCCGGTACTATCTACTGCTGTGCCTTCAAAGCCTAAATAGCCGCGCACAACGCGACCATGACGAATGAGCTTACCCATTACTTTTTTAGCAAGTGAGTAAGGAACCGCAAAGAATATTCCTTGAATATTCAAGTTCTCACGCGTTTTAAACTGCGCAGAAGTAATGCCAACTAAATCACCATTGGAGTTAACTAATGCGCCGCCAGAGTTGCCCACATTAATAGCCGCATCCATTTGCAATAAGTTATTGTACGGGCTGTCTGTAATTTTTTGCTTACCCGTTGCGCTAATAATTCCTTGCGTGATTGTTTGGCCTAAATTAAGCGGGTTACCTATGGCAAGTACAACATCGCCTACATTGGATACATAGCTATCATTTACAGGAATTACCGGAAGGTGATCTGCATTGATTTTAAGTAAGGCTAGATCAGTAATAGTATCAAAACCAATTAGCTGTACATCAAAAAAGCGTCTGCCATCGGTTAGAATAACCATAATTTGATCTGCATTATTAACAACATGGTAGTTGGTAAGAATGTAACCGTCTTGCGACATGATGACGCCAGAGCCAAGCTCTTGTACCGTGTTTTTTCTTTTATAACGAGGTTCTTTGGAAATACTTTCTGAAAAAATAGTAACCACAGAAGGAGCTGCTCGTTTAACTGCATCAGAAAAACTTAGGTGACTCGAACTCATTGCGCTTGGTAGGGGAACATTTGGAAGTAAAGCCGCTCGCATATTAGGGCTGAAAAAAACCACTAAAAAAGCAATACTTAGGCCTGCAAATAAAGGGGGAAGAATAAATTTTATTAGTTTCAGCACGATTTTCTTATTATGTAAGTGAGCAATCTCTTTATGATGACATAAAAAAAATAACAGCGGCAAGTGCCACTGTTATTTTTATTACATTAATAGTGCTATTTATTACTGAATTAAAATAAATATAGACTCACGACCACGTTGCACGCCAAGTACGATATTACCTTTTGTACTGTCGATGATTTTATTCATGTCGCGAATCGTTTCAACTCGTTGACGATTCACTTGCATAATAATATCGCCTTCTTCAAGGCCAACACGGGCAGACGGTGAGCGAGGATCTACTGAAGTAACCTCAACACCTTTATTACTATTTTTTTGTACATTTTCAAGTGTCGCGCCTTGGAATGCAGGATGGAGTTCTTCACCGGTCGCTGTAACACCTGATGCACCATCAAGGGTTACTTTCACTGTTTTAATTTTACCATCGCGGTAAATGCCTAGTTTTATCTCACGGCCTTCACCTAGCGTAGCAATTTTGCTGCGTAGTTCATGAAAACCACTAATGTCGCCACCGTTTATGCTAACAATAACGTCACCAGCTTCAATTCCAGCCTTACTTGCGGCAGTGTCGTCCATTACTTGCATTACATAAGCACCTTGTTTGACATCAAGTTGCTGTGCTTTTGCAAGTCCAGCATCAAGTGGACGACCAGAAATGCCTAACGAGCCTCGACGCACTTCACCATGTTCAATAATTTGATCGACTAGATTTTTCATCATATTAGATGGAATCGCAAAACCAATGCCCACGTTGCCGCCAGAAGCACCTAAAATAGCTGTATTAATACCAATCAACTCACCATTGAGGTTAACTAAAGCACCGCCAGAATTACCTTGGTTAATAGCTGCGTCGGTTTGAATGAAATCTTCGTAGCCCTCAATGTTTAAACCACTTCGACCAAGGGCACTAACAATACCTGATGTAACTGTGTGACTAAGGCCAAATGGGTTACCAATCGCAACCGCAAAGTCGCCCACTCGTAAATTATCTGAGTTAGCGAGTTTAATTTCAGTTAAGTCATCAGCGTCTATTTGTAAAAGAGCGATGTCTGATTCTGTGTCAGTACCAATTTTAGTTGCTTCAAATTCACGGCCATCTTCGAGAGTAACTACCATTTTTTCGGCGTCTTGGATTACGTGGTTATTAGTCACTACATAACCCTCATCAGCATCAATAATGACCCCAGAACCTAATCCACTAAATTGGCGTTTTTGACTGCGAGGCTGTTGCTGTCCAAAAAAATATTCGAGAGGATCTGCACGGCGGCGTACTTCTTTAGAGCCTGAAACTTGGATACTTACAACACCAGGAGATATTTTCTCTAGCATGGGGGCAAGAGTGGGTAGTTGTTGACCATTTACTGCAATTGGCATTTTTGCATAAGACGCTACAGGGCTCATTAATAAGCTTGTAGATAGGATAGCTGCGCTGATAAGTGATAATTTCATTTTCATAGTCAGGGGTAACTCCACTTAAGATAAAGCAAAAACAAAAAAGGCTACTTTAAAAGCAGCCCTTTTCGATTTATTAAGATAAAACAACAAAGCTGTTATATCTAAAGACTATGGGGTCTAAAAAAAGTTCATCAAGATACTTTAGAATGTTCTGAACCTTTATTTTGACCAGCAAATAAACCAGATTCACCCGATACATAATCAGCTGGTTGCGCTGCGGCTGAAGAACGATCTGAACGACGCTCTTTTAAAGACGCTTGTAGTTGTTCTGTTGTTTCTTTAGAAAAATAAGGTTCTGCTGGTGCTTTATTTCTATCTTCTAGAAGAAGTTGGTTTGTTTCTTCAACGTGACTAAGCAGTTGATCATAGTTTTCTTTCATTTTATTTACGAGCTTGCCAGTATTCGCTAAATGATCAGCTACATCTTGACGATACTGCTCTAATGCATTTTCAGCTTGCTCTGCCTGCTCTTTTAATTCATCTTGTTTGAATTGTTTTTTAGTAACAAATGCGCCAATAAAAAATGCTACAACAGCAGCAATAACAATTAAACCTACCCACATAACTGTGCCCATAAAAACTACCCCTTTGGGAAAATAACTAACGAATGCCGATTCAATTATAAATCATACTAAGTGTAATATACCCCGAGTTATGATGCGTGTTAATATGCTTTGCAAATTAAACTGTGTTTTAACTGTAAATAGATATGACTCCTTGGCAAACATACCAACAAGACTTAAAGCGAGATGACTTTGTACACGACGCAGCACAAGAAAATGCTGTGCGCCATTTACAACGTCTATACGATGACCTAACTCAGGCAAAGCCAAAACAAAAAGGTTTTTTTGCTAAGTTATTTAGTAAAGATGAACCTGCGCCTATAAAAGGTTTGTACTTTTGGGGTGGAGTAGGGCGTGGTAAAACTTATTTAGTTGACACTTTTTACGAATCACTACCGGGTACACGTAAAATGCGCGTGCACTTTCATCGATTTATGCACCGAGTGCATAATGAGCTTAAAAAACTAAACAATACGGCTAATCCATTAGAAAAAATAGCCGACACTTTCAAAGCAGAAACAGACATAATTTGTTTTGATGAGTTTTTTGTTCAAGACATTACCGATGCTATGTTGCTAGGTGGCTTAATGGAAGCGCTATTTGCACGGGGTATAGTACTTGTTGCTACATCTAATATAGTGCCTGATGAGCTTTACAGAAATGGCTTGCAGCGTGCCCGCTTTGTCCCTGCTATAGAACTGGTTAAGCTCAATACAGAAATAGTTAATGTAGACTCAGGTATTGATTATCGGTTGCGTACCTTAGAGCAAGCCGAAATTTTTCATAGTCCGTTAGATAAAGAAGCGGATAAAAACTTATTTGAATACTTCGATAAGCTATCGTCAGAGCCTGGACAATTAGATGAGCCGATAGAGATAGAAGGTCGTTTAATCAAAACGCGAAAAGTAGCTAAATGCGTGGTGATGTTTGAGTTTAGTGAATTATGCGAAACAGCGCGTAGTCAGGTTGATTACATGGAGATTAGCCGCTTATATAATACGGTGATTATTTCTAACGTAAAACAGCTTGGGCAAACTAATGATGATGCCGCTAGACGCTTTATTGCTTTAGTAGATGAATTTTACGAGCGCCATGTAACTTTAATTATATCGGCTGAAAAACCTATTACCGAACTTTATACCCAAGGTAATTTAAACTTTGAATTTAAGCGCTGTATAAGCCGTTTGCAAGAAATGCAGTCTCTAGAGTATTTAGCTAGAGAGCATTTGGTTTAAATTAGTAGGTAAAAGTGTAATAGGTTAGCCATTAAAAATAAGAGGTGCATATATAGTACTTCTTATTTCTAAAATTTCTTGTGGAAAAAACAACCGGCGAGTAGCAATGTGTTTTAAGTGCTGGTATACTCCCGCGTCTGCCACGTTGCGTTCTATGCCCTCATATAGTCTAGCCACTTGTGAGCGGCGCAAAAGTCTAAAACTCGAAGGGGTTATAGCAAACTTAGAGCAGTAGTTAATATTAACTACTTGTGGTTTTAATTGAAAAACATTGGATTTTTATAAATGAAAACGTTTGTTGCTAAACCAGAAACAGTAAAACGTGACTGGTACGTAGTTGACGCTGAAGGTAAAACTTTAGGTCGCATCGCTACTGAAATCGCTCATCGCCTACGCGGTAAGCATAAAGTTGAATATACACCGCACGTAGATACTGGTGATTATATCATCGTTATCAACGCTGAAAAAGTTACTGTAACTGGTAACAAATTCAAAAACAAAGTGTACTATTCACACTCTGGTTTTCCAGGTGGTCTTAAGTCTACTACTTTTGATAAACTTCAAGCTGCAAAGCCTGAAATGATCATCGAGAAGGCTGTTAAGGGCATGTTGCCACGTGGTCCTTTAGGCCGCGCTATGTACCGTAAACTTAAAGTTTACACAGGTACTGAGCACAACCATGCTGCACAACAGCCTCAGGTTCTAGACATTTAAGGAGCACCATCATGGCAAATCAATACTACGGTACAGGTCGTCGTAAAAGTTCAAGTGCTCGCGTATTCTTACGCCCAGGCACTGGTAACATCGTAATCAACAAACGCTCTCTAGAAGAGTATTTTGGTCGCGAAACAGCACGCATGGTTGTTCATCAAGCTCTTGAGCTAGTTGATATGACTGAAAAATTTGACCTTTACATCACCGTTTCTGGTGGTGGTACAACTGGTCAAGCTGGTGCTATCCGTCATGGTATCACTCGTGCACTTATGGAGTTTGACGAATCATTACGTTCACAACTTCGTAAAGCAGGTTTTGTTACACGTGATGCACGTAAAGTTGAACGTAAGAAAGTGGGTCTTAAGAAAGCGCGTAAGCGTCCACAGTTCTCAAAACGTTAATCTATACGTTATCAAGAATTCAAAAACCCAGCTTATGCTGGGTTTTTTGTTTTTAAATCAAAATGTTTACATTTGCAACTTAATATAAAGTTATTTATATCGACGGTGATACTGGGTGATTGCAGCAATTAATGATGATCAAATTGATTAATAACTGCGTATTAATCAAACGAAAGTTAAAAAACACTCAGATAGCTGCAAAAAAGTTAAATAATTATCGTAATTAGTTTAAATCCATCAGTTAATTGGTGGAATTTTTTGCTACAATTGGCATTGAAGTAAAATGAGTGAGTTTAACCGCACTATGTACAGTTTTTACTGTTTCCTCTTAGTGGTGTTGATCTTGGTCAGTATATTGTTTTTACAGAAGCGTTATTATAGTCGTTCGGCTTTATTCTCGAACTTACTTAATCAAATTTTGATCAAGTTAGTTTTATTCGAGCATAGGGCTTTGAATAACCTTGTTTTAATCAAGGGTTTTAATTATGATCGCTTCTATTTTAAAAATTCGAATAATTAACCTGCTGTAACTGATGTTCTCAATATAGCAAGTGTTGAGAATCATAGTGGAGATAAGTGGATGAGCAATGCGCCTGTAGACAATGGCCGACGTCGCTTTTTAACCATAGCTACCTCTGTTGTAGGTGGTGTTGGTGCGGCTGGGGCTGCTGTTCCTTTTATTGCGTCTTGGAATCCAAGTGAGCGAGCTAAATCTGCGGGTGCGCCTGTAGAAGTAGATATCAGCAAACTTGAACCGGGACAATTAATACGTGTCGAGTGGCGTGGTAAACCTGTATGGGTTGTATCACGGACCCCAAAAATGCTTGAGCAAATGAAAGAACATGAAGGTCAACTTCGTGATCCGCATTCGCAAGAGCCACAACAATTAGAATCATCAACAAATGATTACCGTTCATTACGTCCAGAAATCTTTCTGGCTGTAGGTATTTGTACGCATTTAGGGTGTTCACCTGGCTTTTTCCAAGGTAACTTTAGTGAGAAAGTTGAAGGAACCGATGATGGCTTCTATTGCCCATGTCATGGTTCTAAATTTGATATGGCTGGCCGTGTATTTCAATCGGTACCTGCTCCATTAAACTTAGAGATACCACCTTATACTTTTCTTGATGAGACCACTATTTTAGTGGGCGAAGAAAAAGGGGCAGCCTAATGTTTGGTAAGATTATTGGTTGGATAGACGACCGTATCCCAATGACACGTGTTTGGAACATGCACATTGCACAGTATCCAGCACCTAAAAACTTTAACTTCTGGTACTTTTTTGGCTCATTAGCCATGTTGGTACTAGTAAACCAAATCCTAACAGGTATTTGGTTAACGATGAACTTTGTTCCGTCTTCTGAAGGCGCATTCGCTTCAGTAGAATACATCATGCGTGATGTAGAATATGGCTGGTTATTACGTTACTTGCACTCAACCGGTGCATCAGCGTTTTTCATCGTTGTATATATGCATATGTTCCGTGGCATGATCTACGGTTCTTATCAAAAACCACGTGAGTTACTGTGGTTATTTGGTATGTTTATTTTCTTAGCGCTAATGGCTGAAGCATTCATGGGGTATTTATTACCATGGGGGCAAATGTCGTTCTGGGGTGCACAGGTAATCATCTCCTTATTCGGGGCTATTCCGGTTATTGGTGATGACTTAACACTTTGGATCCGTGGTGACTATGTAATATCAGGTGCAACGCTTAACCGCTTCTTTGCATTACATGTAATTGCACTACCATTGGTTATCGTAATCTTAGTTTTCTTACACATTGTTGCTCTACATGAAGTGGGTTCAAATAACCCTGAAGGTATTGAGATTAAACGTAAGAAAGGCTCAGTAGCTGAAGAAGATAAGCCTAAATTTAAATTTCATGAGTATTACACTGACAAGAAAGATATTGTTGATGCGATACCATTCCACCCTTACTACACAGTTAAAGATATTGTGGGTGTGGTTGGTTTCTTAATATTGTTCTGTTGGGTTGTGTTCTTTATGCCAGCGATGAATGGCTTCTTTTTAGAAGGTCCAAACTTCGAGGCAGCTAACCCACTTAAAACACCTGAGCATATTTTCCCGGTTTGGTACTTTACGCCATTCTATGCAATCTTACGTGCAATCCCTGATAAGTTAATCGGTGTTGCGGCGATGGGTGCATCGATTGTGGTACTTGCGTTACTACCTTGGGTAGACCGTGGTAGAGTTAAATCGGTTCGTTACCGTTGTGGTTTCCATAAATGGAACATTGCAGGTTTTGTTGTAACTTTCGTTCTTCTAGGTTGGGTGGGCGCAACTCCACAAACTGATATGAAAACGATTATTTCTCAAATCTGTACTGTGACTTACTTTATGTTCTTCGTACTGTTGTTTGTATACAGTAAGAACGAAAAAACTAAGCCATTGCCAGAGAGGTTAACGAAATGATGAAGAAGCTTATTATTGGTTTATTTGCTTTATCAGTAAACTTGTTGCCGAACATGGTTATGGCAGCGGGTCCATCGGTTCCTTTAATGGAAGCGAACAACGACCTTACTGATCAACCATCTTTACAACGCGGTGCAAAGTTGTTCATGAACTACTGTCTTGGTTGTCACCAAATGCAGTATCAACGTTATGAACGTACTTTTCGTGATATCGGTATCCCAACAGAGGTTGGTTTAGAGCAGTTGATTTTTGACGGTTCTAAAGTTGGTAGTCATATTACTAACGCGATTACAAAAGACGATGCAGCAAAATGGTTTGGTGCGGCTCCGCCGGATTTAACTCTAATTGCTCGTGTAAAATCACCAGATTATATTTACACGTACTTAAAATCGTTTTATAAAGATGAATCTCGCCCGTTTGGGGTTAACAACATTGTTTTCCCATCGGTAGGTATGCCTCACGTTCTTCAAGAACTACAAGGTTTACCAACACCTATCACTAAAGAAGTACAAGAGCATGGTCACACTGTGACTAAAGTTATTGCTACTGAAACCGATGGTACGGGCGAATTAAGCATAGATGAATACGACCAAGCGGCTCGTGATTTAACAAACTTCCTTGAGTACGTGGGTGAACCTTCACGTCTTGAATCGGAAGCGCTAGGTATTAAGGTAATAGGATTTTTAATTATCCTGTTTATCTTGGCATTTATGCTTAAGAAAGAATACTGGAGAGATGTTCATTAGGTTGAACATTTTTAAAGGTAATTTTGCAATAGGGGCTTAAGCCCCTTTTGCTGTTTTAGTTATTTAATGGAGGTATAGGCATGGCCGTAGCTGCCAATAAGCGCCCTGTAATGACCCTTTTTTCTGGTGCTAACTGTATGTATAGCCACCAAGTACGTATTGTACTTGCGGAAAAAGGTGTAAGTGTAGATATTCATTTGGCTGAAAAAGATAACTTGCCAGAAGCACTTCACGAAATTAACCCTTACGGTACAGTGCCAACACTGATTGACCGTGAGCTTGGTTTATACCAGGCAAACATCATCATGGAATACCTTGATGAACGTTTTCCTCATCCTCCACTAATGCCTGTTTACCCGGTAATGCGTGGTCGTAGCCGCTTAATGATGCATCGTATTGATACTGATTGGTACAGCCTAGCTGACAAAATCAGTAACAACACGTCAGACGCTGCTCAAGCTCGTAAAGAGCTAACAGAAGCATTGCTTGCTGTAGCACCTATTTTTAGCGAAGCACCTTACTTTATGAGTGAAGAGTTTAGCTTAGTAGACTGTTATTTAGCTCCACTATTATGGCGTTTACCAGAGTTTGGTATTGAGCTTAATGGTGCAGGTTCTAAAGAGCTTAAAGAGTACATGATCCGTTTATTTGAACGTGAGTCATTCCAAGCCTCTTTAACTGAAGCTGAGCGTGAGATCCGTTTATAATGACGCCTAATCGTCCTTATTTATTACGTGCTTTTTTTGATTGGATAGTCGATAACGAGTGTACACCGCATTTAGTGGTAGACGCTGGATTTGCAAATGTACAAGTGCCAACACAATTTGCTCAAGACGGACAAATTGTTTTAAACATAAGTCCATCAGCGGTCACACAGTTTTCGTTAGACTTAACCCAACTTAGCTTCAGTGCGCGCTTTGGTGGTCAGCCAATGCAAGTGTATGTACCTCTAGGTGCTGTGCTTGCAATATACGCGCGTGAAAATGGCGAAGGAACAGTCTTTACCGCAGATGAGTTTTTAGAGGACGAAGACGATTTTGTGCCAGAGCTTGAAAGTGTTGATTCATCAGCTGAGTTTATTGATGATACACCACCAGAAAAGCCTGAGAAGAAAAAAGGCTCTCATTTACGCGTTATTAAATAATAAGTAAATGCCAAAAAAAACCGCTGAATAAGCGGTTTTTTTATGTCTGTATTTTGCTTTACATATATTCAAATACTTTAATTACACGCTCTACGCCAGAAACATTGCGGGCAATATTTACAGCTTGAGTTGACTCAGAGTCAGATACTAAGCCCATTAAAAAAACTTCAGCATTTTCTGTCACTACTTTAATGTTATTACTGCTAATGTCTTTTGCTGTTAGTAGCTGGGCTTTGACTTTAGAAGTTAGCCAAGAGTCGTGAGTTTGTGTAGTAATGCCAGTATTTGAGCCAATACGAATTTGGTTATGTATTTTACGAATACCTGAAACGCCCTCAATGGTGCGCTGCGCTTCGTTTCTCATTTCTTCGTTAGCAACTTGGCCAACAAGTAAAACAATACCGTTAACGCTTACAGCGCTTATATTGGCAAATTTTTCAAGACGTTCAACTTCGCTAAGTGCAATACTGGCTTTTATTTCAATATTGTTATCGTCAATTTGAGAGCCAATAGTACGGCGATCGTTCGCTGCAGTTACTGCACTGGCTGTACCTGCAACAACAGCGGCTGCGCAGCCTTGCAGTAATACAACAGTACCTAAAACAATAAGAGAGCGTTTAAACATAATTTTCATCCTGAGGGAAAAGCGTTAAATCAACAAGTTCGCTTAAACAATGTAAGTTAACTAAATGGGATTCGATAATGCGGCTAGGGCGTTTAGATGGCGATCTAATTTCAACATCGTTAGGGCCAAGTAGGCCTACCAACTCGCCACCATCATCACCAACCATAACTATGACCTTCATATCTTTAGTTAGTGCAGCTTCAACGGCAGAAATAACATGTTTTTCGTTACCGTTTATAGCCAGGACAAGCAATAAATCACCTTGTTGGGCAAAAGCGCGGACTTGGCGAGCAAATGTATCGTGATCGTCTACTTGAGTACTTTGCCCCAGATTAACGTTTTCTTGCGATAGAGCAATTGCAGGTAAGCAGGGACGTTCGGTTTCATAATGATTAACCAACACACCCGCCATATGCTGAGCGAGCATGTGGCAATTTGCAGTACCGCAGCAAATGAGTTTATTTCCGTTGATCAGACTTTGTGCAATAGTAAATGCAGCTGACTCAAGAGCACTAGGTAGCACTTCACCAGCAGCGATTTGAACTTGAATGCTTTCTGTAAAAATTTCTTTAATTGTGTCTTGCATAGCCTACCAATAATTTATCTTTGTATTTGCGTTTAAAATACATTTTTAAGCCAATTAATATTAGAAGATGCTTCTCCTGTAATGGCTACATAATCAATTCTTAGAGCTTGGTTAGTTAAATTTTTAGCTGCTAAGTAATGATAAATACTACGTTTTAATCGAGCTTTTTTTTGTGGACTAAGCGCATAGTTGGCACCGCCACGAGCATTATTTTTGCGAAACTTAACCTCAACGAATACAAGGGTATCGCCTTCTTTCATAATGACATCAAGCTCACCAAAGGGGCAGTAATAATTACGTTCAATGGGTGTTAGCCCTTGAGTAACTAAGTATTTTTGCGCTTCAAGCTCATAATACTGGCCTTTTTCGCGACTATTGTGCCACAGCTCTTTAAACCACGACATGCCGCCCCCTTAATTAAATTTAATTGATAGTTTGTATGTCACCCGCTGATTGCATAAACAATGGTACAGGGCGTTGTGTTTCTAATTGCACAGGCTTAATGCGACGGTTTGTATATTGAGCCCAGTCGAGCGTGCGTTCTATATGGCCGCTGGTATTAACAGATAACTTACCACTTAAACCACTATATTGATTGCCTGGCATTACGCTTAACTGCCTGATGTCATGTAATATTGATACAGCATCGTACGCCATTGCAAATAAGCGTTGGCTAATATCTACTTGCTCTGGCCATAACGAATCATACTGCTGGCGTAAGTTATGTTGTTTAATTTGCGAATCGAGCATCCACGGCAATTCAGTGAAGTATAGGCCGTCTAAGTCGCCTTTGTCAGTACTGTCAATTTGTTTACTATGACTTTTAGAGCTGGCATAAAGTGGAATACGATCTGCAAATGTACTTACGTTTACATCAAGGTAGGGTTTAATTAAGCGTGTTTCTATTGCATCACCCAAAATATAAATAACGTCTATATCACTACGCGAACGGGTTTCGTTTTCTACTTCCTGTTTAAATAGTGCTTTAATCGCTTTTATGCGCTCTTTTGATTTATCAACTTCTAACAAGCTGGTAATTGTATTAGGCATATCTTTTTTATCGTTATAAAAACCTATTTGCGGCTTGGTTTCGCTATAGCGTTGCCACTGTAAGTTAAAGTAATCAACCAAGCGTTGGCCATTTGCGTTATTTGGTGCAAGCAACATAGGTTTTTGATAGCCCTTAGTTAAAAAGTGTTCTAAGGCTTGTTGTACTTCGTGCTCAGGGTTTAGTGCAAAGTAATAATGCTGAAGCGAAATGCGCTCACCATCAAAGGTGTTTAAATGTAGTACCGGAGTATCAATAAGAGTTTGTGCATTGGCAAGTTTATCAATATTTGCTTTAAGTAGAGGACCAATTACAAAGTCAGGCTTTATTTCTTCAAGTTGCGCTGCAATTTCTTTTGTACTTAGGTTTTCATCAATAAAAATAGTGTCGTTGATATTTTGCGTATCAAGTGCAGCTAATACGCCAGCTTTAAGGGCATCACCTAAACGTTCGTTAGGGCCCGATTGTGGAAACAGCACAACTAAGCGCTCTATATTGATAGGAGCAAGTTCAGTAAGCATTTCATCTTGTTCAGGTAATACAGTAAAAGCCGGATGCCCAATATAGCGTCTGCGCCAATTGTTGATCGCTTGATCTAACTCTACGCCACTACTTGCATATACTTGATGATATAACGCTAGGTTAGCCCACCCTTGCTGAATAACCGAACCACGGTTAAAGCGTTCAAGCGCGTAAGAAGAAAGTTGCTTTAAGTTATCCCACAAATTTTGATTAAGTTGAGGGATTTCTATATTATTTTTTGTTGCTGTTTCAGAGGCCCTAAAAAAGTAGGGTGCAGCTTTTTTAGGAAAATTTTGCGATGCGTAAATGCTGGCCGTTAAAAACTGATGCCAAGCAAAATGCTCAGGTTGAGTCAGTTGTCCGTCTAGCGACTGTAAAATAACCAAAGCTTGATCATTTTTATTCTGTTGTTTTTGTGCAAATGCAATATAAAGGCGGTTCTGGATTTGATCAACACTTGCGGTTAATTCAAGCTCATTCCCAATTATCTCTAATAAAGGCCAGTTTTGCTCACTAATTGCTGCATCACGGGCGCTATACAATAACTGTATTTTATCGGCACCTTGGCGGTTTTGCGCCAATTGATAGATAGATTGCGCACTGGTTGCCTGATTTTGCAGTGCATTAGTGCGGTTACTTACGTTATCGCTGTTTTTAGTTGGTTTTTCGGTTGTGCTACACGCCGATAACCCTGACAATATAATTAATAGACTAACTAGTTTAAGTCGCACAATGATTTCCCAATACGTTAACGCGATTTGCTTATATTACTGACTGACGCAGGAGACCTCAATGTTAAATGAGGAGAATTCACAGAAAATTGGCACTCTTTACATTGTTGCCACCCCAATTGGCAATTATGACGACTTAAGTCACCGTGCCATTGCGACATTATCGCAAGTTGACTTAATAGCTGCTGAAGACACTCGCCATACCGGCAAGCTACTTAGCCACTTTGGAATTAAGGCAAAAACGTTTGCATTACACGACCACAACGAAAAGCAAAAAGCACAACAAATTATTGATCAACTTAATCAAGGTTTAAATATTGCTTTAGTATCTGACGCTGGTACACCACTAATTAGTGATCCAGGCTACGCTGTTGTAAATCTGTGTCGCGAACAAGGCGCTCATGTTACACCCGTTCCAGGTGCATGTGCTGCAATTACAGCCGTATGTTGTTCAGGCTTACCAACCGACCGCTTTCAGTTTATTGGTTTTACGCCAGCTAAAAGCAAAGCTCGCCAAGACTTTTTTATCGAAGCTGTTAACTCAGGCATTACCAGCATAATGTACGAAAGTACGCACCGTATTATGGCAAGCCTTGATGATTTAGCACTAGCCCTAGGTGATGAGCAGCAAGTTGTGTTTGCTAAAGAGCTAACCAAAACCTTTGAAACATTTTTTAATGGTAGTGTAAGTGAGCTTAAACAGTTTTTAACTGATGATCCTACCAAGCAGCGCGGCGAAATAGTGCTTATGCTTGCGGGCAAACCAAAGCAAATAGACGATGTTCCGCCTGAAGCGCGAAAAATGCTGGCACTTCTTGAAAGCGAAATGCCAATGAAAAAAGCCTGTGGCGTTGTTGCTGAATACTTTGGAATGAAGAAAAACGCTTTATACAAAACAATTATTGAAGAAAAAGAGTAAATTTTACTGCGCTTGGTATTAGCCTCATGTATACTGCGCGCCGAGTCAGCCAAGATGATCGCTGCCTGTGACGAAAATGATCAGGGGGAGGAAAGTCCGGGCTCCATAGGGCAGAGTGCCAGCTAACGGCTGGGGGGCGTGAGCCCACGACAAGTGCAGCAGAGAGGAGACCGCCAATCTTCGGATTGGTAAGGGTGAAAGGGTGCGGTAAGAGCGCACCGGGCCGCTAGTAATAGTCGGTTGCAAGGTAAACTCCACTCGGAGCAAGACCAAATAGGGTTCCTTATGGCGTGGCCCACGTTGGAACCGGGTAGGTTGCTTGAGCCATAGAGCGATTTATGGCCTAGACGAATGATTATCACTTTCTTCGGAAAGGACAAAACCCGGCTTATACGGCTGACTCACTCATTCAATAAAAAGCCCGCAGTTAACGCTGCGGGCTTTTTTGTGGTTGTAAATAAAATAAGTGTTCAACTCTCAGTCTCCGCTGTCAAATTAATGCTTTTTTGAGTTAACAGGTTTCAGATTTTAGGCTGAAACTGATCAAATTTTGTGTTTGGGTTATGCTGTAGGCACCGCTTTAGCGGCACTGGTTAAATTTAAGGGCTTACAAAAGTAAATTACTGAGCAAAGTTTAACACCCGTTTGTAAAAGTGAAACTAAACCCCAAAGTGACAGGTTTATCTGGCTAATCTTCATTTTAAATAAAAATAATAGCTAAATTGAGGGCACTATTTAGAGAAATACTCAGCTCTTCTTTTCAAGTATTCATTATACAGCGAGAGGCTAGATATTGCGCAGATGTCAGCAACCTGATCTAACCAGAAAAAGTAATCTACCTTGCGTTCAGGTGACCAACCAGAAGGTATTGTACAAGCATTAGAGCACAGGTCAGCTAATTTGATACGCTTTACCGAGATTGACTTACTCGGAAGCATTTTAAGCGTTTCTTCTCTTCGCTCCTCTAAAGATAGCGATTTATCGTCAGTAAGGGCTTCTACTAATTCCAGAACACGATTACCACAGGTTTTATAAATCTCCCCTCTTGTAATATCAGTGTCCTCTAAAATGTCATGCAGTATTGCGGCGCATAGCTCATCGTTTTCATCAATTTCAGCGATATCAGTTAGTAGGACTGCCACTTCTATCAAATGATTTATATAGGGTGACTCATCCGACTTTCGCTTTTGCTGCGCATGATATTTTGAAGCCAGATCCAGTGATTTAATTAAAAGCTTGTTTGAGCTCATTTTAGCAACCTTAAAGTAATATAAACTAAAGTCATAGTTGAGAATCCACGGTAAAAGTAACCCAGATCAACCTTTTTATCAGCGTAAAATAACACTATGAAAGTAGCTTCTTAATCTCGAAAGTGGTTAGTCTTGTTTAGCCACCCAAGTAAGAGTTATTTTATGTACTCATCATATTGACGTTGTAATTCCAACCAAGTTGCAGCGCTAATTTTAGTCGCTTTTTCTAGTTTGTCGGCTAGCACAGAGTTAACAGCCAAGTTAGCTACCATAAATTGTTTTAGAGTCTCGATTTCTATGTTTGTTTTATCAGCAAGGTCTTGAGTGCCTTTAGATTCAAATTTATCTAAGCAATTTCGCTTAAAAAAGTTCGAAGGGTGTTTGCGAAACCCACCACTGGGTCGCTTTACTAGTTTTAAATCCTTAAGGGGAGTAATTTTGCTGCGTTTTATAAAGTTATAATTATTTATGTGGTACCTCATAGCTCTTATGGATGTTTTGGCTAGTTAATTATGGGTAGTAAATTAAATATTTCATTGTCTCATTCATTTTTCGACTAACTACTCCTTCCTCTATAGTTAAGCGTTTTTTGATCAAAAAAAGGCCTACATCTAGTAGGCCATGATGAAAAAGTTTCTCACACTTTTTCTTCTGCTCCCTCACGGAAACAACACATGTTCATAATATAAAATACTTGCGACAGAATAAGTCGCAATGTTGTTTATATTAAATATTGGTCATTCAGTTACTCAACTTAGTAGGTTTAAGGAACCCACCCATGCATTATTTGAATCAGGCTTTCTGAGAGCGAAAACGAATAACTCTACGGAGCCTCCATTAATTAACATATTAGCAGTTGCTACAAATTGCTCGACATCGTGAGGCTCTGAAATAAGCGTGTCGTCATCTACAGACGCTTGCAAACCTAACTTAATATCAAAGTCTCGACGGTCTAAATTCAAGTAAACAATTGACTCATCTTGATGTTGCGCACGCAGTTTTTTAATTTCTATGGGGTGATCATCCTCACTTAACTCTTTTAAAAGAAAGTTGATTTGGTAGTCATTGATTTTGATCTGCCAGCCAAGGTCTGTTTTAATTGCTTTATTCTTTAACAAATCTTGTTCAAGGTCGTATTCGTCAATAGCTGATGGTTTATTTTCATGATAAAAATCCAATAAGTGTTGAGATAGCTTTTTACTTAATTGATATGCTTTTTTATCGATTAATGTATGGGTCAAACAATTTAAAGACTGCCATTTTCTCTGAGTCAAAGTATCAAATAACTCAGTAGCCACTTTTTCTGTAGGAAATTCGGCATAATCTTTGTGATTTTCATGCCCTTCGTACTGAACGGCAAATAACTCTTCATCGCTGTTGTTAACCTTCAAAATATCATCAACATAAATCCAGTGCGGCTTAGAGTGTTTATCGGTAACACCATTATTTGCTACTTTATAAGCTAATATCATTTGCTTAATTTTTATAGAATCGTTGGTATTTATTGGAACGATGTATTTTATTTTTTGACTAGGGGGGATTGATAATTCATCACTTTCAAATGAGCGGTACAACGTACTATTTTCATAGCTTCTAATGTGAAAGTCTGCTTTCATTAAGTTTCCTTGCTAAGTGTTTATTAAATGCTAGAGAAGCTTGGGGGCTTAAAAACATGGTTACGGGGCTTTTAAATAACTTCTAGATCATCGTTATCGCACGCAGATTAACCCAAAGCATTCTGCTATAAAAGTTCTTTTATATATAAAAAGAGTGAAATTCCCTATCTACAACCATAGGCTAACCTGCTGTTATCATTTAATTTATGATAATATATCTATAATTTTAAGTTATAATAAGAGCTCAAAGTTGATGCCAACGGCTAAAGGAAAGACTCTCCCTCGCATTATTAATATGATGCAACTTATCCCTATTACTCCTAGGTGGACAACAGCCAAAATTTTACAATTAGGCCTTGAAAATAGAGGTTTTACAGTCACAAAACGAACTGTAGAGCGAGACTTAGTGGAAGTAGCAGACTTATTTGGGCTAGTAAGTTCAGACTCGCCTGACGGGTACAAATGGTCTTATTCTAGAAAACGTTCTGATATTTTCTTACCTTCTATTTCTGCTGAGGAAGCTTTATCACTTCAGCTAGTCGAGCAACACCTTGAAGACTACTTTCCTAAAGAGGTATTTTCTCAGCTTAATGCAATTTTTAAAAAATCAAAAGATACGCTTGTGAGATCTAAATCATTGCACTCTTGGCCTTCGAAAATTGCGAACTTGCCACATGTTTTGGCTTTTAAACCATTAAATATTAATACTGAAATTAAATCCCTAATAACTCAAGGAATACTGGAGCAACGTAAATTAGAAATAACTTACGGGAACTCGGATTCTATTCACCTTATTTCACCAATAGGGATGGTGGTAAGAGACACTAAGTTGGTTCTTATTTGCTACTTTTATGATTATGAAGAACCTAGGCATCTTCTTTTTCATCGGGTTAATAGCGCCAAGCTGTTAAATGAAACGTTCGATACTGACTTTGATACTTCAAAATACATTCAAACAGGTGCAGTGGGTATATTGGTAAATGCAGAGCTAATTGATGTGAAACTCACAGTAAAAGGGTATGCCAAAGAGCTATTCCAAGAATCAGTCATTAATGTTAGCCAGAAAGTTAGTGACGAAAAGGCTTTTGCTAATTCGATTACTCAAGATGATTGGATCGATATTTCTATTCAGTTGCCTCATACCTTGGAATTAGAGAACTGGCTTATGGGTTTATCAGACCAGATTATTGTAAAGGCACCAAAGCAGCTAAAATCCAGAGTTATTAGGCGTATGATAAAATCATTGGGTCAGTATGGAGTTGAGGTCAAATAATAGCCATTTGTACTATCTTAGCGCTTTGAGCATTATAATTTCATCAGTGACTTCGAGTTACTTAGCAATCATTGTCGGTCAGTAACTCGAAACCCTCCCTGTAGGAAATTTGAACTTTCAAAATAAAAAAAAGACGCGACCTATTTTGTCGCTTTCTCCCATTACCTTATTAATTCGAGATAATTAAGGTAATGAGAGAAAGCGATGTCTTGTATTTGTGAAGCTAAAAATTTAGAAACATTTTTGAAAGTAAAAACCAGAAGATTGTCCATTCTGGTGTTTTTAATAATTATTACTAGCTGGTTTTCAAGTTACGCCCAAAACAAAAAGATAGTAGAACTTGAAGCTACAGTGCAAAAGTTGAGTAGTTCAGTCGAAGCGGTCAAAAGTAAAAATAGCTAAGTTACGCTTAACCACGTAGCCAGGCTGTAAAGCATGCAACTCATACTTCGAAATTACTAAAGTGCGTGTTTTAAAGGCACTAATGTATAAATACATATTAGTGCGACGTAAAGAAATTAAATAATATTTTTCCCTTGTTCTGGGTCGCGAGATTGCTCTGCTTGTTCACGTATTTCGTCGGTATCACTGCTTACATCATCAAGCGTTTTAGTTTGCTCAACAGTTTCACTTTTTTCGCTTTGTATTTGCGATGGTTGTTTTTCCTCTAAGCTAGAAGCACTTTCATTAGGGTCGGTGAGTATAATTCTCTCTCGTGCGTCATCAGGCATGCTGATGTTTTGTTTTGTGAACTCATTGACTAATTCGCGCATAAGCTGCGAGGCTACTTTTAATGGACTGTGCTGCTCGCTATTAACCCAAAAATATAAAACGAAGTTAATAGTAGATGAGCCTAAATTTTTTATTAAAACCTGTGCCGGCGGGTCGCTAAGCACCGCGTTTTGTTGATTGGCAATATCGAGGGCGAGGGTTTGTGCGCTGCGTATATCGTTATCGTAGCCTATACCAATTTCTACTTTGCCGCGCATTTTTGGATTGGCAGTTAGGTTTTTAATGGTATTTTTATATACAGTCGCATTAGGTATTTGAATATGATTGCCATCGTAATCAACAAGTGTGGTTGCTCTTGCGGTTACTTTTTTAACAATACCTAATCGGCCATCCACTTCAATTACATCGTCAATTTTAAAAGGTCTTTGTACGCTCAGTAATAAACTGGCAATAAAGTTCTCTGCTATGTCTCTAAAAGCAAAGCCGAGTATTAAACCTATTAACCCAGTCCCACTCATAATAGCAACAGCAAACTGAGTAAGCCCTGCTAAACGTAAAAATAAATATACCCCAAATAAAATTATTAGGGTGCTTATGCTGCGCCTTATGACTAAGTGAACAAGCTTGCTGTCAGTCATATAGTCAATGGGTTTGATTAGTAATCTAGAAAGTGGTCCTGAAATTAAGTAACTGAGTACTAAAAGCATTATGCCGAGTAAAAGAGTGGGTAATATTTGCGCTGTTACGTGAAGTAATTGCACGCCTTGCTCATAAAAGAAATTCCACGAAAGTGTATCAACTTTGATCACGTCAGTTATTGGTGTTGTATTATTTAGCGCTACACTGCTTTTTAGGGTACCGAGCATGGCTTATCTTCCGTGTTAGAGTCATTTATAGATAAATATTAGCAAGTTTGGTACCAAACGCTTATAACTTGGCAAATATTTTGCTGTAGTAATGTAATACAAATATTGAGGTTTAGAATGAAAGAAGCTAAACGAGGACAGCAAGCAGAGCAGCCTGCACATATCCCTTTTATAGGTTGGTGGGATATTGTTAAACGTATTTTTAAGCAAATGAGTGAAGATAACTTATCTATAGTGGCAGCCGGTGTGGCATTTTATGCGTTACTTGCTATTTTTCCAGCCATTGCGGCGATGGTATCAGTGTATGCGTACTTTTCATCCCCAACAGATATAAGTGAGCACTTAAGTAAAATAGTTACTTTGCTTCCACCAAGCACCAGTGAACTGATTTTATCTCAGGTTTCTAGCCTTGCTAAAACATCAAGTGCAAGCTTGAGCTTAAGTGCAATTGGTACGCTCATACTTACTATTTGGAGTAGTTCAAAGGGCAGCCAAGCACTTATTACTGCATGTAATATTAGTTATCGTGAATATGAAAAACGCTCATTTTTTCAGGCTCAACTAGTGCGCTTTTTATTTTCGGTAGGAGCGATTGTAGTCGCAATTTTTGCGCTATTAATTATTGGTATTTTACCTATTGTACTTAATTTAGTGGGACTAAAAGAAAGTATAGATTTATTAATTAAACTCATTTCTTGGCCATTATTGGCTTTTACCTTTAATTTTGCATTGGTACTTTTATATCGTTATGCCCCACATCGTAAACCTGCTAAATGGCGTTGGATCACAATGGGGTCGTCTATTGCTACCGTGCTGTGGATTTTAGCATCTATAGGTTTTTCATTTTATGTGTCGCGTTTTTCTAGTTACAACGAAACGTATGGCTCACTAGGTGGTGTAGTGATCATGCTGATGTGGTTGTATATCAGCGCTTATATAATCACATTAGGTGCTGTAATTAATGCAGCTACTGAGCAGCAAACAGGTAAAGATAGCACTGTAGGGCCGGCTAAAGAGCGTGGGCAGCGAGGCGCCTATGTAGCAGATCACCTCGATGTAAAAAATGAATAGCTATTAATTAGCTAAATTAGTAAGTGCAGTAATTTGCTCTTTAAATTCTTGTGCTGCAGGACCAAGCCTATCGTTGTCGTTGCACATTAAATATAAATTAAGAGTGCGGGTTGTACCTTGGTCTAAATTAAGTGCAATGAGGGTTTGATCTTCAATTAAGTGTGCAATTTGTGTTTTTGGCAGCCAAGCGTAACCTAAATTTTGACTAACCATATCAATAGAGTTACGTAAGTGGCTTACTGTCCAGCGCATATCTGCACCTAGCCAGCCTTCATTGTGACTGGTGTGGGTTGCTGAATCGCGCACTACTATCTGCCGGTGTAGCTTTAAATCACGAAAGTTGAGTTGTTCAGTATGCTGGTGTAATAC
Source organism: Pseudoalteromonas sp. SA25 (assembly GCF_011378705.1). Taxonomy (NCBI): domain Bacteria; kingdom Pseudomonadati; phylum Pseudomonadota; class Gammaproteobacteria; order Alteromonadales; family Pseudoalteromonadaceae; genus Pseudoalteromonas; species Pseudoalteromonas sp. SA25. The sequence continues at coordinate 30,172 of NZ_WTKV01000001.1, read as the reverse complement.
ATGGTCTTTATGCGCAACCGCTATAAACTCTATATCGCATAACGTACTGCAACTAATTCCATAGATAGGAATTGACGAAATAGCTAAATCAACCACTGAGTTATGCAGTAATTCGTTTGCACCTGTTAGCACGCTTTCTACTAAATCAATTTTTAAAAGAGGGTAAAGCTCACTCGTTTTAGCAAGTGCTTGATATAAAATAGCGTGTGGTAAAACCTCATCAACAGCTATTTTTAATGTGCTTTCCACGCCTTCGCTTAGTGTACTTGCTACCGATTCTATTTTAGTCGCTTCCTCAATTAAAAACTCGGCTCTGCGTAAAATCAGCTTACCGCTATCGGTTAAAAATGCTTTACGGCCTTTTACTTCAAGCAACTTAATTTGCAAGGCGGCTTCAAGTTTTTGCACAGCATGGTGTACGGTTGACTGACTTTTATGTACAGCTGCGCTTGCGCCTGCAAACCCGCCATGATCCACAACCGCTTTAAACATTCGCCATTGCTCTAATGTTGCTTTTGCCATTTTTAAATCCTGTTACTACTTTATATCTGATTGCTTAACTTGACCGCGCAGACGCATTATTTATTGCGTAACAGTGATTTTTTGTCTATTTATTTTAACAAAGCTACTTTTTTATCAGCTAGAAGTGCCATAAAACTGCTTTTATTTAAAGGTCTTGAAAATAAATAACCTTGACCGTAATCGCATCCTGCTTCAAGTAGTAGCTGCATTTGTAATTTAGTTTCAATTCCTTCGGCGATTACTTTTAAGCCCAACTGATGCGCCATAACAATGATGGCTTCACACAATGCAAGTTCTTGGCTGCCTACTTGAATATTATCAACAAAACGTTTATCTATTTTTAAATAGTCGGTGTCCATTTCTTGTAAGTAAGCGAGCGACGAATACCCGGTACCAAAGTCATCAAGAGCAAGCTGCATACCTGATTTTACTATTTCTTTTAGGCGTCTTTGCGTAAGTGCTTCAGGGTTAACCATTAAGCCTTCAGTTATTTCTGCGACAATTGACGAAGCAGGCAGCTTTGCTGCTTTTAGCATATCGTACCATTCATCTATGCCACTCTCTGGCGTGGATAATTGCACTGGCGATACGTTTACACTTATTTGAAAAGTATCATCGGTTAGTGTTTTTATATCGTTAAGTGTTTGCAAAGCTTGGGCAAATACAAATTGACCAATTGCATTTATTTGCCTGGTTTCTTCAGCAAGTGGGATAAATGCGATAGGGCTAATTAGGCCTTTTTCGGGATGTTGCCAACGAATAAGCGCTTCAGCTTTATGAATATGTAAATCATTTAAAGCAACTATAGGCTGATAAAATAACTCAAACTGTTCAAGTTCTATAGCACTTCGTAAGTCTTTTAATAGCACCATGCGCGCGTGTGCATATTCGCGCATGTCTGCAGAGAAAAACTCAAAACAGTTACGACCATTACTTTTTGCTTTATACATAGCCTGATCGGCTGCCTTTAAAAGCTGTTCAGTATTTTCACCATCATTAGGAGCGCAAGCAATGCCTATGCTTGCACTAATAAATAACTCTTCGTTTTCAAGATGCAAAGCTGACGATAGACTAAGTAAAATATTACTCGCAATTTGATTAATATGGCGCGTACTTTTAATGTGACTAAATACAATAACAAACTCATCTCCCCCAATTCGTGCCACAAACTCAGCGTTTTTTGCCGACTGGACTATACGCTGAGATACGAGTTTTAATAAGTTATCGCCATAGTGATGGCCTAATGTGTCATTAATATCTTTAAAGTGATCAATATCTAAAAGCATGACAACCAATTGATTATCTGGAGTAATAACATTTGAAAATCGTTGATTTAATCGCTCCTTTAATTCTAAACGATTTGGTAAGTCAGTTAGGTGATCAAAATGAGCTTGTCGCCAAATGGTTTCATCAGCTTGTTTTTTTTCTGTGAGGTCTGTGAATATCGCGATACGACGAATAGGTGCGTTGTTTGTATCATAAATAGTATCGATTGTGAGCCACTCAGAGTAAAGCTGCCCGTTCTTTTTACGGTTAATAACCTCGCCTTGCCAGCGGCCTGTTTGCTGTAATTCAGACCACATTTTATTGTAAAAATTCTTATCATGTTTTCCTGATGAAAGAATTGAAGAGGACCGGCCAATAACTTCTTCTTTACTATATAAAGTCGTTTTACAAAACGCAGGATTTACATCAAATATAATGCCCGTTGGATCGGTGATTGCCATGCCTTCACTACTGTTGTTATATACTAGTGAGGCAAGGTGGAGTGCTTCTTCATTTACTTTTCGTTGTGTTATATCTCGTAGCACAACAACGTATTCATTTTTACTTTGCATTGCGCTAATACGTGCTTCAAAGCTGCGTTTAGGATCTGATTTTTCGAGTGTGAATTCTAAATTGCTCGAAACATCAAGTTTAGATAACTGCGATAACAAAAGCTGAGCATTGCTGTGTGAAAGTATTGATGATAAATGAGGTACTGCAATGCTGTTTGGGTTTACTCGAGGCTTAAATTGCCCTGTTATGTTGAGAATGTCGCCATGGATATTAATTCTAACGTAGCTATCGGGCAGAGTATTAAGCAAGCTAGTAAGCTCATCATGCTTGTTTTTTAAATTAGCCTCAGCTGTTAACCGAGTTTGCGCCATTGATTTAAAACGCTGATAGAGAGTATTTAGCTCTGGATTATTGGGTTGTATTTTTTGTGCGGGCATCTCGCCCTTAGCCAATACGTTTGTTGCATTTGTTAGATTATTAATTGGGTCAATAATGCTGGTTTTAAGTAGTTTACGTGCAATTAAAGACAGTATCAGCAGCGATAAAATAAACACACCAATCGCTATAAAAAAATTATTATTTATTTGCTTTAAAGCATGTGTGACAGGAAGTGCGATATGTATATTTAAGCTGTTATTACTCGGATCGCTGTAAATAATAGAGTGGTGAAGCATTCGGGCTTCACCTTCAATAGATTTTATTTTTGTTGATGCCTCATTATCAATCGAAGAATCAGTTGCTAATAAAGTCTGTGCAATATTATCGCCAAGCGCGGCCGTTGTAGGAGGATAACGCGCTAAAATTTTTCCGTTAGAATCAGCAATTGCAGCAATAGAGCCTGGCGGAAGTTCAATGTCATTAAAAGCATTGTTCCACCAGTCAAGCGCAACAACGATAACTACAACGCCCTGAATTACATTTTTTTTATTAATAATAGGTAACGCAAAATTAAGGGTGTTTTTTTGCAGACTTCGGTCGTGCTGAAAATAACCGACCGACAATTGGTTACTTTTTAAGGCGTTTTGGAAATACGCCCGATCGGCAATATTAATTGTTTTGGCTAACCCGCTTGTTGTACATATAACAATGCCATTTGGATCTATAATCCCGATATTGGCAACATGTGCGTAAATAGATCTAAATTGATTAAAATAATTAGGGCAGGTCGTTGCTAGATTTTCTTTCTTACTTTCCTCTTTAGCCAAATAACGCGCTAAACGGTCAATATCATCGACTAAGTGCTTTTGCTGTAAAATTAATTGCTTAGCAATATTTTCTACTTTTTTTTCGCTTTGCTCAATAGAGTGATCGCGTTCAAGCAGCAGTGTAAAAATAATTACAGCGGTGCCCGGAATACTTAGCAAGATAAGTAAACGATAAAGCTGATGTTTGAGAGAATAAGTAAAAATAACCATTCCTTAGTTTTGTATTTTGCAATAACAATTGTAGCCAAATTCACTCCAAATAACCATAGTAATTATAAGGTTGAAAATGTAATCAATGAATCATTATAGTTCTATTTTTTGGAATGTTAAGGTCGATTTAAAGACATAGTTGTTTTGTTTAATGAATGATTTAATAACCTCATCAACTTATTCTTTAGAGTGAATTAATAAATGAAAATATCAAAAATACTTACAGCTTATGCAACTCAAGATGGCGATGGCGTGAGCATTAGCCGTATACCTGGGTTTGATGGTAAATATTTAGATCCCTTTTTAATGATTGATGAACTCAAGTCAGACGACAAAAAAGATTATATGGGAGGCTTTCCCGAGCATCCGCACCGAGGTATTGAAACGTTTACTTATATTCTAAAAGGTGGCTTTGAGCATCGTGACCAAATGGGTAACAGAGAAGCAATTAAAGCAGGTGATGTGCAATGGATGAGTACAGGGCGCGGCGTCATGCACAGTGAAATGCCACTCGCGGATGCTGTAGATGGACTGCATGGCTTTCAAATTTGGATCAACATGCCAAGCGCAGAAAAAATGCGTGATTCACGTTATCAAGATACGACTAAAAACCCAGCTCCGAGTTTTACAAATACGCAAGGTGTGACGTTAAAAGCACTTGCGGGATCGTGGCAGTTTGAAAGTGAAACGCTTACAAGCGCTCTGCAAAGTTTAGCTGCCAATGCGGCGCTCGCTGATATTACATTACCCGCTGGTAAAAGCATGAGTTTAGAGCCTCTTAGCCAACAAAAAGTAATGCTTTATATTCATAGCGGCTCACTAATAATGAGCGACAATCAAACAATACCAGCGGGCAAGTTACTTATTCTAGAACCAGACAGTGACATTAATATTAGCTCTGAACAAGGCGCTGGTGTTTTGGTTTTAGCAGGCGATCCACTTAATCAACCGATTGCTCATATGGGGCCGTTTGTAATGACGACTCAAGCTGAAGTACAACAAGCAGTGCGTGATTATCAAAACGGTGAGTTTGGCAAAATTTAACGGTATTTTTAGGAGAGTTTTATGGGATTATTAGTTAACGGTCAATGGCAAGATAAATGGTACGACACAGATTCAAGTAACGGTAAGTTTGAACGCGAAACGGCGCAGTTACGTCACTGGATAACTGCAGATGGTAGCGCTGGAATAACGGGCGAGGCCGGTTTTAAAGCTCAAGCGAACAGGTATCATTTATATGTGTCACTTGCGTGTCCTTGGGCGCATCGAACGCTTATATTTAGAGCATTAAAAGGGTTACAAGACTTAATTACGGTGTCGGTTGTTAGTCCTGATATGCTTAATAGTGGTTGGGCTTTTGATACGCAAAACCACAGTACTGGTGATGCTTTATTTGATAGTAACTACTTACATCAAGTTTATACAAAAAATAATCCAAAGTACTCCGGGCGAGTAACCGTTCCCGTATTGTGGGATAAAAAGCTGAATAAAATTGTCAGTAATGAGTCTGCCGATATTATACGTATGTTCAATAGTGCGTTTAATGAGTTAACAGGTAATAACGATGACTACTACCCTGAGGCACTGCAACCAAAAATTGACGAATTAAATGCACTGATTTATCCAAATATAAATAATGGTGTTTATCGTACGGGGTTCGCAACAACTCAGGATGCGTATGAAGAGGCATTTAATGATGCATTTAAAGCACTCGATACAGTAGAGGAGATACTGAGCAAACAGCGGTATTTAACAGGGGATAACCTCACAGAGGCAGATTGGCGATTATTCACCACTCTCATTCGGTTTGATAGTGTGTACGTTGGTCATTTTAAATGTAATTTACGCACAATTGAAAGCTATCCTGCACTGAGCGGATACCTTAGAGAGCTATATCAGGTTAAGGGAGTAGCAGAGACAGTTGATTTTTATCATATTAAGCGTCATTACTACTTTAGTCAGACAATGATCAACCCAACACAAGTTGTGCCAAGTGGTCCAAGTATTGATTACTTATCTGATCACGGTAGAAATGTTTAGCGTTTAAGCAAACAGCCTAACAAGCCAGCCGTATTTTCTTACCAAGCTGGTTTCGCCTTTCCCTGTTTGTACAGCTGCGCCGGCTAAAAAGGCACTTGTTAGTCCCACTTTAGTTGCGGCAAAACGCTCTAGTCTATATTGAAACGCTGCATGATGTTGGCGTTTTAACTCATTGCGCGTATCCATTTGCTTACTCAGAGCATCAACGTTTTCATTAGGTGCTTTAATTAAGTAGTTAACCAACATATTAATTTCCTTATAAGTTAAACAGTTGTTTTAAGCTTTTAAGTGTTTTACTAAAGCCAATTTTATTGCTTAGGTAAACCGTATTTTTCCAAAGCCATGCTAAACAAGCAACTTGCAGCAAAGTAGCTGTTGCAATACTTAGCCATACTGACCCAAAAAGATCATATACACCGTATCCAACAGCACCTAGAAATCCTGCCCACAACAAAACCAAACCACTGGCAAAACAGCCTAAAAATATAGTGATCAATGCAAGCGATCTAAGCGATAACCGCCATTCAGCTTTAGCAAGCTGATGGGTGATCTTTCCTTGAGTTTGGTAATCATCCTTGAGCTGCTTAGAGTACTCTAAAAGCTTTGCAATATGATCTTGCCAATCGTCCTTTTGGCTCTGCTGCTCAGTTGTTTGGTTTTGCGCTTCACCATCCTTGGCTGCGCTTGTTTGTGGGTTATTCATCACTGATTACTTACGACGAAATAGTGATGTAATCAGCATACCCGCAGCAAAAGCAATACCCGCGGTTGCTAATGGATTTTCAGAAGCAAATGCACGGGTTTTAGCTGTACATTCACTTAACTTTTCGCGTGCAATAAGTTGTTTTTCGCTTAGTGCTTCTGCTGAACTCGAAGCGCCTTTACGAACACTGCTTTCAGCTGTTGCTGCTTTGCTAGAAAGTGCATCTACCGCATCGTGCGCTGCTGATGTTGCTTTCTCTGTAAGAGGTGATTCAGTATTTGTTAGTTTAACGTCAGGCTTAACATCTGAAGTTGTGTTTGGTTTCGTATTTGTTGCAGTAGCCATAATCAATCCTTAATAAGTTAAAAATTTAAATAGTGATTTAGATGATGCAATGATTAAACCAAAACTGTTGTTTATTTTAAGTTGTTGAGTTTATTGGTTTTTATTGTTTATATATAACTTTTCATATTTGGTAATTTAAAGTAAACAGTAACTATTACTACACGGTTAGGTAAATTTTACAAAGGGAGTAAAAATGCTTAAAAAGTTGTAAATATTCATTGGTTATTCAGTAAGCAAAGCGTGTAAACAGAAAGTTATAAAAAACAGAATAGATATTTTTTTCATCACAATCCTACTTTTTCCCACGTAATTCAAACGCTTCGCTTGAGCCCTTATTTTTTCTAGCTTTGGGACTTACTAAAGCTGGTCAGCTTACTTGACAAAATGGCTTGTCAAGCCCTAAACTGGAGCACTGTGGTAAAAAGTGGTTTTTAGTGGATCACACTGGATAAAAATAAACAAAAGTTGAATAAAACAATTTTAAAGTAGGTTTTTTATGTTTCGTGGCGCGAGTTCACTGAGTTTGGATGATAAGGGGCGTTTTGCGGTACCGACTAAGTACCGAGAATCTCTATTGTCTGAAGATCAGGGAACGGTTATTTGTACCGTCGCATTAAATGAGCCGTGTTTATGGTTGTATCCGCTGGCTGAGTGGCTAGAAATAGAAAGCCGTTTAGCTAAAATCTCCAATATGAACCCACGAGCCCGTCGAATGCAGCGTATGTTGCTCGGGAATGCTACAGAATATCAACTTGATAAAAATGGTCGAATTTTGCTTGCGCCGTCACTGAGGGCTCATGCATCACTTGGCAAAAAAATCATGCTAGTTGGTTTGATGAATAAATTTGAAATTTGGGATGAGGCGCGTTGGCACGAGCAAATGCAGCAAGATACTGAGCTTGAAAGGCTTGGCGATTTTGAACCTAACCAAGATTTAGATAATTTTACACTCTAACAGCACAAAAAAAGGCAAATAATAGCTAATGACAGCGCAATTTGAACACGTATCCGTATTAATGGACGAAACCATCGATGCCCTCGCAATTAAGCCAGACGGTATATACATGGATGGTACGTTTGGACGTGGCGGCCACTCTGGACAAATTTTAGCACGCCTTGGTGATGAAGGTCGCTTGCAAGCAATTGACCAAGATCCACAAGCGATACAATCAGCCGAAAAATTTGCTGATGATCCACGTTTTGCGATTGCACATACTCGTTTTTCAAATTTATACGAAGTAGCAGAGCAGAACGATCTCATTGGTAAAGTGGATGGCATTTTATTAGACATTGGTGTCTCGTCGCCACAACTGGATGACGCTGCGCGTGGTTTTAGTTTCATGAAAGATGGGCCACTTGATATGCGCATGGACCCAACAACAGGTCGCAGTGCTGCGCAGTGGTTAGCAGAAGCTGAATTAGATGATATTACCCACGTAATAAAAAAACTGGGCGAAGAAAAGTTTGGTAAACGCATTGCACACAAAGTACTCGAAGTTCGTGAGCACACGCCAATCACAACAACCAAGCAACTTGCTGACCTTGTTGATGAAGCAGTACCGGTAAAAGATAAGTTTAAGCACCCTGCAACACGTACTTTTCAGGCGATTCGTATTTATATCAATAGCGAGCTTGAAGAGATTCAAACAGCGCTACAGTCTGCAGTTAAAGTGCTAAAGCCAGGCGGACGTTTAGTGGTGATTTCGTTTCACTCACTAGAGGATCGTATTGTAAAACAGTTTATTAGAAAACAGAGTAGGGGAGAAGTGTTACCCAGAGGTCTGCCTTTAACTGATGCACAAATAAATAAAAACCTGACGTTAAAAGCAGTGGGTAAGGCTGTTAAGCCAAGTACTGTTGAAGTAGAACGTAATCCACGTTCTCGTAGTTCTGTACTTAGGATTGCACAGAGGTTGGGATGAGTAAAAAAGCGAGCTATCGTCAACCCAATTTATTCTTTGAAATATTAAAAGGCCTAGGTGCTAACAAGCTAACCTCGGCCTTGTTGGTTGTGATATTCGCTTCTAGTTTAGCTGTTGTGCAAACAACACATTTAGCTCGTGGGCAACTTATAAAGCAAGATCAATTATTACAAGAACGTGATGAACTCGATTTAGAGTGGCGCTACTTACTTGTTGAAGAAGAATTTTATTCGCAACATGCACGCATTGAAGAAGTTGCTATATCACAATTAAAAATGAAACGACCTACGAGTCAAGATGAGCAGGTAATAATAGTACAATGAGAAATAGAGGCAAAAAACCAGTCACTAATTTAATCACATGGCGCTTTATGCTGGTGTGTACAGTTGTGTTTATGGTGTTTGTAACACTCGTATCTCGCGCTGCTTATTTACAAGTGATAGAACCTGATAAAGCACGTTCAGAAAGTGATAAACGTACGGTACGTGTTGAAAAACTGCATGTGCAACGCGGAATGATTTTTGACCGCAATGGTAAAGAATTAGCGGTAAGTGTGCCTGTGGTAAGTGTATATGCTGATCCTAAAGCATTACATAAATCGCTTGTTTCTAAAGTAATCAAACAAGCACGCAAAAGCGGCGAAGATCACTTATCTTTAACTGAAAACACTGTTGAGCTTGATAAACGTACTGCACTTTATTATAAAAACGATTTACGCTGGCGTGAGCTTGCAGATGTGCTGCGTATTGATCCTAAAAAGATTAATTCTCGACTCTTAAACGATCCTTCGCGTCGCTTTGTGTATTTAAAGCGCCAAGTTACTCCTGCCGTAGCAAATTATATTGGTGATTTACGCCTCCCTGGTATCCATTTACTAGATGAATCTAAACGCTACTACCCTGCAGGTGAAGTTACCGCGCATGTTATTGGTTTTACCAATATCGATGGCAAAGGCATTGAAGGTATTGAAAAACTATACGAAAACGCTTTAACGGGCGAGGAAGGCCGCCGTACCATTCGTAAAGACGCTCAAGGGCGTGAGGTAGAAGTACTTGACGAGCGTGAACGTGTAGAGCCAGAAAGTATAGAACTAAGTATTGATCAACGAATTCAAGCCATTGCGTACAAGGCCGTAAAATCAGCTGTACTGACTTATAAAGCCACATCGGGCTCAGCTATGGTAGTTGATGTTAAAACCGGTGAAGTACTGGCAATGGTAAATAGCCCTTCATTTAATCCAAACAACTTAAGCGATGCTGCACCTCATAAGCGTCGTAACCGCGCAATTACAGATTTGTTTGAACCAGGCTCAACTGTTAAGCCTCTAGCCATTTTGGCTGGGCTAGACTACGGCGCCATTCAGGCAGATGACACGATTGATACCTACCCAGGTTGGATGCGTTTAGGTGGTAGTTTAGTTAGAGATACTCGTAATCACGGCGAACTAACACTGCGCGAAATACTAAAGTACTCCTCAAACATGGGAGTTGCGAAGGTTACTCAGTTAGTGCCTAAAGATTACCTTGTTGGTTTATACCAAAAAGTAGGCTTTGGTAGTGATACTGGAACAGGCATGGTCGGTGAAAGCAGCGGTTTGTTTTATCCAAATCGTCGTTGGTCTGACTTTGAAATTGCCACTTTATCATTTGGTTATGCGATTTCGGTAAGTACTGCGCAAATGGCGCGCTTTTATACCATGTTAGGCGCTGGTGGAGTTAATCGACCACTGACTATTTTAAAGCAAGACAATATACCTGAAGGCGAACGTATTTTTAAACAAAAAGACGTAGAAGCCGTAGTCCATATGATGGAAAGTGTATTTGAAAAAGACGGCACTGCTCGCAACATAAAAGTTGATGGGTATCGTGCTGCTGGTAAAACAGGTACATCTAAAAAAGCCGTAGCAGGTGGTTATGGTGATGAATATGTAGGTTATTTTGCAGGTGTAGCACCGGCAAGTAATCCTCGTTTAGCCGTGGTAGTTATGATTAATGAACCAGGTGGTGATGTGTACTATGGAGGTGCCACCGCTGGCCCTGCATTTGCAGAAATCATCTCTAACGCATTAAGAATATTAAACGTAGCGCCTGACAAGGAAGAGGTTGCGTACGTACAAGGTAAAGATAACGATGCGTGATTTAAAGGATATTTTAAAATACATCGAAATAGATGCGCCCTCGCAACTGGTAAAGCATTTACGCCTTGATAGCCGTGAAGTAACGCCAGGTGATGTATTTGTTGCTATTAAAGGCCATTCACTTGATGGCGGACAATTTATTGCTAAAGCAATTGAAAATGGCGCAACAGCTATTATTGCTGACAGATTATGCGAATTTGAAACAAGTTTTGAGCCACTATATTTAGTTTCGGAGCTTGATAAAAAGCTTCCAGAATTAGCAAGTCGCTTTTATAGCCAGGCAAGTCAGGCTCTTGATTTAATTGGCGTGACAGGTACAAACGGTAAATCGACAACCACAGCAATGATTGCCCACTTAGCGCAATTTTGCAGTACTGATTCGGCTATTATTGGCACTTTAGGTTATGGTCATCCTGATAACTTAATTCCACTGATTAATACCACACCTTCAACGGTTGATTTACAGCATATTTTGAGCGATTTAAATTCGCAGCATAAAAAGCTGGTAGCCATGGAAGTGTCATCTCATGGATTAGTGCAGCAGCGTGTTGCTAAATGTCAGTTTAAAGCGGCTGTGTTTACTAATCTTTCGCGCGATCACTTAGATTACCATGGGGATATGGCAAGTTACGGTGATGCGAAACTAATGCTTTTCCGTGATTTTGAGCCGCAAGTTGTAGTGTTTAATCAAGATGATTCTCAAGCTGAGCAATGGCTTGAAAAGTATGATTTCAATAACTTAATCTGTTATGGCCGCAAAAACTTAGCCCCTAAGAATGCTCAGTACGTTTATTTTTCTGATGTTGAATATTCAAGTGAAGGTATTTCGGCGCAGTTATCGACTAGTTGGGGTGATATGTCGATTAAATCGCCTCTTTTTGGCGAATTTAATTTATATAACTTAACGGCCGCGGTCGCTACATTACTAGGGCTAGGTTATCCGCTTGAGCAGCTAGTTGCTGGTTGTGCGCAGTTACAGCCAGTCGCTGGTCGAATGCAAGCATTTAGTCAAGCTGGCATGCCAACGTGTGTTGTTGATTACGCCCATACACCCGATGCACTTGCACTTGCATTACAAGCATTGCAGTTGCATGTGCCAGGTGGTGTAAGTTGTGTATTTGGTTGCGGTGGTGACAGAGACAAAGGAAAGCGTGCATTGATGGCGCAAGCTGCAGAGCAAAACGCTAATAAAGTTATTATTACCAGTGATAACCCTCGCTCAGAAAACCCTGATGACATTATTGCAGATGTAGCTGGCGGTTTAACCCATCCTCAAAATGCACATTTAGAGGCTGATAGAGCAACTGCAATTCGTTTTGCTATAGAAAACGCTACAGCTGATGAGGTTATTTTGATTGCAGGTAAAGGCCACGAAGATTATCAAATTATAGGCGATAAGCGAATCGACTTTTGCGATCGCCGGTATGTACAAGAACAACTAAAAAAAGCAGTAAGAGGGATAACACAATGATCCCAATGGATTTTGATTGGTTAGCTAATGTGCTAACAACCGATTATCAAGGTGATAATCAACACGTGCTTAATATAAATACTGATACTCGTACAGTGTGCGATGGTGAAGTGTTTTTAGCACTGAAAGGGCCAAATTTTGATGGGCATAAATTTATAGCTGAGGCTAAACAAAAAGGCGCTATTGGCGCTATTGTTCAGCACAAAGTTGATGTAGATATTCCACAATTTATAGTAAGCGATACTCGTATTGCACTAGGTGCAATTGGCACCGCTGTTATGGCGCAAGTGGCGCCTAAAACAATTGCAATTACAGGTAGTGTAGGCAAAACCACCGTAAAAGAAATGTGTGCGGCAATTTTGTCGGTCCACGGTGATGTATTAGCGACTAAAGGTAATTTTAATAACGATATTGGTGTCCCACTTACGTTGTTGCGCTTAGAGCCTCAACATCGTTTTGCAGTAATTGAACTAGGTGCAAATCACTTAGGTGAAATTGCTTACACTACAGCAATGACAAAACCAGATGTAGCCGTTGTATGTAATGTTGCAGCAGCCCACTTAGAAGGTTTTGGTAGTTTAATGGGCGTCGCAAAAGCTAAAGGTGAGATTTTTGATGGCCTTAAAGATGACGGCGTTGCGATTGTTAACTGCGATAGTGAATTTAGCCAATATTGGTTAGATAAGCTTGAAGGGCGTAATGTTAAACGTTTTTCTACAACTGAAAAACTAGATATTTGGGCAGAGAACATCACGCTTGATGCCAATGCGCGTGCAAGCTTTACGCTTTGCACTAAAGATAAGCAGGTCCCTGTTACTTTGGCACTTCCGGGTAAGCACAATATTAGTAATGCACTTATCGCTGCTGCACTGACCAGTGAATTTAACGTAACCCTTGAAGAAATAGCCAATGCACTTGCCACAATGGCTGATGTAAAAGGGCGCGTTAATTTAATTGAAGTGTCTGATTTACTCACCGTGGTTGATGATACCTATAATGCCAATGTTAAGTCTGTAAAGGCTGCGATTGACTTGTTAAGTGATATGCAAGGTTACCGCATTTTAGCACTCGGAGATATGGGTGAGCTAGGTGAAGATGCACGTAAGTACCATCAAGAAGTTGGCGAGTATGCACTTGAGCAAGGGATTGATGAGTTATTTACATTAGGTGTATTAAGTAAATACGCAAGTGATGTGTTTGAACTACCTAATCGCCACTTTTCGAGCCGCGAACAGATGCAGCAAAAAATTCAAGAAAGTATTAATAAAGTGAATACTAAAACAACAATAGTAGTGAAAGGATCGCGCAGTTCTCGCATGGAATTATTAGTAACCGATTTAGTTAATGGCCAGCAACAAGCCATCAATGGAGTATCATAATGTTAGTTTGGCTGGCAGAGTATTTAACACAGTATTTTAGTGGTTTTCATGTTTTTTCGTATTTAACGCTACGTGCCATTTTAGGTATTTTAACTGCGCTAATTATGTCTCTTTATTTAGGACCTAAGTTAATTCGTGGTTTGCAACGTATGCAAATAGGCCAAACAGTTCGAGACGACGGTCCGCAATCGCATTTGTCTAAGTCGGGTACACCGACTATGGGTGGCTTACTTATTTTAGCGGCCATTTTTACCAGCACGCTACTTTGGGCCGATTTATCAAATAAATACGTATGGGCAACACTGTTTGTAATTGGCTCTTTAGGTATTGTTGGCTTTGTTGATGATTACCGTAAAGTTATTCGTAAAGATCCAAAAGGCTTAATTGCTAAGTGGAAGTACTTTTGGCAGTCGGTCATTGCATTAGTTGTAGCTACTGCTTTGTATTTTACCAGTGCACAAGCATCTGAAACATCACTTGTTGTTCCATTTTTTAAAGACGTGTTACCGCAATTAGGTTTGTTTTATATCGTGCTTACGTATTTTGCCATAGTAGGTACATCAAACGCGGTAAACCTGACCGATGGTTTAGATGGCTTGGCGATTGTGCCAATTATTTTAGTGGCTTCAGCGCTGGCAATTATTGCTTACTTAACAGGTAATATTAACTTTTCGGCTTACTTACATATTCCACATTTACCGCTGGCGAGTGAGCTTGTGGTTGTATGTACTGCCATTGTGGGCGCAGGGCTTGGCTTTTTATGGTTTAACACTTACCCAGCACAAGTATTTATGGGCGATGTTGGCTCATTAGCACTTGGTGGCGCATTAGGTATTATTGCTGTTTTAGTACGCCAAGAGTTACTGCTTATTATTATGGGCGGTGTATTTGTAATGGAAGCACTATCGGTGATATTACAAGTGGGGTCGTATAAATTACGCGGACAACGCATTTTTAGAATGGCGCCAATTCATCATCATTATGAATTAAAAGGTTGGCCAGAACCTCGCGTTATTGTGCGCTTTTGGATTATTTCTGTTGTGCTAGTGCTTGCTGGCTTAGCTACTTTAAAGATTCGATAAATGCAGTATTTAAACGAGATAAAAAACAAACAAATAACAGTGCTCGGACTCGGTGTAACCGGTCTGGGCATTGTGCGTTTTCTATTATCTCATGGCCTAACACCAAAGGTCGTTGATAGCCGAGTAACCCCGCCGGGGATTGATTGGTTAAAAGAGCACGCGCCAACTCTAGATACCCACTGCGGTAATTTGGATGACGCAGAGCTTTGTTCAAGCGATATGATTATTATAAGCCCTGGGCTTAGCTTAAAAATACCAGCTGTTGCAAATGCAATTAACGCAGGTGTTGAAGTGATTGGCGACGTTGAGTTATTTGCACGTATTAATTCAAAACCTGTTGTTGCAGTAACGGGCTCTAACGGTAAATCAACCGTGGTTACGCTCGCTTATGAAGTGTTAAAAGAAGCCGGCTATAAAGTTGCTTTGGGTGGGAATATTGGCACAGCGGTACTTGATTTACTCAATGATGATTTTGATGTGTATGTGCTTGAGTTATCGAGTTTTCAGCTAGATACCACAACGAGTTTAAAACCAGTAAGTGCAACGGTATTAAATGTGTCTGAAGATCACCTTGACCGCTACGACAGTTACCAAGCTTATATAGACTCAAAGCTTAGTATTTATAATTTCGCAGAGCTTATTGTTGTCAATGCAGACGATAGTCAAACACATCCTGTTGAGCGTGGTACGGCTCCTCTAATTAGCTTTGGTGCTCAACAAGGTGATTACCATTTAGCGCAGCACAATGGCGAAACTCACTTTATGGTTAAAGGCGATGCCTTTTTACCTGTTGATACACTTGCGGTAGTGGGTAAGCACAATTATTTAAATACGCTTGCAGTAATGGCGCTCTTAAGTCCGTTTGAAGTAAGCAAAGAGCAATATAAAAATGCGTTAGGTCAATTTAATGGGTTGGCTCATCGCTGCCAATTTGTAGCTGAGCTTAACGGTGTAAAGTATTTTAACGATTCAAAGGCAACTAATGTTGGAGCGACCATTGCTGCAATAGATAGTTTAGCTAGTGACGGTGAAAATCTGATTGTTATTGCTGGTGGCGATGCCAAAGGCGCTGATTTAAATGCGCTTAAACCTTACATAGAACAGCATGTAAAAGCATTAATTTGTTTTGGTAAAGATGCAAGTGACTTAGCTGCGATTACCAATAAGAGTTATTTAACTAACAATATGGAAGAAGCCGTTACTTTGGCCAAAGTACTTAGTAGTACAGGCAATATTGTTTTATTAGCACCCGCATGTGCCAGTATTGATATGTATAACAACTATATGCAACGCGGTGATGACTTTGTTCAGTGTGTAATGGCAGGGGCGTTATGATTGCTTTTGCCGATATAAGAGACGCATTAACACCTAAGCCTTCGGCGCAGTTATACGATGTACCGCTATTGTACTGCGTAATAATGCTAATTGGTGTTGGTTTTATCATGGTGACCAGCGCATCAATGCCTACCGCAGAGCGGTTATTTGATGACCCGTACCATATTACCATTCGCCACAGCATGTTTTTGGCAATGGCGTTTGTGCTTTTTTGGATAAGCGTTTGTGTGCCAATGGAGTGGTGGAAACGATCAAACCCTTATCTATTAATACTAGGCATGGTGCTATTAATAGCGGTATTGATTATTGGGCGCGAAGTAAACGGCGCTAAACGATGGATACCTATTGGACCTGTTGGTTTTCAGGTGGCTGAGGCCGCTAAGTTGTACTTTTTTAGTTATATTGCGGGTTATTTGGTAAGAAAACGTGAAGAAGTACAAGAAAATATTAAAGGCTTTGCAAAGCCAATTGCTGTATTTGCAGTGTATGCACTGCTTATTCTGCTGCAGCCAGATTTAGGCACAGTGGTTGTTATGTTTGTAACAACGGTTGGTTTATTGTTTTTAGCTGGTGCTAAGTTATGGCAGTTTTTTGTACTTATTTTAACGGGCGTTGGTCTGGTTGTATTACTTATTATTGTTGAACCCTATCGTATGGCACGTGTTGTTGGCTTTTTAGACCCTTGGGATGATCCTTTTGGAAAGGGTTATCAGTTGGTGCAATCGCTAATGGCATATAGCCAGGGGGGGTGGTTTGGCCAAGGCTTAGGTAACAGTGTACAAAAGCTACAATATTTACCTGAAGCACATAACGATTTTATTTTTGCCGTTATAGGTGAAGAACTTGGCTTAATAGGCGTTGCAAGTATTTTAGCTGTACTTGCGACCCTAGTATTTAGAGCGTTATTAATAGGCCAGCAGGCACTTAAATGTGGCAAAGAGTACGAAGGTTATTTTTCGTTTGCCATTGGTATTTGGTTTGCATTTCAAACCATGGTGAATGTAGGTGCGAGCGCGGGTATTTTACCGACGAAGGGTTTAACCCTGCCGTTTATTTCTTATGGTGGCTCAAGCTTATTAATTATGACGATTGCCACGGGTATTTTATTACGCGTAGATTTTGAAACCAAAATGGCAACCAAACAAGCCACCTCACGCGGAGGTAAGCGATGAGTAAAAAATTAGTAGTAGTGGCTGGTGGAACTGGCGGACACATTTTTCCCGGTATTGCAGTGGCCGATTATTTAAAACAGCAGGGCTGGCAAGTTAGCTGGATCGGCACACCAGATCGAATGGAAGCGAGCGTTGTACCTAAGCACAATATAGATATTGATTTTATTAACGTTAAAGGTGTTCGTGGTAACGGATTAAAGCGTCTTATTAAAGCCCCATTCATGGTAATTAATGCAGTATTGCAGGCGCGTAAGGTATTGAAAGAACAGCGTCCTGATGTAGTACTTGCAATGGGCGGTTATGTTACGGGGCCAACGGGAATTGCCGCAAAAAGTTTAGGTATCCCGCTGGTTATTCACGAGCAAAACGCTGTAGCGGGTATGAGCAATAAACTGCTAGCTAAGGTGGCTACACGAGTATTAGCTGCATTTCCAAGTGCTTTTGCACAGGGTCAAGCCGAGCTAGTAGGTAACCCAGTTCGCCAAAGCGTTATGAATATAGCCAAACGCGATGTATCAAGCCCTATTAATATTTTAGTAGTGGGCGGCTCGCTTGGTGCGCAAGTGCTTAATCAAACATTACCAGAAGCATTTAAAGTACTAAATAATACAGCTCCAATAAGTATATGGCATCAAACAGGTAAGGGTCATTTAACTACCGTAGAAGCCGCTTATAAAATGCATGCTTTTACAGGCAGTAATACAAAAATAGCTGAATTTATTGATGATATGGACGCAGCGTATAGCTGGGCTGACATTGTTGTTTGCCGTGCTGGTGCGTTAACTGTTAGCGAAATTGCAGCGGCAGGTAAAATGGCCGTTTTTGTTCCGTTTCCACATGCTGTGGATGACCATCAAACAGCGAACGCACAATATTTAGTGATGGCTAATGGCGCATTATTAATGCCACAAGGGCAGTTTAATAAACAATCAATTGTTGAACTATTAAGCCCGTATTTAGCCCAACCTTCATTAATTACTGAAATGGCTACAAATGCAAAAAAACAAGCCATTTTAGATGCCACAGCAAGCGTAGCAACGCACTGTGAGCAAGTAACAAATAAGAGAAAATAAGTGAAAGAAACGTCAGTACAAGAAAAACACACACGCCCTGCAATGCGCCGAATAGAAACCATTCACTTTATTGGTATTGGTGGAGCAGGTATGGGCGGTATTGCTGAAGTACTCGCTTTTGAAGGCTACCGTATTACTGGTTCTGACATTGCCCATAGCGCGATGACAGATCGTTTAATTAAAGCCGGTGCAGAAGTATTTATAGGCCATCATGAAAATAACGTGAAAGATGCCAATGTAGTGGTTGTTTCAAGCGCGATTGATGAAACAAATCCTGAAATTATTGCAGCCAAAGCCGCAAGAGTTCCTGTTGTTCGCCGCGCAGAAATGTTGGCTGAGTTAATGCGTTTTCGCCACGGTATAGCAATTGCGGGTACGCATGGTAAAACAACGACAACAAGCTTAATTGCGAGTATTTATGGACAAGCAGGGCTTGATCCAACCTTTATTATTGGTGGCTTGTTAAATAGCGCAGGTAGTAACGCAAAAGTAGGCAAAAGTGATTTCTTAATTGCAGAAGCTGATGAAAGCGACGCGTCGTTTTTACACTTACAGCCAATGGTCTCGGTGATCACAAATATTGAAGAAGATCACATGGATACTTATGGCGGCAGTCTTGAAAAAATGAAAGACACGTATGTAGATTTCATTCATAACTTGCCGTTTTATGGTTTAGCTGTTGTATGTATTGATTCTGAAGTTGCTGCTGAACTTATCCCGCGCTTTGGTCGCCCAGTTATTACGTATGGCGAATCGAAGGATGCTGATTATCGCATGAGCGACTTTAGCCAATCAGCTAATACATGCACATTTACAGTAACTAACAAGCAAGGTGAGTGTTTAACTGCCACGTTGAATATGCCAGGTAGACACAACGCACTTAATGCAACCGCTGCGATTGCTGTGGCAAAAGATCAAAACATTGCGAATCATGCAATTTTAGAAGCGCTGCAGAAGTTTGAAGGTATTGGTCGTCGTTTTCAACACTATGGTGAATTTGAAAACGAGCGTGGCAATGTGATGTTAGTTGATGATTACGGGCATCATCCTTCAGAAGTTGCAGCAACAATTGCAGCAGTACGTGAAGGTTGGCCTGATAAGCGTTTAGTAATGGTATATCAACCTCATAGGTTTTCTCGCACACGCGACTTATACGAAGATTTTGTAAAAGTACTTGCTGATGTAGATCAGTTGCTACTGCTTGATGTGTATAGCGCTGGGGAAGAGCCTATTGTAGGCGCAGATAGCAAAAGCTTATGCCGTAGCCTTCGTCAACGTGGCAAAGAGCCGCTGCATGTAGCAACAAATGCAGAGCTTGCAGGCGTTTTGGCCGCAAATTTACAAAATAATGATTTAGTATTAACCCAAGGCGCTGGTAATATAGGTCAGTTAGTTAAAACATTAGCTGCGACGGGTATGTCGATAGAAAAACTTAAGCAAGGTGAAGTATGACTCAGGTAAACACACAATTTGGTAAAGTAGCGGTACTGCTAGGTGGTAACTCAGCAGAACGTGAAGTGTCTTTACGATCGGGTCAGGCTGTTTTAAATGCGCTGCAAAATAGTGGCATTGATGCAATTGCATTTGACCCGCAAAGTCGTTCTTTGTGGGAGTTAAAAGAATTAAATGTAGAGCGCGTTTTTATTGCTTTGCATGGTCGTGGTGGCGAAGACGGAACTGTACAAGGTGCGCTTGAATTTATGAACCTGCCTTACACGGGCAGTAATGTACTGGGTTCAGCACTTGCTATGGATAAAGTACGTTGTAAGCACTTATTTAAATCAGCGGGTTTAAGCACTGCACCTTATGCCGTAGTTGACGCTAAAAAAGGCTTTGATGCTGCAGCTATTATGGGTGAGTTTAAAAAGGTAATGGTTAAGCCATCGCACGAAGGCTCAAGCATAGGTATGGCGCAAGCAAGTACAGCACAAGAACTTGAAGACGCACTAGCTAATGCATTTAAGTTTGATAATCAAGTGCTTGTAGAGCAGTGGATCACGGGACGTGAATTCACAGTTACAGTGCTTGGCGATGAAGTACAACCAGTCATTGAGATGACGACACCTAATGGTTTTTACGATTACCAAGCTAAGTATCAATCAAATACAACGCAGTATCATTGCCCTGCAGATTTATCAGAGCAAGATACTAAGTACTTACAAGCTATATCGCTAGATGCATTTGATTTAGTGGGCGCAAGTGGTTGGGGCCGTGTTGATGCGATGCAAGACGAGCAAGGTAACTTTTATCTCCTTGAAGTAAATACAGTACCAGGCATGACTGAAAAGTCGTTAGTGCCAATGGCGGCAAAAGCGAATGGGGCAACTTTTGAACAATTAGTTGTTCGCATTTTAGAGCAAACGCTTTAATATGCATCCCCTTTTAGAAAAAGCTCAAGAAATCAAACTGAAGCTTAATTGGTCTCTGATTTTTGGTGTGAGCTTTTTTCTGATAGTTGTAATTGGCTTAGTGCAAATTACGACAGGTGTATCGGATTGGTTAGTTGAAAACAAAGATGCTCAAATTAAGCACCTTACAGTGCAAGGGCAGCCTAAATACACAGATGAAACGGCAATTATAAAAGCGATTAAAAAAGCCGATTTAAGTAGTTTTTTTGAACTTGATGTTAAGCATGTGCAGCAGCTAGTTCAAGACTTACCCTGGGTTGCTACCGCTTCGGTGCGTAAACAATGGCCTGATACTATACAAGTATATGTTGTTGAACATGAAGTAGTAGCACATTGGAATAGCGACTTATTGCTCAACCAAAGTGGTCAAGCATTTCAAGCCAGCAGCGATAAGTTAGATGATGACTTACCGCAGTTATACGGCCCAGAAGGCAGCGAAGAAGAAGCGTGGATTGCTTTTAAGCAATTTGATGAAATGCTAAAAGTTAACGGCTTAACGTTAACAAGTTTGGCATTGTCGGAGCGTTTTTCGTGGCAACTATGGCTAGATAACGGAATACGTTTAAATTTAGGACGTAAAGATAAAGCCAAGCGTGTACAACGTTTTATAGACGTTTATCCACGAATGGAACAACGTGCAGATGCACAAGTAGATACAATAGATTTACGGTATGATACCGGCCTTGCAGTCAGCTTTAAGCCAGTGCAAGAAGAACAATTACAAAATAAGAGTAAGGCATGACTAAGTCAGCAGAAAGAAACCTAGTAATAGGGTTAGACGTTGGCACCTCGAAAGTGGTTGCCACGGTAGGTGAAATCACCGCAGATAACAAGCTCAGCATTGTTGGTGTGGGCAGCCAAGTATCTCATGGTATGGATAAAGGCGGCGTTAACGATTTAAACTTAGTGTCTGAGTCTATTCGCCGAGCAATAGACGAAGCCGAGTTAATGGCTGATTGTCGTATTAGCTCTGTGTACTTGGGTATTTCTGGCAAACATATACAGTGTCAAAATGAAAGTGGCGTGGTGGCAATTAATAACACTGAAGTCACTGACGAAGACATTGAAAATGTAATTCATATTGCGCGTTCTGTGCCTATTTCGGCAGAACGTAAAATGCTGCATGCATTGCCGCAAGAATACAGTATCGACATGCAAGAGGGCATTAAAAACCCACTTGGTATGAGTGGTGTTCGTATGGAAGCGCGTGCACACATTATTACGTGTTCAAACGATATGGCAAAAAATATCGAGAAATGCGTAGAGCGCTGTGGTCTTGAAGTCGATCAACTTATCTTTACTGCATTAGCGTCATGTTATTCTGTACTAACAGATGACGAAAAAGAGCTAGGTGTTGCAGTACTTGATATTGGTGGCGGCACTATGGATATCACCATTTATATTAATGGCGCACTTCGTCACTCTGCGGTTATTCCAGTGGCGGGTAACCAAGTTACTGGTGATATTGCAAAAATATTTCGCACACCTATATCACATGCCGAGTCACTCAAAGTACAATATGCATGTGCTAGTAGCCAAATGGCAAGTAGCGAAGACACAATTGAAGTACCAAGTGTAGGCGGACGACCAGCAAGGTTAATGTCGCGCCATACATTATCTGAGGTGGTAGAGCCTCGTTTTAGAGAATTATTTGAGCTTGCGATGGAAGAAATTCGTCGTTCAGGCTTAGAAGACCAAATTGCGGCAGGTCTCGTTATTACAGGCGGAACTGCTAAAATGACTGGCGCGATGGAAGTGGCAGAAGACATCTTCCAAATGCCAGTAAGAATAGGCAAACCAATCGGGATGGTTGGTTTGACAGACTATGTAGATGATCCTTCGTACGCAACCGCTGTTGGTTTGTTACAATACGGGCGTACCATGCAATCGATGAATGCACAAAAGTCGAAAGCAGAGGATAACAATAATTGGTGGAACCGCATTACTAAATGGTTCCAAGGCGAGTTTTAAGACTCAAGTCGGAGAGTAAACATGTTTGATATAATGGAACAACACAGCGAAGAAGCTGTAATAAAAGTAATCGGCGTGGGCGGTGGTGGCGGTAACGCTGTTGAGCACATGGTTAAACAACAAATAGAAGGCGTGCGTTTTATAGCCGCAAATACGGATGCGCAAGCATTACGTAACTCTGCTGCCGATATTACAGTTCAGCTAGGCACGCAAATAACCTCTGGGTTGGGTGCGGGCGCAAACCCTGAAGTAGGCCGTAAGTCGGCTGAAGAAGATGCAGATACAATTCGTGCCAGTCTTGAAGGCGCCGATATGGTATTTATTGCAGCCGGTATGGGCGGCGGTACAGGTACTGGTGCAGCACCGGTAGTCGCTAAAATTGCTAAAGAACTCGGTATTTTAACCGTTGCAGTTGTAACACGTCCTTTTGATTTTGAAGGTAAAAAACGTGCAGCAGCCGCTGAACAAGGCATTAACGAATTGTCAGAAATTGTAGATTCACTTATTACAATTCCGAACAATAAATTGCTTAAAGTTTTAGGAAAAGGGACTACACTTCTAGATGCCTTCGCTAAAGCTAATGACGTATTATTTGGTGCGGTACAAGGTATAGCAGAGCTAATTACACGTTCTGGTTTAATTAACGTGGATTTCGCCGATGTTAGAACTGTAATGTCTGCAATGGGTACTGCAATGATGGGAACGGCGTCTGCGTCAGGTCCTGATCGTGCACAAGAAGCAGCAGAAGCCGCTATCTCAAGCCCACTACTAGAAGACGTTGATTTAACAGGTGCTAAAGGTATCTTAGTTAATATCACCGCAGGTATGGACATTGCGATTGAAGAATTTGAAATTGTTGGTAATCACGTTAAAGCACTTGCGTCAGAAAACGCAACGGTTGTTGTTGGTGCGGTAATCGACCCAGAAATGACTGATGAGCTACGTGTGACGGTTGTTGCAACTGGCTTAGGCGGCGATCGTCGTCCACAGTTTGGTATTGTTGATAACGGCTTTAAAAAAGCATCAGGTTCTGATGTTGCAAGCACATCAAACCAAACGAGCAGTATGTACGTACCAAGCTTTGCAAGCCAAGATACAAACACTGAAGAAAACACTGCTAAAGCGCAAACGCAAAGCAAAGAAAAAGCGCCTACAACTAGTTCAAGCAGTGCATCGAGCTCTTCAGCACAAAACAGTAAAAAAGCGGATAAATCAGAAGGTGGTGATTATTTTGATATCCCCGCTTTTTTACGTAAGCAGGCTGATTAACATTTAATAATACTTTTGTTTGAAATATGTACAAATATTGAAAGGCAAAAGGATTTATGTTAAAATCCGCCATATAACTGTAACTGATTTAAAAGTGAGCATACCTATGATTAAACAGCGTACGATTGCAGAAGTAGTCAAAGCCATAGGAATTGGACTTCATAAAGGTGAGAAGGTCACAATAACTCTCCGACCTGCGAGCGCAAATACTGGGATTGTATTTCGTCGTGTCGACCTTGATCCGGTTGTTGATTTTGAAACAACACCTGAAGCCGTTGGTGATACGCAGTTGTGTACCTGTTTAATTAACAAAGATGGTGTTCGCTTATCGACTACTGAGCATCTTATTGCAGCCGTTGCTGCAATGGGAATTGATAATCTAATTGTAGAATTAGATAGCTCAGAAGTGCCGATTATGGATGGTAGTGCATTACCATTCATATATCTGTTACAAAAAGGCGGAATTGAAGAGCAAAACGTTGCTAAACGCTTTATCCGTATTAAAGAAAAAGTACGCATTGAAGAAGGTGATAAGTGGGCTGAAGTTGAACCATATGATGGTTTTCATATCGACTTTGAGATTGCATTTAACCACCCAGCTATCAATGAAAGTCGCCAACGTATTGGGTTGGATATAACAACGCAAAGCTTTATTGAAGAAATTAGCCGTGCGCGTACTTTTGGATTTATGAAAGATATTGAATACATGCATGCAAACAACCTAGCGCTAGGTGGTAGCATGGATAGTGCTGTGGTACTTGATGAGTTCAAAGTTTTAAATCCTAACGGTTTGCGTTATAGCGACGAGTTTGTTAAGCACAAGATATTAGACTGTGTTGGTGACATGTTTATGACAGGCCATAACCTTTTAGGTAAAGTAACTGCATTTAAATCGGGTCATGATTTAAATAATAAATTACTTCGTAAAATTATGGCTACAGAGTCAGCATGGGAGTGGGCAACATTTGAAACGCCTGTGACGATGCCTGCACCCGGTCTTGAGTTAGCTCCAGCCTAAAAGCAGTAAAAGAGCAGCTCGAAAAACAGTTATAAAAAATGACGCTAATTAGCGTCATTTTTTTGTGTGAAATTTAATAGCTCTATACTTTATTATAGCTCCAAAAGAGCTTGTAACTGATTTAAACTAGCTACGGTATAGGTTGGCTTTATTCCGTCGGCTAATTGCTCACCAGGGTGCTGTAACCAGCAAGTATCAATACCAACATTGTTGCCGCCAAGTATGTCACTTGCAGCAGTATCACCCACCATAAGTATCTCGCTTTTATCTGGGTTACCCATTAGCTCAAATGTGTGCTCGAAAATCGCTTTATTCGGTTTTGCTATACCTACAAGTTCAGATATAACTAACCATTCAAACATATCTTTTAAGCCAGTATGCTCAAGGCGTACGGTTTGTAAGCGGGCAAAACCGTTAGTAATAATACCTAATCTAGCATTTGGCTTAAGTTTATTTAAAAGCTCAATAGCACCAGGTAATGGCTCGCAAATTTGCGCCATAGAATCTAAAAAAGCATCGTTTAGCTCTTTTGCTGGCACATTAAGTTTTGAAGCCCACTCATTAAAGCGTGTCACTTGTAAGTAATCTGCGCTAATAGTGCCATTTTGATAATCAACCCACAGCTGCTTATTGGTTTTTTGATAATGAATATAATCGTCTTGGCTAAAATCTACGTTGTAAGCTTTAAACATGCGAGTCATGCCCGCTAAAATATCAAACCTAAATAAGGTTTCGTCTGCATCAAACAATACATAGTTGTACTTCATTAAACTTCCTAAATTAATTTGTTTGGCCGTATAGCTCAGGGTGTAAAAAAGGCGCCATAGCTAAAGTGAGTGCTTGTGTATAGGTACTTTCGCGCGTGGCATGATTGTTGGTAAGTAGACCAATAGCGCCACCTTTTTGTTTAACGTTGGTGGTATTAAATGCTTTGTCCATTACATCGCCAAGTTCTTCACCTTTAAGTAATGCATTATAAAGTACTTGGGGTAGAGGAAGGTTGCTGCTACGCCCTACAACTTGATTTAAGGCATTATCAATAACTACGTAAGCAAAGGTTGCTGCACCATAGCTAAATTGCTCAGCACCGCCTTCCATTGCAACGTAATAGTGAGCTTGGTGGTGCTCTTTGCAATAATTAACACGGTTTTGCGCGCCAATACGTGTTTCGTCTTCGCCAATAGGCTGATCGGGCACGTCTGAGGGAGCATTCACACCTTCACAGTCAATGATACATTCTGGAAAATACATAGTAAAAATATGTTTAGCGGCATTTATTTTTACAGGATTTTTAGAACCGACAATAATTTTTAATTGTTGTGACATGCTGATCTCACCTTGAGCAAAATCAGCAGTGTACGTGAGTTAGCTTTAACAAAAAAGAGTCGGTAATCAAATAGGTAAATCGAGTGGTGCTAGGTTTTCCAGTGCACGCTTTTTCAAAATAATATCTTTAATTAATGGGGTAAGCACAAGCTCCATAGCCAAGCCCATTTTACCGCCTGGTACTACAAGTGTATTTATACGAGACATAAAACTGCCTTCGATCATCCGTAAATAATAAGGAAAATCAACATCATCAATACCCCTAAAGCGAATAACTACAAAGCTTTCATCAAGAGATGGAATATCTTTGGCGCTAAATGGATTTGAGGTATCAACAGTAGGCACCCGCTGAAAATTAATATGGGTACGAGAAAACTGCGGGGTAATATGATTTATATAGTCATCCATACTGCGCACAATAGAGCCCATAACCGCTTCGCGAGAATGGCCTCGTTCGGATGTGTCGCGTATTAATTTTTGAATCCACTCAAGGTTAATAATTGGAACCATGCCTATTAATAAATCGACATGCTTTGCAACGTCTACATCTTGATCAACTACGCCGCCGTGTAACCCTTCATAAAACAATATATCAGTATTACTATCAAGGTCTTGCCAAGGAGTAAATGTACCCGGTAATTGATTATATGGGACGGCTTCATCAAAGGTGTGTAAGTATCGGCGTAACTTACCTTGGCCTGTTTCACTATAGTTTTCAAACAACGCTTCTAAAGCACCAAAGTCATTTGCTTCTCGGCCAAAGTAACTAATGTGTTTATTCTCTTGTTGTGCTTCACGTACTTTTTTATCCATTTCAGGGCGAGTGTAACGATGAAAGCTATCTCCTTCGATAAAAGCCGCTTCAATATTAAGGCTACGGAAAATATGTTTAATTGCATTGGTTGTGGTGGTTGTACCCGCACCAGACGAACCCGTAATCGCAATAATAGGATTTTTAGCTGACATGTTAATTCTCTTTTTTAGGACCAGGTTTTATAACCAGACTAAACTTAACATTATTTTAAGCCGTTTGGGTATCTTGAGAGTTGACTGACTTAGCTCAAGTGACGTCATCAGCAAATAACGTTATCATGAGGTGCTTAAAATTAAAACGAGAGAAAGCATGAAACTTATTAAACCATTACTTGGGATATTTTCTATAGCAGCGCTTAGCCCAATTATGGCGCAGGCTAGCATGCCAAAAAGCCAAGTATTACTTGCTGATTTAAATACGCCTTATGGGGTACAAGTTAATATAGTGAGTGATAAAAACAGTTATAACAACCAACCGCACTTAACAAGTACAGGTTTATACTTTACTCATGAGGTGATTGCAGGTGAGCAAAGCCAAACCGATATTGCTTATTACGATTTAACATCAAAAAAAGTTATTAATATCAGTAACTCTCCCGTAAGCGAATATTCACCAACGGTTATGCCAAGTGGTGATGCAGTATCAGCGATTGTTGTAGAGGCAGATGGTAAGCAAAAACTGTGGCAATACCCACTCAAAATCGAAGATGCGCCAAGTCGTATTTTTGATTGGATTGAACCTGTTGGGTACCATGCATGGGGTGTTCAAAATGATTTAGTAATGTTTATTTTAGGAAAGCCTCATACTCTTCAATATACTTCTGTTGCACAAGCGAAGGGGAAAATAGCTGCCAGTAATATTGGCCGAACGCTTATTTATAACAACTCTACAGCTGCATTTTTATTTAGTTACACTAAAAACGAGCAACATATTTTAGCGAGTTTTAATCCACAGGATAAACAAGTTGAAGACCTACTAAGGTTACCTGCTCAAGTTCAAGATTTTATTTTGAAAGATGATGAAACTATCGCTTATGCTATTAAAAACCGCGTTTATCAGCGTAAACTTGATGGAAGTGATGAAGTATCGCAATGGCTTAATTTAAGCACCTACTGCGAAACAAATATAACAAGAATGAGTTACAACAATGAAAAACTCGCTTTTGTATGTGATATAACGCAGTAAAGCAGACAAATAAATTCAGATTTTATTGTGTATGCGTTAATCTAATACGCAAATTAACTAATAGGGATTACACGTGGCTTATAGTGCAGACGAGCTGACAGAACAGCTCATTAAATTACAGTGCAGAAGTAATTTTAAGATTAAAAATATTGCAGAGTACATGTTAGTAAACTCTAAAGAAGCATTTTATACCCACAGCGAAAGCGGCAAGGGTAAAATAGTAATTCGGCCCGCATTTGAAGTATTTAGCGATGATTTTAGTGATATTGATGGCGTAACGCGTGCGCAAGGCTACTTTCATAGCAGCGAGATGACACGCTTTCCTACACGTATTTTTAAAAGTGCTCAGCCTATTCACTACGGTGTGGCGTTTAAAATAAATTCTGAGCAAGCAGCCAAAGACTTTATAGCCAAGCTAACGATGATTATTGGTAACTAGTAAAACATAAACGTAAAAAGCCGCTGAATTTATATTCAGCGGCTTTTGTGTTTTTATTGTCTCGTCCTGAAATGTGTTTACACATTTAGGATTTATTATGACCAAGTCAAATAATACACCGATCAAACGAACACAACGAGATTATTCATTAGGCTTTAAATTACAAGTTGTCGACGCTGTAGAAAAAGGCGATATGACTTATAAACAAGCCCAAAAAATTTATGGCATACAAGGTCGTTCTACCGTGCTTACTTGGTTAAGAAAACACGGTAAGATGGATTGGACTCAATCACCTAAGATAACTATGCCTACATCACCTAAAGCCAAAGAAAGTCCCGCTCAAAAAATAAAACGCCTCGAGCGAGAGCTTGAAGATGAGCACTTACGTAACCTGTTACTCAATGAAGTGGTTAATATCCTTGACGCTGAGCATGGAACAAGCCTTCGAAAAAAGTATATTGCCAAGGAGCAAGAAGCCTTCAAAAGCAAAAAATAGTTAGCTTAGAACGTGCTTGCATGCTGCTTGGTATAACGAGACAAGCGATATATCAACGAGAGAGCAGAGCTAAACTGCGTGCTATTGAACTAGCACCAGTTAAAGCGATGGTATTGGAAATACGACGTTTTATGCCGCGCTTAGGTGGAAGAAAGTTGTATTTTTTACTTAAACCAAAATTCATAGAGCGAGGCATAAGTTTAGGTCGAGACGCTTTTTTTAGTTATTTGAAAAATGAACGTTTATTGGTTAAACCTAAGCGTAGTTACATTAAAACTACTTTTAGTAAACATTGGATGAAAAAGCATCCTAACTTGCTAAAAGATGTGCAACCATCGCGGCCAGAAGAGGTTTTTGTAAGCGATATAACCTATGTTCAATCAGAGCAAGGTGTTCACTATCTATCGCTAGTAACTGATGCGTATAGTCGCAAAATTATGGGTTATGAACTCAGTGATGAAATGAAGGCGACAGATGTTGTTAAGGCATTAGATATGACAATCAATAATCGTCAGTATCAATGTAGTACGATTCATCATTCAGATAGAGGGTTGCAGTATTGCTCGCAGGTATATCAAATAAAGCTTAATGAAAATGGCATTATTCCATCAATGACCGATGGCTATGACTGCTATCAAAATGCACTGGCGGAGCGTATTAACGGCATATTGAAGCAGGAGTTCTTACTCTATAAATGCCAAAATCTAAAAGAGCTACGTGAACTCGTCGAAGAATCAATATTAATATACAATGAAATGAGGCCGCATTTGAGTTTGGGAATGAAAACACCAAACCAAGTGCACAAAAAAAGCCAGGAGCAAAAGCTACTGGCCTTCAATTAAAACCGTCAACGTATTTTAGGACGGGACAT